>NZ_JBEZYU010000018.1:0-93494 GCF_040638875.1 Nocardia sp. NPDC024068 | reverse complement strand
GCCCTCGAAGCGCATGTGGCGAAGCCACGAGTCTCGAGGGCTGACAGCAGACGCTCAGGAGGGCCGAACCTCGAGCGGCGGAGCCGCTCCAAAATTCCAGCCCGGACCTCGAGCGGCGGAGCCGCTCCAATAACACCGGGAATTGTGACGCCCGACCCCGCGTTGGTTGCCTGGGTGAGTGGTGACGCCGTAAAAAACGATCGACCCGGATCCGGGGGCACCAACGGATCGGGTGGAACGGACCCGGCGGCGTTCCGCAGGCTGCGTGCCCGCCTGCATCGGCGCAAACCCGGCCGCGCACCGCTGCCCAGCGAGATCTGGGTTCTGATCGGCGCCGCGTTCTGTATCTCCATCGGATTCGGCCTGGTGTCGCCGGTGCTGCCCCAGTTCGCGCTGAGCTTCGGCGTCGGGGTGGCCGCCGCGTCGGCGATCGTCAGCGCTTTCGCCGCCATGCGGCTGCTGTTCGCCCCGGTCAGCGGGCGGTTGGTGCAGATGCTGGGGGAGCGGCGGATCTACCTGGTCGGGTTGCTGATCGTCGCGGTCTCCACCGGGGCCAGCGCCTTCGCCCAGACCTACTGGCAGCTCATGGTGCTGCGCTCACTCGGCGGCGTCGGCTCCACCATGTTCACCGTCTCCTCGATGGCGCTGGTGATCCGGCTCTCCCCACCCGCCGAACGCGGCCGGGTCACCGGGTTGTGGTCCACCTGTTTCCTCATCGGCGGACTGTCCGGCCCGCTGGTGGGCGGCGCACTCGCCGGGTTCGGGTTGCGCGCCCCCTTCCTCATCTACGCGATCGCGCTGCTGGCGGCGGTCGCGGTGGTGTATTTCAACCTCCGCGATTCCCGGCTCACCGAATCGGAGTCCGCCGGTGACGTGCGCACCGTCAGCTTCATGCAGGGCCTGGCCCGACCCGAATACCGGGCCGCCCTGTGGTCCAACTTCGCCAACGGCGCCGCCGTCTTCGGGGTGCGGATGGCGCTGGTGCCGCTGCTGGTGGTCGAGGTGCTCGGGCAACCCTCCGGGATGGCCGGGGTGGCGCTCACCGTATTCGCCGCCGGCAACGCGACCGTCCTGTTCTTCTCCGGCCGCCTCTCCGACCATTACGGCCGGCGCCCGCTGCTGATCTCCGGCGCGCTGATCTGCGCGGTCGGCACCACCGGCCTGGGCCTCGCCCCCGACCTGACCTGGCTGCTGGTCACCTCGTTCGTCGCCGGCATCGGATCGGGCCTGTTCACCCCCGCCCAGCAGGCGGCGGTCGGCGATATCATCGGCGCCAACGCCCGCGGCGGCACCATGCTCGCAGGTTTCCAGATGTCTCAGGATCTCGGCACCGTCCTCGGCCCGATCATCGTCGGCGCCATCGCCCAGTCGCTCTCCTACGGCGCGGGTCTGGCCGTCACCGGATCGCTGCTGCTCGTCGCCGCGCTGGCCTGGACGATCGTCCCCGAACCCATGCGCCGCACCCCCGAAGGCGACCAACCGACCGACTCCGGTAGCGAGAAACCCCAGGTGAACGTGGCAGCCGCCGAGGAGGCCGCGGGATTCCCCGCCGGAGGTGCCGGACCGCACCGGGCGTGACCTGCCCGCGGCCACCCCGGGTGGTTCGCGCGTGACCGGTTCGCCCGGATGCGGCAGAGTGGTCCGGGTGAGCAATTCGTCGCCCGGCTATACCCCTCGTCCCATGTCCAGCCGCACCACCTACGCCCTCGGCGCTGTCGCCGTGGTGGTGATCGCGCTGATCGTCTTCTTCGCCTTCCGCTGGGGCAGCGACGGCGCCGAGGTGCGCAACGACGGCTACGGAACGGTCCGCGACGAAGCGGTCACCGTCGATCTGCAGAGCGACGGCGGCGTCCGCCTGGGCCGCCCCGAAGCGCCCAAAACCATCGAGATCTACGAAGACCCCATGTGCCCCGCCTGCGGCAGCCTCGAGACCCTCTACGGCCAGGAGATCGCCCAGAAGGTCGACGAAGGCAAACTCGCGGTCCGCTACCGCTTCGTCAACTTCCTCGACCCCAAATCCTCCAGCGGCGACTACTCCACCCGGGCCACCGCCGCCCTGCAATGCGTGGCCGACGCCGGCCCCGCGGTCACCTTCGCGAAGTTCCACGACACCCTGTTCACCGACCGCCAGCCGGAGGAGGGCTCCGGCCTGACCGACGAGGAACTGGCCTCCCTCGCCACCGGAGCCGGCGCCCCCGAACCCGCCCTCGACTGCATCACCGACGGAACCCGCCGCACCCAGGCCCAGGACCAGGCAGGCGCCGCGGTCGACGACCTCGCCGCCGCCCTGGACGGCGACGCCGCCACCCCGGCAGTCTTCGACGTCGCCACCAAGATCGACGTCAACGAACCCGAATGGGTCCAGCAGGTAGCCCCGTGACCTCAGCGTTCACGGGGAATCCAGGCGATTTGGCTCCTGACGTGGAGGTGGTGTAACTTCGTTCAGGCAGCCGGGGAACCGGCGGCAAATATCCGGGGCTATGGCGCAGCTGGTAGCGCACCACACTGGCAGTGTGGGGGTCAGGGGTTCGAGTCCCCTTAGCTCCACAAAATAGCAGGTCATTCCCGGTCTATGACCGGGAATGACCTGTTTTTTGTGTCTGGCCCCGCGGTTACCCCCGTTTTGGTCCTGGATCCCGTTGGCCGATATCGATGCGGTCGCGTGGGCAGTTGTGTCCACCGAGACCGGACCGGCGGGTTCGATAGCAATCGTCTCGAGGAACCGCTCTGGATGCCGTGTGGTTGCGATGGATCTGTCGATTGTCGTCGAGGGACGGGGGTCGTGCCACGGTTGATCGCGCTGGACACGGCAGTCGACCTGGGTGGTCGCGTTGGCGCGCTGTGTGCGTCCGTTACCCGCGCCGCCGGCCACGTAGGGCCAAGCAGGTGCGTGAACCGGGCCGAGGACACCGCACGCTTCCACCCTGAGCCCGATACGCCGTATTGGTGGCGAGTATTCGTCCGGAATGGTGGGGTGGCGGCGCGTCGGCGGGGTTGGCGGAGTCCGGTTCGGTTGTACTGGGTCGGTACGCCGGGGTTCCGGGCGGAATGCAATCTTCCCACCTCGAAATGGTCTTGCATGTGTTGATTCTCGAATCCCCCGGGGCCGCAGTGGGGTGTCCTGGGATGAGGTGGTCGGTGCAGTGCGATGAGTTCGGAGGTGCTCGTGTGGTGATTTCCGATGAGTTGGCCCGGGATGCGTATTTGTACGCGTATTCGATCGACGAGGCGTACAAGTTCTTGTTCGAGACGACGATTGCGCCGGGTGCGGCGCTGAACGAGTTCCAGTTGTTGCGTGATCTGGCTGATGACACCTATACCGCGCATCCGACGATCAACAACGACACGCTGCATCTGCAGGGCTGGTTCGATGTGGGGGCCGAGCCGGTGGTGGTGAGCGTTCCGGATTTCGATGAGGGCCGGTATTGGATTCTGCACACCATGGACCTCGGTCACTACACCAATGCGATGATCGGGTCCCGAACCCGCGGCGCCCGGGGCGGGCGGTTCCTGTTCACCAGCGGAGACTGGGCCGGTGCGGTCCCCGACGGTATCGAGGAGGTCGTGTCCTCGGAATCGGATCTGATCAAGGTCATGGGCCGTGTCATGACCATCGGCGGTGACGATCTCGAGACTGCTCGGGGATACCAGGATCGGTGGAAGATCGAGACGCTGTCGGCGTTCCTCGGTGTCGCGGGCCCGGACCCGGTCACCCGTACCTATCCCGACCCGGCGGTGACGAACTGGTTGCAGCGGGTCGATTTCGTGTTGGCGGCCGGGTCGATGCCTCGCGCCGACGCCAACTGGCTCTTCGAGTATCGCGATATCGGGCTGGCGCCCGGGCGAACCGATTTCACCGGCGAACAGCTCGATGCGGCCGAACGTGGACAGCAGTTGGGGATGGCGCGGATCTGTGAGCTGGCACCACAGCAGACCGACGGGCGTCGGCTGCTGGGCACTCGCGCCGATCTGCAGAGTGAGCGGCGTGATCTGTTCGCGTGTGGCACGTTCCTCGGTCAGTGGGGTCTGCCCCCGGTCGAGTCGGTGTACCTGAAGGTCGAGACGGGTTCGGACGGGCTGCCGATCAACGGGTCGGGCGGCAAGACCTACCGGGCGCGGTTCCTGTCTCCGGAGGTCAGTGAGTTCTGGTCGTTCACCGTTTACGGCAGCGATGACCGGCTGATGGCCCACAACGCGATCAACCGGCACAGTCGCGGCGACCGCACACTCACGCCCGACGCCGAGGGCTACTACACACTCGAGCTCGGCGCCGACGCTGAAACCCGCGCAGCCGATCCGAACTTCCTGCCGATTCCGGAGAAGGACGCTTACCTCATTTTGCGGATGTACGGGCCGAGCGTGACGGTGCAGAACGGCGAGTACGCGATGCCGTCGTTCGAGGTGCAGCCGCCGCGGTAATCGGCACCCGCCGCCTGAGAGTTCAGGTGATCCGGGGTCGCGCGGCGGTTCAGTGTGCCGGGTCGAGCAGGATTTTGGCGTCGTGGGGGTCGGTGCGCAGGCGGTCGAAGGCGTCGGCGACGCCGTCGAGGCCGACGGTTCCGGTAAGTAGTGCGCGGGCGTCGAGGTCACCGGCGGACAGGTGGGCGAAGGTCGCGGCGAAGTCCTCGGGGGAGTAGTACAGGGAGAAGCGGATATCGAGTTCTTTGAGGATGCCCTGGGCCGGCTCGAATTCGTCGGAGGCGAGGTTGATGCCGGCGACGACGATGCGGGAGCCCGCGGGGATACCGCTGATGAGCTGCTGGATGAGTCCGGGGGCGCCGACGCATTCGAAGGCGACGGTGGGGCGCAGAGGTAGCTGCCCGAGGATGGCGGTGGGGGCGGCCATCCGGGTGGGGTCGTCGGTGGTCGCGGCGGTCGCCAGGGCGTCGAAGGGGGAGTCCTGGCGGGGGTCGACGACGATATCGGCGCCGAGGCGGCGGGCGAGTTCGCGGCGTTCGGGGGAGTAGTCGGAGGCGACGATGGGTCCGAGGCCGCGCATTTTCAGGATGGCGATCACGGCGAGCCCGATGGGTCCGCAGCCCACTACCAAGGGGACGGTGTCAGGGGTGGTCTCGGCACGCTCGATGCTGCGGTAGGCCACTGCGAGGGGTTCGGTGAGGGCGGCGATCTCGGTGGGAAGGTGGTCGGGCACCTCGATCAGCAGGGGCTCGGACAGCACCATCTTCTCGGCATAGCCGCCGGGGGTGGCGGTGCCACCGAAACCGAGCATGACCGGTTGATCTCGCAGCAGGACCGGCATCGAGACCACGCGTCGGCCGACGGGGATGCGTTGCGCGGTATCGGGTCCGTAGGACACGATTCTGCCGACGAACTCATGGCCGAACACGACGGGCCGGGACAGGTCCAGCAGGTCGAATCCCGCCGCGCCCTGGGTTGCGGCGTTGAATTGGGGTCCGTGTGCGGCGCAGTGCAGGTCCGAGCCGCAGATCCCACAGGCCAGCACGTCCACCAGCACCTCGCCCGGACCGGGTACGGGTTCGGGAACCTCGGCGACCTCCAGCCGGGCGTCCCGCATCAACACCGCACGCATTCGTGCGGGCTCGGGTAGGTGCTGCGCGTTGGGTGCGTCCGGGTCGGAAGTGGGCGACATGGGGGCTCCTTGCTGGTTACGTGGTGCCACCGTGCCCGACGAGCCGACCCTGAGTCTTGACATTGGAGGACGCTTTGTTGATTTCAGAAGACAGCAAGTGGTCCGGCGCACTGCCCTATGGCAGGTCCGCGGGCGGCAGGTGTTCGGTACGCCATCGCTTGCGCAACACCGCGGGACTCGCGCCGAACCAGCGGCGACACGAGCGGGTCAGCACGCTCTGTTCGGCGTAGCCGAGTTCGCGCGCGAGGTGGGCCAGGGTGACCCCGGTGTCGCGGAGGTAGTGCTGGGCCATCTCGCGGCGGACGTCGTCGACGAGCGCGGCGAACGTGGTTCCTTCCGCGGCCAGCCGGCGTTGCAGGGATTTGGGGTGGATCCGGTATTGCGCGGCGAGCACCGTCAGCGTCGCGGCGCCGGTGGGCAGCAGTTGACGCACCAGTCCCCTGATCGAGGTGCGCACGGTGTGGTCGTGGCGGTCGATGACGGTGTCGAGGTAGGTCAGCACGGCACGGTGGGCCTGCTGGTCCTGGACCAGTGGGCGTTCGAGGTCGCGGGCCGGGATCGTGAACCCCGCGCGGCGTTGCTCGAATCGAGTCGTGCAGGCGAAATACCGCAGGTACTCCTCGCGTGAGGACAGCGGTTCGTGCGGTAGGTGCACAACGGTGGGCGAGTACTGCGATCCCAGCATGAACCGCAAGACCTGCAGCGTGACCCCGAGGGACAACTCGATGGTCTGCGGATGGGCCGGTGGGTTCGCGAGCAGGACCTTGAACTCGAGGAAGGCGACCTCGTCGCCTGGCAGGGGTGCGACGTGCACGCCGATGGCGGGGCTGTAGGCGGCCAGGTAGTGTTCGAAGGTTTGCAGTGCTTCGGCCACGGTCGCCGAGGTGCGGGCCGCGACACCGACCGGGCCGAGGATGTCGATGCCTTGGCGGGCCCCCAGCCGCAGCCCGAAATCGGTGGTCGCGGTGGCCGCGGCCGCCGTCTCCATCACGTGCATCATCGCCCGGTAGGTGAAGAACGAGTCGAACCGCTCGATATCGCCGGGCCGGATCCCGGCCCGGCGCAGCAACGGATCCGGGTCGCCCCCGAGTTCGGTGACCAGCTCACCGAAACCGGTCAACGACGTGCCGCGGATCACAGACATGTCCTACACAGTCAAATATTCGTCTTCTATTGTCAATACTTCAGCGGGCCGAGCGGAGAAGGTGGAGGCAACGCGCGCACTGTGGCGCCGCCCACGAAAGGAACACCCGATGACCGCATCGATCGTGCCCGGCCCTGCCGTGACCGGCAGCGGCGCTCCGCTGCCGCTGGTCGCGCTGCCCCAGGGTGAACTGCTGACGGTGAACGAGAAGGACATCCCGCTGGTGCGTGACGCCCTCGGCCCCGGGGTGCATTTCAAACCGCTGCGCGTGGATATCGAGAACGGGGAATGGGTGGTGCTGGCGACCTTCGCGCCGGGCGCCCGGATCCCGCTGCACTATCACACCGGCGTCGTCGACTCCTGGACCATCAGCGGCAGCTGGCACTACGACGAATACCGTGACCAGCCGCAGACCGCGGGTTCCTACCTGTTCGAACCGGGCTCTTCGGTCCACACCCTGGTGTGCCCGGACACCAACACCGAAGACACCGTCGTCCTGTTCCGCATCAGCGGCGCCAACGTGAACTTCAACGAGGACGGCACCTTCCACTCGATCCTCGACGCGGCACTGGTCTCCCACCTCACCCGCACCCTGTCCGCCGAACAGAACCTCGGCCCGGTCGAATACATCGGCGGCGGCGCAGCCCAGATCACCGGGCCGGTACCCCTATGAGCGACCACGACCGGCCCGCACCCTCGATGACCGGCACGACCGTCCTCATCACCGGCGCGAATGGATTCATCGGCCGGGCGGTGGCCCAGCGGCTACGCGACCTCGGTGCCCGCGTCCGCGGTGTCGATCTGGTCGCCGATACAGAACACGACGTGGTCGCCGGTGATACCACCGACCCGGGCGCCTGGGCCGGTGCCCTCGACGGCGCCGATATCGTCATCCACACCGCCGCCCTGCTCGGCGCGGCCTACCCACTCGAACAGTCCTGGCGGGTCAACGTTCTGGGAACCAGCCGCGTCCTGCGCGCCGCGATCGCCGCCGGTGTGCCCCGCTTCGTCCACTTCTCCTCGGTCGCCGCCTATGGATTCGACTTCCCCGACGATGTGGACGAGACGTATCCCGTCCAGGTCAATGGCGACGTCTACACCGATACGAAGGTCAACTCCGAAGCCGTCGTGCTCGCCGCCCACGCGGCCGGCGAGATCGCTGTGACCGTGATCCGGCCCGGTGACGTCTGGGGGCCGGGTTCGGTATGGGTCCGCTCACCCGTCACCGAAATGCGTAAGCCGACCGGCTTTCCGCTACCCGACGGCGGTAACGGCATCTTCTCCCCGGTCTACATCGACAACTTCGTCGACGGCCTGATCCTCGTCCTCGCCTCTGACCGGTCGAGAGGCCAGATCTATAACATCACCGACGGAATCGGCGTCCGGTGCGCCGACTTCTTCGGCGAACTGGCCCGCATGAGCAACGGCACCCTGCGCACACTCCCGATGGCCGTCGCCGCCCCACTGGCCGATATCGCCGGATCGATCCTGCGCCGGATCGGCCAGGCCACCGACCTCAGCGCCGGAACCATGGAACTACTCAACCGCCCCGGCACCTACTCCATCGAAAAAATCCAGACCACCCTCGGCTACCGACCGCAAGTCTCCCTCGACGAAGGCATGACCCGAGTCCGGAGCTGGGCACGGACAACAGGTTTGATCGAACCCTGACCGGAACCGGCCCAGCGGCATGCGAACGGCATAGGCGGGTCGCGCTACGTGGGTGCAGACTCGAGCAAGCCCCGCGGTTACCCCGCGCTTTCGTCGTCGATGTGACGTCGGCGCCGGATGTCTACCGGGGGAGAGAGATGCTCGCGGACCGGAGGTGCATCGTCGGTCGTGTAGCTTCTTCCCTGGTCAGCCGGCTACTGGGGTGTCGTGCGTCGTCTTGGGCGTAGCCGGCCAGCAGGCTGCGTGGGCTGCCGGTCGACTTGACGTTCTGACGACCGGTCTGGAGGGTCGAGTGTTCGTTGTGACGGTAGCTTCGGGGGTGGTTCGACCCTGGGTCACGTGATGGGGTCCCGACGGTGGTTTCTTACCGCACACTGTATTTCCTTGTAGCTGAACGTAATTCGCCTGGATTGCACCCTGCTGGTGTGCCCGTCTGCGTTGCCGTCGCAGGGGTCGGTGCCGAACGTCGATGTCTCGCCGGATCGACGAGTCTCATGAACCTCTTCGTGGGGGTCAGGGGTTCGAGTCCCCTTAGCTCCACCAGGAATTATGTGTTATTCGAACGACACTTTCTACGACAGCTGACCCTCACACTGAAATTCCGGTGTGAGGGTCATTTTGTGTCAGTGTGGTGGTCATCGAACCAGGTCTGGGCGCTTATCTCGACCACGCATCCTCTGCGGCGTATGACCCTCTAGTCCGTTCGACGAGCCTGTGGTGATGCGTGCTGCCACGAGGCCCGTCTACTCGTTTTGCCGAATGGCGACGCGACGGCCGCCGTCAGCGCCCATCCGGTGCCGTCGCGTCCACGATGATCGCGAGTTCAGTCGGCGTTTCGATATGCGGTGAGTGTCTGTTTGACGGCGTCGGTGACGGGAGGTTCTTCGGTGAGTGGGGTCCAGGTGTAGGCGTCGTGCTCGGTGAGCCGGACGGGTTCGGGAGCGGCGCAGTGGACGGCGAAGTTGAATTGGCGGCTGTGTTTGCCGCTTCCGGAGCGGTAGTCGAAGCTGTCGATGTAGCGGCCGATGCCGGTGACCTGGAGGCCGGTTTCTTCGGTGACCTCGCGGGCGAGTGCCTGGTCGAGGTTTTCACCGGGTTCCACTTTGCCGCTGGGCAGTTCCCAGATGCCGCCCATGAAATCGTTGCTGGGTCGGCACAGCAGCAGGATGCGTTCGTTGTGTTCGACGACCGCGCCGACGACGAGTTGCTGGACGCCGTCGCGTTCGGCTTCGGTGGTGAGGTTTTCGAGGTGGGTCGTCATGCGTTCACCCTTTCAGGTGGTGGGCGAGCGGACGATCGCCGACCTCGTCGACCTCGGCACGGACATGTCACTGGTCGCCGGTACCGTCCGCGATGCTGTGCGAGCCGGAAAGCTGCTGTCCGCCGATCGGCTCGCCGAGCATCTCGATGTGATCGGCCGTCGCACCGGCTGCGAGGTCGCGGCGGATCTGTTCGAATTGGCCGGTATTCGTCCGGAGGGATTCCGCGGTGACCGACCGATCCGGCTACCCGGACTGGCGATCTCTGGAACTGGCGATCAAGGTTGCGGCCGAGAAGGCCGCCCGCGACGCCGGTCCCGGTATCAGTGCCGCGACCATCGACGCTCAGATCCGGCAGGCACGGTTCGATCGGTTCCTCTCACGCGTATTCGCTGACGGTGAGCAGTCGGAATGGTTGCTCAGATCCTGTATGTCCTCTAAGGGCCATCTCATTACCAAGGTTTCGAGACCCCAGCGCAGGCCGGGTGCAGTGGTGTAACCGGCCGGGATCCGGCGCTGAGAAACTAGCGCAGATAACTTGATCATCTGCGGTAGCTCTCGTGCCGACCTGGGCAAATGTTTCCGCCAGGTGGTGCCGACTCCGCGAACTATCTGCGGTCGAGGGCTTACCGCCGGATTCCGGGCGTTTGCCCCTGCGTGCCTGTTTCCGGCCGGCCCGTGAATGTGTCAGGGCTGAGGGGCCATCGGCCCAGCGGCCATGAGGCCGCCGGGAGTCGACGGGGCTGCGCGCGCGTTGTCGGTGTCGGCGATGGTCGTCTTGAACTGGGGGCATTCGACCAAGGGTTCGTGGGTGCAGGTCGCTGCGTGGTGCAGGCTGTCGCGCATGCGGGTCAGCCGGGCGATGTCATGGTCGAGTTGGTTCGCCCGTCGCGCGAGGTGTGCGCGTAATTCGGTGTCATCCGGCGTCGCCGTCAGGAACCGCTGGATTTGGGCCAAGGTGAAACCCGCTCGACGTGCACAGTCTATGAGCGTCAGCCGATCGAGTACCTCCGGTTCGAACGTTCGGCGCAGCCCGTTGCGGCCGGCCGAGTCGATGAGACCGCGCCGTTCGTAGAACCGCAGGGCAGACGGGGCCAGTCCGGACCGGCCGGCCACTTCGGCGATATCGAGTAGTTCCACGCTCGTTCTCCTTGACTTGAACCATGCTTCAAGTTGAAGGATAGCTGCATGACTACAGCGAACACGCCTACATCGGGGTTGCACCCTCAGGTGCAGGCATATCTGGAACGGATCTCCCGCGCAGGCTTCGCGGAACTACATACCTTCACACCCGAGCAGGCACGCGAGGGACTGCGACGCCAGATCCCGATGCTCGGTGAACCGGAACCGGTCGCCGCGATAGCGGACCGTGTCATCTCGTTGGCGGGCCACCAGGTCCCGATCCGGATCTACACACCGGCCGGTGTGGCGCCTATGCCCGTGCTGGTGTTCTTCCACGGGGGCGGGTTCGTTGTCGGTGATCTCGATACCCATGACGGCCTGTGCCGTAGCCTCGCCAACGGCGCCGCCGCCGTCGTCGTCTCGGTCGGCTATCCCTTGGCGCCGGAGCACAAATTTCCTGCAGCAGTGGATGTGTGTTTCGCCGCCACGCAGTGGGCCGCGGCACACGCCGATAGTTTCGGCGCCGACGGAAACAAGATCGCTGTCGCCGGCGACAGCGCCGGGGGCAACCTCGCTGCGGTCGTTACGCATATGGCACGCGATCTGGGGGGACCACCGCTGGCCTTCCAATTGCTCATCTACCCCGATACGGACTTCCGGCGCAGCAATATCAGTATCCGGGAGTTCGCCGGGATATACGGGAACATCACGCGCGCGGGCCAGCACTGGTTCATGGACAACTATCTGCGCGGCAACGAGGAAAAGCTCGATCCACGTGTCTCGCCGCTGCTGGCAACCGACCATTCCGGTTTGCCGCCGGCGCTGGTCATCACCGCCGAATACGACGCGCTGAGGGACGAGGGCGAAGAGTACGCCGCCGCGCTGGCCCGCGCCGGGGTGCCGGTCGAGGTCAGGCGCTATCCGGGAATGATCCACGAGTTCGCGCGCCATCCGTTCGAAGTCAGCGCCACCGCGCGATCCGAAGCCGCTGCCGCACTACGCCGAGCATTCGCCGAGTCTTACGAAAAGTAGGGATGGTTGTCCACTCGGCAAAACGGGATAACCCGAACCGGTGCCGCGTCCGTTCGTCCCGCGTCGGACTTTGTAACAGGACCCGTTTGTTGCGGGTGTGACCTGTAGAAGGAGTCTGATCGTTCATGACGATACCGGGCGATCTGATTCGTCACCGTACAGCGCAATCGAATTCACCGCCGTGCGTCGATAGGCACGCCTTTCGCGCCGTGTATCAACGGTTTGGGCGTATCCCCGGATCCGATGACGGCTGTGCCATCCAGATACAATTCTTCGCAGGGAAGCCTGGGCAGGCCGTCCACCTGCCCAGGAATAATTGTGACCTGTTCGCGCGTACGAACGCGCCATTCCGCGGCGAATGCCAATGCGGCGGTGCGACAGGCGATGTAGTCGAACCGGAATCCGTGAAGGCGCAGTGCAAGGTGGATATCCGGTTCATCCGGGCGTGGTGTCAGGCGTCCGGGCACTAGACTCATCTACTTCCATCCGCAGCGGTTCCTACAGGGTAGGAGCACTACGCGGTCTGTGGAATGTCCTGCGAGCTCATAATTCGAGTAATCGATTGTGCACGGTGCACAGCGATTCGCGGCCCGACCGAAATGAGTGAGGTTAACAGTAGGCAAACTCTGCTATCGCCGGTAGTGGAATACCGGACACTTCGCCGATACTGCGAAATGCGAATTGTGGGTCGTGACCGCACCGTTGCCGACCTCGGCCCACCGTCCTCCGGTCCCGGAGTATCCGGCACGGCGATTCGCATAAAGCAGGAATCGAGAGGATTGTCCGGATGGCCGGTACAGGGCACGCAGTAGTCATCGGAGGAAGCGTCGCGGGTATATGTGCCGCACGGGCGCTGCGTGACAGGTTCGGCACCGTCACCATCTGCGAACAAGACGCTCTGCCATCGAATGGCCCGGGCCGCCGCGGGACACCGCAGGCCTGGCACAACCATTTCCTGCTCGACGTGGGTCGGGAGGCGATCGAGACGCTGTTTCCCGGCTTCACCGATCTTCTGCTCGCCAACGGTGGTTCGAGACTGGATCCGGGATTCGACGCCGCAACCTGTTGCGCCACCGGATGGATGCCGCGGGCGCGGACAGGGATGTCGACCCTGTTCGCCTCCCGGATGACCGTCGAGGCCACATTGCGGGAACTGCTGCTCCGTGATCCGGGGATCGTCATCAGAGACGGTGTCCGCGTCGACGGGCTGGTGTCCGAAGTCGCGGGATCCCGGACGCGGGTCACGGGCGTCACCTACCGCGACTCCGGCTCGGCGGCACGCGGCGAACTCGCGGCCGATCTCGTGGTGGATGCGGCAGGGCGCGGCAGTCCGGGCAGCAAGTGGATGCGGGACCTGGGATTCGAGGTAGAGGAACTGACCCTCGACGCGAAGGTCAGCTACTCCTCCCGCTGGTACCGCCTACCCGAGGAACAGATCTCCTGGTGGAAATGGATGATGGTTCTTCCGGAGGCCGATCCGCGAGTGGCGGCGTCGCATCAGTATCTCTGCATTGTCTTCCCGGTCGAGGACAACCGCATCATCGCGATGATGGCCTCGTGGGGGTTGCCCGCGCCGTCGGACACCGCCTCCTTCGAGCAGCTGGCCCGGCAGACCCGGACGAAGGAATTCGCCCGGGTACTCGATGCCGCGGAACCGTTGACAGATGTGCACACCACCCGTGCGACGCGAAATATCTGGCGTCGGTTCGATCGACTACCGGCGCCCCCGGCGGGCTTCATCGCGCTGGGTGATGCCGTCTGCGCGTTCAATCCGATATACGGGCAGGGGATGTCGTCCGCGGCGGTCGCCGGTGTGCTCGTGCAGCGGATTGGCCGAGATACCGATCCCGCATCCCCGGAGTTCCCAGCAGCCTTCTATGCCGAACAGGCGCGTTTCCTGAAACGTCCGTGGACACTGGCCATGACCCGTGACCGGGGATACGAACACGCGCAGGGCACCGAGGCGATCATCGACGGACCGCACAAGACCATGTTGCGCCGGATCAACTGGCCGGCTTTCCAGTTCTTCGCCGAAGCCGTGTGGCAGGATCCGGTGGTCGATTCCCACTTCAACCAGGTCCTCAACCTGGGGGAGTCGTTGCCGCGGTTTCTCATCAATCCGCGGGTGCTCGCCGGACTGGGACTGTACGGCGCCAGGAAGCTGCTGGGACGCACCGGTGTGCCGTCCACGGTCCCTCCGCACCTACCGCCGCCCGAAACCGACTATTCGACGTTGCGCGGCGCCGCACTGGTGGACCGGCCGGGAACCCTCCGCCGACAGCCGACGACAGTACCGGCTTCGCCCGATCGCCGGCGGATCCTGCCGCGATCGGATCGAGGGTAGCGAGCACCTTCACCCGGAAATCGCGTGGTGGTGGGGACGGTCGACCGCTGCTGAATCCGTCTCTATCCGTCCGTTGAGAAATGCTCGTTCGTGGCGATGACTTCGCCCCGGAGGTGCTCGGACAGTAGCCGATTCACCAAGTCGGGGTGCTCCTCCTGTACCCAATGTGAACATTCGGCCACGTATTCGATCCGGAACGGACCGGAAAACCGTGCGGGCAGATTACGGGTGAGTTCCCGGCCGAGCGCGACGTCGTCCTCGGCCCAGATCACCATTGTGGGTGCCGCCACACGGTCCTGCCTGTGCAGGGCACCGAATCCGCGGAATGCCGCCCGGTAGTAGTTCACCATTGCGGTGGCCGCGCCCGGTCGCATGATGTTGCGCCGGTACTCGTCCAGGTCTTCCTCGGTGAAGGTATCCGGACGGACGGCCATCTGCCGGAACATCGCGCCGACCAGCGCGGTGCCGTCACGGCGCCGCATCGCCCATTCGGGCAGCCGCGGGAGTTGGAAGAAGAACATGTACCAGCTTCGCAGTAACTGGCGCGGGTCGGTGCGCAGTTTTCTCGCGAACTCCACCGGATGCGGGTAGTTGAGCAGGACGAGCCGGTCGACCATGTCCGGATACCGAACCGCGAACGCCCACGCCACGATGCCACCCCAATCATGGCCGACGATATGCGCGGTCCGCGCACCGAGGGCGTGAATCAGTGCCGCGACGTCCGCTGTCAGTGCTTCGATACGGTAGTCCACGACCGCGGGTGGACAATCGCTACCGCCGTAGCCGCGCATATCGACGGCGACCACCCGGAAATTCTCCGCCAACGCCGGGATCTGGTGTCGCCACGAGTACCAGGACTGCGGAAACCCGTGCAGCAGCACGACCAGCGGGCCCGAGCCCGCCTCGACCAGATGGAACTGCATGCCATTCGCCGATACCCGGCGGTGTTGCGCCTCGGTCATTCATCAGCCCCTCGCATCGCCGCCGCCTGTTTCGCCAGGCTAATCGACACCGCCAATATCGGCAGGCCGACGAGACCCGACCGAACGACTCGATCACTGCCAGGTATGTCCCGGTCGCCGCAGTGATCGAGCGGGGCGGGCGGCGCCGCCTCGGCGAGGTGTGTACGGTTCAGCAGATGTTGTTGTTCTTCGTGCGCCTGCGCCCCGAATAGTCGGCGCGTGCCTCCGGCCTGTGGGCCGGACTCTATTCCGAACCGCCGAGAGTTGCGGGTAGACGTGTCGCCGACGGGTAGTGAACTCCTACGCGAAGGACATCAACGTGTCTGCGTTTTCCTCTGTATCCACCTCCGCGAGCCCGACATTCGTTTTCGTGCACGGCTCCGGCACCAGCTCGTTCATGTGGGCGCCGCTGCAACGTGAACTGGCGTTGCTCGGGCAGCGCTCCTACGCCGTGGACCTTCCCGGTCATGGTCTCGAAGCTCAATATCCGGTGTCGTATCAGGCACCACAGGACCTGGCCGCACTCGCGACCACGGCGTCGACGCTGGCCGGGGCGAGCCTCGACGACAACGTGGACCGCGTCGCCGAGGTGGTCACCCGGTTGCATGAGCACGGGCCGGTGATCCTGGTGGGTGCCAGCCTGGGCGGTGTGACGATCACCGCCACGGCCGGCCGCCTGCCGGAGCTCGTCGACGGGCTCGTCTACATCTCGGCGTGGGCGTGCACGACACGGCCCAGCCCGGTCGCCTACATGTCCGAACCCGAGTTCGCGGACAGCCTGCTGCCCGGGCTTGCCCCGTTGAACGTCGGAGACCCGGCCGTTCTCGGAGCCGGCCGCGCGAACTATCGGACAGCGGACCCGGAAATGCTGCGGGCGTTGAAAGAAGCGACCATGGCCGACCGGTCGGACGCGGAATTCATGGCCTTCCTGAATATCCTGCAACCCGACGAGTCGATCGCGGTGATGGTCGCGGACGCGACCGCGAATCCGGCCACCTGGGGCCGGATCCCGCGCATTTTCGTGCGGCTCACGGCGGATCGCTCCTTGCCGATCGCGATGCAGGACCGGCTCATCGCGGACGCGGACGCGCTGACCCCCGGTAACGAGTTCGTGGTGCATACCCTCGCTACCAGCCACGCCGGGTTCATCCACCACGGCGCCGAACTCGCGCGAATCCTGACCGCGGCCGGCTGATCGCGATGGTGTGCGGTGCTGTCTCCGCAGCACCGCACACCACCCGCCATGCTTATCTGCCCCTCGGGGTGGTCGAGGGTCCCGGCGGTGACGGGTGCATGTTGACGGTCAGAGATCGATCCAGACGTGTGGTTCCTGGTAGGCGTGCCAACCTCGGAAATACCAATCGGCCAGGTCGGTCAGTCGTTCGATGCACGCGTCGTAGTAACCGACGGGATCCGGTCTCGGGAAGTTCGGGTGCGCCGTCCAATCCGGAACATCCGAACTGACGGAGTAGAACCCTTCGGCGATCCATCGGGGAAGGTGATCGTCGCGCTGGGTTCGGTCGCAGACGGCCCGCATCGCGCGCTCGAGCCGGGTGAATCCGGCTCGGTCCCACTCCAGTTCGCTGCGTAACTTCAGGAGAAAACTGCCGGGTTCCGCATCGAACTCCTTACGCAGCACGGCCAAGGCATCATCCATGCCCGGATGATGCCTTGGGGGGACGGCTGCACGGTCGGTTGGCAGAGGTGACCTGCCCCACCGGTCGGGCATCTGGCCGCAGCGTCGCCGGGCCGGTCAGCGAGCGAACGACACCGTCTTCTCCTCCGTGAACTCCAGCAGGCCCGACAGGCCGCCTTCACGCCCGAGTCCGGCCAGGCCGAATCCGCCGAAAGGAACCTCGGGGGTGTTCGGAGCGCCGTTGTTGACTCCCACGATCCCGATATCGAGGCGGTCGGCCAACTGGGCGGCGCGTTCCGGATCCGCCGACATCACGTAGCCACCCAGCCCGGTGTTCCAGCCGTTGACCTCCGTGACGACCGCGTCCTCGGAGATGTAGGGCCGGACCGCGCATACCGGTCCGAAGATCTCCTGGTGCCACAGCGGCGTATCGGCCACCGCCTCCACGAGGGTCGGGGCCACGAAGTATCCGGTCCCGGTCCCGAGCTTGCTGCGGTCCACCGGGCAACCGTCCGCAGCGGCGCGCGAGACAAGGTCTTCCAGCCGCTCGGCGTGCGCGGCCCGCAGCATGGGGCCCACATCTGTCCCTTTGGCGGCGGGGTGTCCGGCGACCAGCGCGGTGATACGGGTGCGGAGTTCGGCGACGAAGTCCGCGTAGTGGGATTCGTGGACGAATACGTTGTTCGCGGCGATACACGACGCCCCGTTGTTGCGGAACTTGGCGATCAGCAGCGCCTCCAGCGCAGCCGCGGGGTCCGCTTCGGCGGTGACGATAAAGGGACCCCTGCCGCCGAGTTCCATGGTGACACGGGTCATCGAACCCATGGCCCGCTGGGCTACCAGGATGCCGACCGGGGTGGAACCGGTGAAGGTGACCGCGGCGATATCGGGAGAGTCCACCAGTGCGCCGGTGAGTTCCTCACCCGCCCCGACCACGATATTGACGGCGCCGGGCGGAAGATGCCGTTCGCAGATCTCGGTGAACGCGATACTGGTGAGCGGTGTGAGCTCCGAAGCCTTCTGCACGACGGTACATCCGGCGGCGAGCGCCGGAGCCACCTTGCGCGCGGGGATCGACAGCGGGAAGTTCCACGGACTGACGGCCGCGACGACGCCGACGGGCCGGCGGGTGGTCGTGAAGCGACGCTGTGCGGTGACGAAACCGCCATCGCCCGGCATGGTGGCGGCGTCGGCGAACCATTCGAAGTACTGCGCCGAGAAACCGACCTCGCCCACGGCTTCGGCCAGGCGTTTACCGGATTCCGCGCTGATCGTGGCGGCCAGCGATTCGGTGTTCGCGCGCAGGTCCGCGGCGATGGCGCGCAGCGCGGCGGCACGCCGGCGGGGCGGGGTGTCCGACCATTCCCGGAACGCGCCCGCGGCCACCGCCGCGGCACGGCGCGCGACGTCACCGGTTACCCAGCCGATCGAGGCGAGGCGTTCACCGGTGGCCGGGTCGGGAATATCGTGCGGAGTCCCGTCGACCGGCTCGCCGCCGATGCGGGCGCCCGCGACGACGGTATCGGTGGACGCGGATGTCAGTAGTTCAGTGGGCATTGCGAGTTCTTTCCTCTCGGTGGATACGGAAACGGCGCACCGTCGCGGGGTCGAGTTCGACCCCGAGCCCCGGGCTCGTGGGCAGATGGATCGCACCGTCGGACAGTTCGGGTCCGCGCGCGAGCAACTCGGTGCGCAGCGGGTTCGGCCGCACATCCATCTCGACCCAGTCGACCCGGTCGTAGGCGGCGCCGAACTGGGCGCTGGCCGCTATCCCGATTCCGCTCGAATAGCAGTGCGGTGCGATGCGCACATCGAAACGGTTCGCTGATTCGGCGACTGCGCGGGCGATGGTGAAACCGCCCGATTTGGCCAGGTCGGGCTGAATCAACGTGACCGCGCCCGACCCGGTGCGGCTTTCGAAATCCTCTGTTCCGTAGACGTTTTCACCGGTAGCGATCGGTAGCGGTACCGCGGCCGCCAGCTTCTGCAGATCCTCGACCCGGTCGCCGGCCAGCGGCTCTTCGATCCAGCGCACGTCGTAGTCGGCGAGTGCGTTGATCTGCTCGGTGGCCGCGGCGACATCCCACGCCTGGTTGGCGTCGGCGAACAGTTCGATTCCCGCGCCCACACAGTCACGTGCGGCCGACAGCGTCGCGCGGTCGCGTTCGGCGCCGAACCCGATTTTCGTCTTGATCGCGCGATAGCCATCGGCGAGCGCGACCGCGCACAGCGATTCGATATCGGACGGGCCGATCCCGCTGGCGTAGGCGGGAACAGACGATCGTGATGCCGTCCCGGTCAGCAGTTCGTGAACGGGTTTCCCGGCGAGTTTCCCGGCGATATCCCACAGCGCGATATCGATTCCGCTCAGCGCCTGCCAGATCGGCCCGATCGCCCCTGCCTGCCGGCCGACCGGAAGCAGGCGCCCGCACAGCAGCGCGAGCACACCGGCCGGATCGCTCGCGTCGAGCCCGAACACCAGCGGCGCGATACCTTCGGTGAACGTCGACAATCGTTCCGCATGCGACCAGCCCGGGTAGTTGAGCCAGCTCTCGCCGATCCCGACGACCCCGCCGGCCTCGACCTCGACCAGACACACCCGGCGGTCGGTCAGCGTGCCGAACGACATCGGAACGGCACTGTCGACGGGGGCGGACAGGATCGAGACGGTGAGGCGTTCGATCGGGTACCCGGAGGTCATTCGGCGGCCCGGGTCAAGGCCGCGTAGGCCTTGATGATCGCGCCGGTATCGCGTGCGCCGAGCCCCTCATCGAGCCCGACGTCGTTGATACCGACGATCGCGGTGGCCAAAGGACTGGGTGTCCCGGATTCCTGCGCGATATCGAGTGCGAGCCTGTTGTCCTTCGCCAGCAGAGCCAGGGCGAAGTTCGGGTCGTCGTCGGCGTCGACCATGCGTGGACCGAGCTCCTTGAACAGGTTCGACACCGTCGCGGCGCCGGAGCGTGACACCGCGTCGACGAAGGTCGCGCCGTCGACACCGTTACGTTCGCAGAGTGTGAGCGCTTCCGCGGTGATCGCGTTGATGGCGCCGAACATCAGGTTGTTGGCGATCTTGACCACCGACCCCGCGCCGACCTCACCGACCCGTTGCACGGTCGACGCGATCGTCGCGGTGAGCGCCGGGGTGACCTTGTCGATCGCTTCCTCGGCACCACCGCAGACCAGCATCCAGGAACCACATTTGGCCGGCCTGCCCAGGACGGGCGCGTCGATATAGGTGACGCCGTGTTTCTGCAGGTCCGCCGCGACCTGCCGGGCGGTGGTGGGGTCGATGGTGGACAGATCCACGACGACCGCGCCTTCGGGCGCCGCGGGCAGGACATCGGCGGCGAGGGCACGGACATGCTCGGGCCGCGGGACCGACAGCAGGATCAGATCGGCGTCGGCGACCGCGGCGGCGCCGTCACCGGCCACGTCCACCCCGGCGGCGGCCGCGGCATCCCGCGCCGCGGCGACCGGGTCGAAACCCCGGACGTCGTAGCCCGCCTCGCGGGCGGCGGCGGCCACCCGCCCGCCCATCGTGCCGAGCCCGAGTACGCGGATTCTGGTGTTCATGAACCAACCTTCCAGTTGTTGTAGGAGTTCGTGTAGATCGAGGTATCGACGAATTCGGCCGGGTCGACGTATTTGTCGATACCGCCTATCTCGACGAATATCCGTTCGATATCGCCGATCTGCCGTTCGAGATCACCGGACCCGTACATCCGCGCCCATTCGTCGTTGGTGTACAGGCGGGCGAATTCGAATCGGCGCAGGGTGTCGTCGAGTGATTGGCTGTCCGCGTAGGCGGCGTCGTGGACGATGGTCAGCGCCCGCCGCCGGTCGTTGATCAGCAGATCGTTCGCCTCGAGCCAGGCGCCGGTGATCTTCGACAGCAGTTCGGGATTCGACTCGTGGAAATTGTTGTTGGCGACCCAGCCCCCGACGATGGACGACTGCGGATAGTAATCCTTGGCGGACGCCACCATGCGCGCGTCGGGCATCTGTTTTTCCACCGTCTCATCGAAGGGAACCCACAGCGCCACGGCGGGAACCTGACCGGAGACGAATGCGCTGACCGCCGACGGCAGATCGGCATTGATAATCTTCAGGCTCGACGGATCGACCCCCTCGGCGCGCAGCGCGTTGTGCAGGAACACATGCGCGGTGGTCCCGCTGGCCGTGATCACCTGCTTGCCTTTCAGATCGGCCACCGATCGGATACCGGACGACGGTGCAGCCCACAGTTGCGCGGTATCGAATTCGATATCGTTGGCGAGAAACACCTTGCCGACGCCTTGCGCCGGGAAATTCGACAGCACGGCTCCCATCACCGCGACATCGACCGATCCGCCGGAAAGGGCCTGGCTCAACGCGGTTCCGGTATCGAACTTCACGGGTTCCAGCGCCACACCGTGCTTTTCGAAAAGGCCCTCCTCGAGGCCCAGCCACATATGGGAGTCCACCGCGAGGGTGTGCAAGTAGCCGACCTTGACGACCGGTAGCCCCTCGGCGGTCGTCCGCGGTCCGGAGGTTTCCAGCGCACACGAGGTCAGCAGGGTGAGTACCCCCAAGAGGGCGAACAGGGCGGTCACGATCCGGCGCGGACGGTAGGCGCTCATCGCGCCGCCCCGGCGGCCTGGTCCGATTCGTCACGCAGGAGTTTCTCCAGGTGACGTCGCAATTCGACGAATGCCGGCGACAGTCGCGTTTCGGCCGATCGCGGGAAGTCGATACCGATCGGGACGATTTCGCGAACCCGGGTGGGCCGGGCGCTGAGCACCACCACCTTGTTCGACAGGAAGATCGCCTCTTCCACACTGTGGGTGATGAACAGGGCGGTGCGCTGTTCGGTCAATTGCGTCTCGTGCAGTAGTTGCTGCATACGCTCACGGGTCTGCGCGTCCAGCGCTGCGAACGGTTCGTCCATCAGCAGTACCTGCGGATCCGTCGCGTAGGCGCGAGCGATCGCCACCCGCTGACGCATACCGCCGGACAATTCCTTCGGGTAGGAATCGGCGAAGGCTTCGAGCCCCATGAGTCGCAGGTAGCGGTCGACGATTTCGGCGCGGACGGCGCGTGGTTTGCGGTTGGCCCGGAGGGTGAGTCCGTATTCGATGTTCTTGGCGACGGTGAGCCACGGAAAGATCGCGTACTGCTGGAACACCACGCCGCGCGACGGGTGCGGGCCTTTCACCGGCACACCACCGACGCGGACCGCGCCTTCGTCGGGAGAGAGGAATCCGGCGGCCATATTGAGCAGGGTGGTCTTACCGCATCCGGACGGCCCGATCACCGAGATGAACTCACCGGGCTCGATATCGAACGAACAATCCCGGAGGACGTGCATCCGGTCACCCGCGCGGTCGTAGTATTTGCCGATGCCGTCGAAGGCGATCCGGTTTCCGGCCGCGGTTTCCGGCGTCACCACACTGGTCATTTCGACTTCTCCTGCCACGCGGTCATCCGGGATTGGGCGAGTTTGAGAATCAGGTCCATCACGAGCGCGGCGATACCGATCATCACGATGCCGACGTACATATCCGGGATCCGGTAGAACGTCGAGGCATCCTGGATGGCGGCGCCGAGCCCGCGCTGCGCCGCGACGAGTTCGGCCGCCACCACCGTCGCCCAGGAGACGCCGAGCGCGACCCGGACCGCGGTGAACAGGTGCGGTACCGACGCGGGGACGACACCGCGCGCGAAGATCTCCCAACTGTTCGCGCCCAGCACCCGCGCGGCCCGGATCAACAGCGGGTCGATACCGGAGATCCCCTCGAAGAGCACGATCACCGCGGCGAAGAACGAGGCGTACACCAGGATCGAGATCCGCGCGGTCTCGCCGATGCCGAAATACACGATCACCAGCGGGACCAGCGCGATCGGGGGAAGCGCGCGGAAGAAGTTGACCAGCGGTTCGACCATCGCTCGCAGGGTCGGATACCAGGCGAGCAGGAATCCGACCGGTAATGCCGCCACCGAACCGATGATCACGCCGATCATCACGCGGGTGACGCTGACCCGGATATCGAACAGCAGGTCCTGTTCGGTGAACAGGGTCCAGGCCGCGGTGATCACCTCGTCGGGACGCGGAATGCCGCGCCCGGAGACGATTCCCGAGACCGACACCGCGTACCACGCGACGATGGCGATCAGCCCGCCCGCGAACCCGAGCGCGATACGCCGTGGCGAACCACCGTCTCCTGTTCCCGGTGGTCGGCGTCTCCTCCGAGAGGTTCGATCGGTGCTGGGGCTCGTGATCGACATTGCGCACACTCCTCTGGCACCCGGCGACCGTGAGGAGGGGAACTCTACGAGGGAGTCCCCTCTCGATCGACGGGAGATTTCATAAAATCTGACAGCTCCCTCAAGCTGCCAGTCAAGGCGGAAACCGAATAATGTGGTCATTACCAGTAGGTTTCTGAGCCTTGTGATTCACACCATAAGGTAGATTTTGTGTAATCACAAGGTATAGTCGGCGGAAGGAGTGACAGCGGCGGTCGGGTGATCAGTTCCGGCCGGTGGCCCCGCGGGGGCGACCAGGAGAGCAAGGGGAGTCCAGGTGTCCACAGCACGACCGGAGAGCGGTCTGGCAGAACACGCGTACCTCTGTTTGCGCCAGGCGATACTCGACCGCAGATTCGAACCGGGAGAACGGCTGTCGGTGGCAGTTGTCGCCGAGCAGCTGGAGGTCGGCAGGAGTCCGGCGCGGGAGGCGATCGCCCGCATCACTTATGAGGGCCTGGCGCAGTTCGAACCGAACAAGGGCGCCGTCGTCGCGAACCCGGATCGCGGTGAACTGGTCGAGATCTACGAGGTCCGCGAGGTACTGGAAGGACTCGCCTGCCGGCTCGCGTCGCAGCGCGTCTCCGCTGCCGACCTGCGCGATCTGCGGGCGATCCTCACCGAGCAGCGCGCCGCCATCGACAGCGGCGACGTGGCACGCCATTACACCGTCGATATGCGCTTCCACGCCCGTATCCGCGAGATCGCCGCGAACTCGAAGCTGGCCGCGCAGCTGGACCTACTCCAGGATCAGATCCGCCTGGCGATGTCGACCACCCATCGCTCACCCGGCGGAATGCCGCTGGCCCTCGCCGAGCACCACCGGATCGTCGACGCGCTCGAGTCCAGGGACGTACTCCTGGCCGAATTCGCCGGGCGGGGCCATATCGCCCGGCTCCGGAAAGACCTGGCGATTGCCGAGCCGACTCGGGCGATATCCGATCCTTCCGTGGCAGAGCCGTTGTGATGACCCGGGAATCCCACGGATCGGCTCCGGGTACGACCCTGCCGCAGTGTCACGACGACGAATCCGGCCGGGAACCGGACTACCGGTTCACACTGGCCAACGAACGAACCTTCCTGGCCTGGATTCGTACCGCGTTCGCCCTGCTGGCGGGCGGAGTCGCTGTCGGCCAGCTGTTCACCGGCGAATTGGATCCGATCACGCACCGGATCTTGGGCGGGGGTTGTGTCGTCCTGGCCGTGTTCGTCGCGGTCGGGGCATTCCTGCGCTGGCGGCAGGTGCAGGCGGCCATGCGCCGCGATGGGCCACTGCCGGGTCCGGTCATGGTGAAGCTGATGGTGGGCGGGGTGCTGGTGGCGGCAGTCGGCTGCGCGCTGCTCATCGGCCTATGAGCGGCGCGGGCGTGCGCGATCCCGGCCTGCAACCGGAACGCACCGTTCTGGCGTGGCGCAGGACCACACTCACCGCGGTGGTGGTGGGGCTGCTGCTCACCAAGATCGCCGCGCAGCGCGCCGGTCCGCTCGGGATCGCGACGGCCGCTGCCGCGGGCCTCGCAGTGGGAATGCTGGCCGTAGGCCTGCATCGCCGGCGAGCCCGGCAGGGGCCGGAACAGGTACGAGCGATGTCTACAACATTCATGGCGCTGATTGCCGCGAGCGCCGGTATGCCCGCGCTGGGCGCTCTCGCGAGCCTTCTCTACCCGATACTCGTCGACTGAACTGTGCCGGTACCGATCCGGCCGGCGTGGCAGGGCGATGCGGACGCTTCCGCTTGGACCTGCGCCCTTCACCAGGTGTTCTACCAGCGGGTAACATGGCGTCAGCATGCGACTGTGATCGTCGTCACGTCCGAGGAGGGCGCTATGGCTACTGCCGCGAAAGTCGATGCCACCGAGGAACAGGCCCGCCGGTTGGTCGAGGAATCCCGGGAGACCACCTGGGTCAAACCCTCCTTTGCCAAGGAGTTGTTCCTCGGCCGCTACCGGGTGGATCTGATCCATCCGTTTCCGAGGCCCAGTGCCGAGGATGCCGCCAAAACCGACGCGTACCTTGCCCGGCTGCGGGCCTACTGCGAAACCCTCGACGGCAGCGTGATCGAGGCGCAGGGCCGGATCCCGGAAGAATATGTGCGCGGCCTCGCTGAACTCGGCTGCTTCGGTCTCAAGATTCCCGAGCGGTACGGTGGGCAGGGCCTGTCCCAGGTCGGCTACAACAAGGCGCTGATGCTGCTCGCGTCGGTGCACTCCAGCCTGGGGGTGCTGTTGTCCGCGCACCAGTCGATCGGTGTGCCCGAACCGCTGAAGCTGGCGGGGACGCCGGAGCAGAAGGAAAGGTTCCTGCCGCGCTGCGCCCAGGGGGCGGTGAGCGCCTTTCTGCTCACCGAACCGGATGTCGGCTCCGATCCGGCCCGCCTGGCCGCCACCGCCACGCCCACCGCCGACGGCACGGCCTACGAGATCAACGGTGTCAAGCTGTGGACCACCAACGGCGTGGTGGCGGAACTGCTGGTGGTGATGGCGCGGGTGCCGAAGAGTGAAGGTCATCGCGGCGGAGTCTCGGCGTTCGTCGTCGAAGCCGACAGCCCGGGCATCACCGTCGAGCGGCGGAATTCCTTCATGGGCCTGCGCGGTATCGAGAACGGCGTCACCCGTATGTACAACGTCCGGGTCCCGGCGCAGAACCTGATCGGACGCGAGGGCGACGGCCTGAAGATCGCGTTCACCACGCTCAACGCCGGTCGGCTCGCGATTCCGGCGATGTGCGCCGCGGCCGGCAAATGGTCGCTGAAGATCGCTCGCGAATGGAGTGGTACCCGCGTGCAGTGGGGCCGGCCGGTCGGCGAGCACGCCGCGGTGGGCGCCAAGGTGTCCTTCATCGCCGCGACGACCTATGCCTTGGAAGCGGTACTCGATCTCTCGGCGACCATGTGCGACGAGAACCGCAACGACATCCGCATCGAAGCGGCGCTCGCCAAGCTGTGGGCGTCGGAGATGGGTTGCCGGATCGCCGACGAACTCGTGCAGATCCGTGGCGGACGCGGATATGAGACGGCGGCATCGCTGCGAGCGCGGGGAGAGCGCGCGGTCGGGGCCGAACAGTTGGTGCGCGATCTGCGGATCAACCGGATCTTCGAAGGCTCGAGTGAGATCATGCGACTGCTGATCGCCCGCGAGATGGCCGACGCGCATATGGCCGCCGCCGGAGCCCTGGTCGACCGGCACGCGGAGTTCAAGGACAAAGCGAGAGCGGCGGTGGGCGCGGGCGGTTTCTACGCCAAGTGGTTCCCGCAGCTGGCCGTCGGCCCCGGCACCGTACCGGTCGTGTTCAGCGAGTTCGGGGCGCTGGCCCCGCATATGCGCTTTGTCGAACGGATGGCCCGAAAGCAGGCCCGTGCGCTGATGTACGGCATGGCGCGCTGGCAGGCGAAACTCGAGTACCGGCAGGTGTTCCTCGGGCGAATCGTCGATATCGGCGCGGAATTGTTCGCGATGTCAGCGGTCTGTGTACGAGCGCAGGCCGAGCGCGGTGAGGGCACGGCCGACGGGGAAGTCGCCGGGGAACTGGCCGATATGTTCTGCCGGCAGGCGCGAATCCGCGTGCGGGAGTTGTTCGATTCGCTGTGGGACAACACCGACGACGAGGATATGCGCCTGAGCCGCGCGGTGCTCGGCGGGCGATACCAGCGCCTGGAGGAGGGCATCATCGATTCGAGCGAGGGCACGGGCCCGTGGATCGCCGAGTGGCAGGTGGGCCCGTCCACCGAGGAAAACCTTCTACGGCCGTGGTTGCGCGCGGGGGCGGTTCGGTGATCGGTGATGCCTCGATCGCTCGCGACCACGCCGCGGGGCCCGCCCGGTAGTCGAATGCCGGCCGCCGGGCCCGGGCCGGGTCATGCGGCCGCCGCGAGGCGGGTGTGCAGCAGGTCGCGGCCGGTTCCGACCAACCGTGCCGCGTCGGCCGCGTCGTAGTACCCGGCGTAGGGGTGACCCGCGGCGGCCAGCTCGGTGAGCAACAGCAGACCGATCAGAGTGCGGGACAACCGATGGCACGCCCGCCGCACCGAGGGTTCGTGGGCGGCGGCGGCCATTTTCTCCGGCGCGGCCGTCACCTGTTCCCTGAGGAAGTCCGGATTATCGGCCAGGCCGGGATCGGCGACTATCCGGGCGGTCGCGACCCGCACCGCGGCGTCACCGCGACCGCGCAGCAGCCACGCCTCGAGTGCGTTGGCCGCCGCGACCGGGCACCAGAGGTGGTAATCGACCGTGCCGTCCCGTGTCCGCGGCGGCTCGGTGATCACGGTGGTCACCGAGCGTAGAACGGCGAGTGCCTCCTCGGACCGGTCCAGCGCCCACAGGTAGACCGAGAGGTCGACGATCTCGTACAACTCGCTCATACGAGTGTGCGACCAACGCTTGACCAGCGACGATTTGAACTTCCGGAGATAGCGGTGTTGTTCGTCGCCGGGATCGGCGGCGGGCGGCGGAAGGATCCGCGCGGCGGTCCGGGGCATCGAGCATCCTGTTATTCGTGTGGGGGTTCGCCGGTGATGATGTGGTCGGCCTGGTTGAGGCCTTCCCGGACCAGGCGGGCGAGGTGCCCGCCGTGGAGGCGGTAGATAACGCGGCGGCCCTGTTTGCGGGTATCGACCAGGCCGGTGAAGCGCAATTTGGCCAGGTGCTGGCTGACGGCGGTGCGGGAGACTCCGCAGGCTTCGACCAGGGCGCCGACGTCGGCTTCGCCGTGGGTGAGCAGCCAGAGGATATGCAGGCGGGTGGGGTCCGACAGCATCGCGAATACGCTGGTGGCCGCCTCCAGCCGGGCGGGGTCCGGGGAAACCGGGTGGGTGAGACTGGCCTCGGTGGCCGGGGGTTCGTTCGCGCGTTCGGCCATCGTCGTCACCACTTTCATCGGGCCATCGCCGGGGCGGAGGCGACCGCCTCGTGGGCGGGCCAGAGCCTGGCGGCGGTACCGGCTGCGAGTGTAGCGACAACGGTCAGGGTCGCCGCGGCGATCGCATGGCCGGCGTGGGCGCCGACCAAGCCGGCGATGGGGTAGGTGAGCAGGAAACCGGCGTGGGAGAGGGAGAACTGGGCGGTGAACACGGCGGCCCGTTCGTGCTCGCGGGATCGGTAGCGCAGCAGCCGCGCGGTGGGGGTGGTGATCAGTGCTGTCGCGGCGCCGAGGATCGCCCAGGCGGGAATGAGGACGGCCCAGCCGATCTGTGGGCCGGGAGTGGTGGCCGGCAGCACGGTGGTCGCGGCGAGGGCGGCGGGAACGACGGCGGCACCGCCGAGCATCACGGTGCGGTCGGGCAGGACGGCGAGCAGGCGCGGTAGTACCAGTGCCGCCGATATCGATCCGGCGCCGAAGCAGCCCAGCGCTATCGCGACGGCGGTTGCGGAGCCGCCCAGCAGGACTCGGACATAGACGATGGTGTTGACCAGCACCAGGCCGGTCCCGGCCGCGACCACCAGGTTCAACGCCAGCAGGCCGCGCAGTACCGGCTGTGCCACCATGACGCGGGCTCCGGCGAGAACGCGGGTGGTCAGCGGCGCGGAGTCCCGCGGTGCCGGCACGACCGGGAGGGTGGTGGTCCCGACCAGCAGTGCCGAGGCGAGGAACCCCGCGACGGTGCCGAGGAACAGCCAGTGGTAGCCCATCACGGCCAGCGCCGCGGCGGCCAGCAGCGGTGACAGCACCGCTTCCAGGTCGTAGGCCAGCCGGGACAACGACAGCCCGCGGGTGTAATCGCCTTCGGCGGGCAGCACCGCTGGGATGACCGACTGGAACGCCGGGGTGAACGTCGCCGAGGCGGCCTGGAGTACGAAGATCAGTGTGTAGATCTGCCACACCTGATCCACCAGTGGCAGCCCCAGCGCGATCGCCGCGCGGATGAGGTCGGCGGTGACCAGCACGGTGCGGCGCGGCAGCCGTTCGGTGACCGCGGCGATCACCGGCGCCACCGCGACGTAGGTGACCATCTTGATCGCCAGTGCCGTGCCCAGCACCGCCCCGGCATCCGCGCCGGCCAGGTCGTAGGCCAGCAACCCCAGGGCGACGGTCAGCAGCCCGGTGCCGGTCAGCGCCACCACCTGGGCGGTGAACAACCGCCGGAACATCCGATGACCCAGCACATCCAGCACTCGAGAACGACCTTCATATCGGGACCACGAACACCACTATCCTATATGTGCGCAATTGAGCACGTATAGGCCCGGCCGGACTCCTGTGCTGGGTGATCATCGTTTCGGCGGAGTGGCTTCAGGTGTTGCCGAGATCTACTGGTCGCGCACCTGCGCGAGGACCCGGCGTGCCGCGACGGCGACGGCTTCGTCGAGCATCTGCCCATCCAATTGGACGGCGCCACTGCCCTGCGCGCGGGCCCGGTCGAGTGCGTCAATTACCCGTTCGGCTTCGCGCACCGCGTTTTCGGTGGGGGTGAAGGCTCGCATGGTCATCTCGACCTGCCCGGGGTGGATCACCCATTTGCCGTCGAAGCCGAGCGTGGCCGTCCACGCACACGCCTGCCGGAACTGTTCGTCGGCGGCGATGCCGAGATGGGGGCCGTCGATCGCGGCGATACCGGCCGCCCGGGCGGCGATCAGCACGCGGTCCTGGATCGCGAGCCAATGCTCCGGTCGCGCGGATCGTGCTCGGCCCAGGGCGGCACCGAGGTCGGCGTATCCGATGATCACGGCCTCGAGCCGGGACGCGTTGGTGATCTCGTCGATATTCCGTACCCCGAGCGGAGTCTCGACGAGTGCCTGGACGCCGATTCCGGTTCCGGCCAGAGCCTGATCGACGCGGATCAGGTCCTGCATCGACTCGGTTTTGGGCAGCACGATGCTCGCGAGCGCGGGTAAGCCGGCGCAGGCGGCGAGGTCGTCCGGCGCCCACGGCGTGCTCAGTCCGTTGATCCGCACCGAGACGAGACCGCTCGCCCGCTCTGTTTCGCGCAGGAGTCGTCGTACCTGATCTCGCGCCGAGTTCTTGTCCGCGGCGGTCACGGCATCCTCGAGGTCGAGGACCACCTCGTCCGCGGCCGATGCCAGTGCCTTGCGCGCCTTCCGCTCATCGGAGCCGGGCGCGACGAGAACGGTGCGTCGCCGCCGGGGGGAGCGCTGGTGCACGGGGATCTCCTTCGTTGTCGACAGCTGGGGGCGGTGGGCTGTTCAGCCGCCGTCCGGCCACACTTCGCGGGTGGCCGAATGGGTCAGCAGCCCGGATGAGATCAGCAGCAGACCGCTGGCATGGAAGATGGCGCCGACTCCGATCAGGCCGGAGAGGCTGCCGGCCACCACCGGCACCGTGACCTGGCCGATCCGGTTGCCGGCCAGTCGGACCGCCAGCGCCGCGGCCCGGTTGCGGGAATCGGCGATCAGGGTCACCCAGGACATGGTGAGCGGCTGGCCGACACCCCAGAAGAACCCCATCAGCAGCATGGCGAGCATGAGTGGGACAACTGCCGAGGTGAACGGCACGAGCGCCATCGGCACCCCCGAGGCGAGGGTCGCGGATACGAGGAGCCACCGTCGCGGCACGCGCCGGAGCAGTATCGGCATGGTTGCGCGGGAGAGGACGGAGGTCACGGTCCGCGCGGTGAGCAGGGCGGTGACCGTGGCGACACTGAGCCCCATTTCCTGGCCCAGGACAGGGAGATACGCCATCAGGAGATCCATGGCCGTGAGCACGGTCAGGCTGGAATAGATGGCCGGCTTCATCCCGGGTGTGGCGAGCAGCCGGAAGGTGGACTGCTGACCGTCGGCCGCGTCGGAGCGGCTCACCCGGGTGGCGTCGCCGGGTGCGAACAGGAAGGCGAAAGGTACGGCCGCGAGGGCGATCGCGGCCATCACCAGCAGCGCGGGACCGGTGCTGACGGCACCCGAGTCCGGTGTGGTCAGGGTGGCCACCAGGCCGGCGATCGGGAAGCCGAGCAGCTGCCCGACGGAGACGCTCAGGGTGAGATGACCGAAGCGCCCGTCCATTTCCTCGGGTGGTGACCAGAGCGCCACCATGCTCTGGCAGGCCACGGTGTGCAGCATCTGGGCGAGCCCGAGCAGCGCACTCGCCACCCCCAGTACGAACACCTGGGGGCTCACGGCAGCGAGGACGACGGCGACCACGGTGAGCGTCAGGCCCAGCCGGAGGGCCGGTACGGCCAGGCCGCGGTCGACGGCGCGTCCGATCCGCAGTGCGACGAGCAGGGGGAGGAGGGCGAACGCCGCGGTGACGATCCCCACGGCGAGTCCGTCGCCGCCCAGCGCCAGAACCCGGTAGGAGATCAGCGTGCGGACGCCGCTGAGCACCGTATGGGACAGGAGCGAGGCGGCCGCGACGGCAAAGAACCAGTTCGGCCGTAACAAGACCGGGTCAGCGCCCGGACTCGGTGGCGACCGAAGCGCCTTCGGCGCCTTCGGCCCGCAGATCCGTATCGGTCTGGCGCAGTTCCCAGGCGTGCAGGACGTGGTCGCGCATGGCGACGCGGGCGGCGGCCCCGTCGCGGCGCTCGAGCGCCGCCAGGATCAGGTCGTGATCCTGGTCCAGCGCGTGGCAGAAGGATTTGACGCCCCACAGGGTGACCGACGGGGTGAACCGCTCCCACAGGTGCCGGACCGAATCGACCACCGCGGCCGAGGTGGAGGCGTAGATGGAGAAGTGCAGCTCGCGGTTGAGTACGGAGAGCCGGGCGGGATCTTCCTCGGCGGCCGTCGCGCTCACCAGCGCCTCGTTGGCCCGCAGGACCGCCTGGAAGCCCTCGTCGGTCATCCGTTCGGCGGCGATCTCGCAGGCGAGGCCCTCGAGTTCGGCACGCATCCGATAGAGATCCTGGGCCATCTGCGGCGTGAAATCGCGGACGGTGGCGCCCCGGTGACTCGTGTAGTCGACGGCGCCGTCGGCGGCGAGGATCCGGAGCGCCTCGCGGACGGGGGTGGGGCTCACGCCGTAGCGCTTGGCGATGGCGGTCTGGCGGAGCTGGTCGCCCGGGTTGATGACGCCTGAATCCATATCGGCCCGTAGGCGTTCCAGCACGTAGGCCGTGCGGCTCTGCGGCAGGGGTGCGTTGGTCTGGGTCAATGCGGTCGGCTCCTGATCGGACTCGGTCGTCTCGCGCCCAGCGCAGGCCGGATCGCCGACCGGCTGGGGCCCTCAGATTAACACGAAATATTCGATAGATCAGAAAAAAGATTCTATAGAACATATTGACCAGACTGTGTTCCTCTGTCAGGGTTATGACCTGGCTCACGTGGCCGGGCTCACACGAACGTGGCCCATGTGACACCGATCGCAACGCTTCAGGAGGTATCCGGTGGCCGAAGTTCGCAACCGGCGATGGACAGAGCTGGCCGAACGCGACCGCGAACAGCTTCGCCTGCTGCTCGTCGACGCACTCGCACTCGCCGCGGCGGGTACGGCGTCGCGGGACGCCCGGCGCGTTCTCGCCGGTCTCCGCGCGGTGAGCGGCGGCGAGGTCCGGGTTCCCTGGACCGAACTGCGACTCGCCGCCCCGGCGGCCGTAGCGGCGACCTCCACACTCATCCACGCCTGGGATTTCGACGACACCCACGACGAGGCGGTGGTGCATACCGCGAGCGTGGTGGTGCCCACCGTGCTGGCGGCCGCCGCCACCGCCGGCGCGCCCGGTGCGAGCGTCGCGGACGGCCTCGTGACCGGTGTGCATCTGCTCTCCCGGCTGGCCCGGGTGACCGGCCCCCGGCCCGGCGTGATCCGCACCGCGGGTCTCGGCTCCCTCGCGGCCGCGGCAGCCGCCGCCACCGTGTGGGGGCTCCCCGACGACACCGTGGAGCAGGCCGTGGCGCTCGCCCTCGGTGCGGCACTGGCACCCGGCACCCGGCAGGCAGTGGTCGACGGTTCGGTCGCCAAGCGGATCCAGCCGGGACTCTCGGCGCAGTTCGGTATCACCGCCGCCGCCCTGGCCGCCGAGGGTGTCGAAGGACCGAGCGGGTGGCTCTCGGGGGATTTCGGGATCGCACCGGGCTCCGATATGAGCTGGGACGACCTTTTCTCGGGTGACTTCGAAGGGCGCTGGGTCGCGCTGAAGCCCTATCCCGCGTGCCGCTATACACATGCCGCGCTCGCCGCCGCGGAGAACCTGCGCGCGCAGTACCCGCGCTGGAGCGAGGTGGAGCAGGTGCGGGTGCACGTACCGCGGGGATCGGCGTATTCGCTGGTAGCCCGGCCCTATCAGGATCGCGGCGCGCCTCTGGTGGACGCGCAATTCTCCATCCCGTGGCAACTCGCGGCGCTCTGGGTGACCGGACGCTACGACCTGACCACCCTGCACGGGGACGACCTCGGTAGTCCCGAAATCGCTGCCGCGACCGCCCGGATCGTCGTCGAGCAGGATCTACCGGAGAGCTCGGTGATGTCCGGCGCGCGCGTCGAGGTCCGGACGACCGACGGCTCCTTCTCCGTTGCCGAGGCCCCCATGCCCGGCGCGGACGGCACGACCTGGCAGGTACTCGCGCGCAAAGTCGACTCCTGCCTGCGGGTCGCCTCGCATGACGACCCCGCCCGCGCGGCCGCCGAGATCCGGCAGCTGGCCGACCGGTTGCCCGAACTCGACCCCTCTGCCCTGGCGGCTGCCCTCGGCCGCTGCACCGCCGCACTCCGACCGTAACGAGAGACGATAGGAACCCCGTAGATGGATTTCAGCCTCACCCCCGAACAGAACGCCCTCGTAGAGTCGGTGACCAAGCTCGCCCAGCGCGAGTTCGGCGAACGCGCTTTCACCCGCACCGAGTTCGCCTGGGACAGCCTCGAAGTTCTGGCCGAGAACGACCTGACCGGCCTCACGCTGCCCGTCGAGCTCGGGGGACAGGGCGCGTCGCTGCTCGATGCCGTCCTCGTCATGATGGCGATCACCAAGGTCTGCCCGCACAGCGCCGACGCGCTGCAGGCCAGCAATTTCGGTGCCATCCGTCAGGTCGCCAACTTCGGGTCCGACTACGTGAAGTCCGAGGTGCTTCCGCTGTTCCTCTCCGGGAAAGCGCTGGTGACGGCCGGTATGAGTGAGCCGGAGGCCGGTAGCGCGCTGACCGATCTGCGTACCAGCGCGCGGTTCGAGGGCGACAACGTCGTGCTCAACGGCCAGAAATGCTGGAACTCGCACGGGCCCGATGCCACGCACTCGGTGGTCTGGTGCCGGTTCGGGCCGAGCTCCCGCGATATCGGGGCGGTACTGGTCCCGTTCGATTCGCCGGGATTCAGCCGGGGCAAGCGGGAATACCACATGTCCGGGGAATCGCACTGCCAGCTCTTCTTCGACGAATGCACGGTGCCCAAGGAGTACGTCCTGGCCGACAGTGGGGCGCTGAAGAAGATGCTCTCCATCTTCGGTGTGGAGCGGATGGGCAACGCCTCGCGGGCGCTGTCGCTGGCCGAGAAGGCGTACGACATGGCGGTCGAGCACGCGTCGGTGCGTACCCAGTTCGGGAAGAACCTCTGCGAATTCCAGGGTCTGCAGTGGAAGTTCGCCGATATGAGGATCGAGCTGGACGCCGCGAAGATGCTGTTGTTGCGCGCCGTGGCGAACGCCGACGCCGGTACCCCGGACTCGACGGAGGCGGCGATCGCGAAACTGCACGCCAACCGGACCGCCTTCGCCGTCGCCAACGACGCCATGCAGGTATTCGGCGCGAGCGGCTACTCCCAGGAGTACCCGCTGGAGTACATCGTCCGGCGTACCCGCGGCTGGATGATCGCGGGCGGCTCGGTCGAGATCCTGAAGAACACCATCGCCCAGTCGATCTTCGGGCGTCGCTTCGACCAGCGCGCCGGTGCGGCGGTGGCCCGATGAGCACTACCGAACGGATACGGACGGCCACCTCCCTGGACGGGGCCACCGACGCCCTCGTCACCTGGGTGGTCGATTCCGCCGCCGCCGAACTGCCCGCGGCTGTCGAACACCACGTCCGGCGGCTGCTGGTCGACTACATGGCGGCCGTGGTGCCCGGATCGGCCACCGGCGTCGCCCGCGCGGTCGCCGGCCACGTCGCGGCGACCTACGGCGGGGACCGGGCCACCGCGGTCGGACTCGGCCGGGTGTCCGCGCCGGGCGCCGCACTGCTCAACGGGACCAGCTGCCACAGCCTGGAGGTGGACGACGGCTACACGCCGGGCTCCGTGCACCCCAGCAGCGTCGGTTTCCCGGCGGTGCTCGCGGCGGCGGAGGCGCTGGGCAGCGATACCGTGACCACGACGCGGGCCCTGGCGGTGGCGCTGGAGGCGATCTCGAGACTCGCCGCGGCGGGTCATCCGACGACGTGGCGCAACCACTTCCACAACACCCCGCTGGCCGGTGTCATCGGGGCCACCTGCGGGGTCGCCGTGCTCCACGGCCTCGACGCCGATCGTGTTCACGACGCTCTCGGTATCGCCGCCTCGCACGCCGGCGGACTGTTCGCCTTCCTCGGTAAATCGGCCGAGGTGAAGCGGGTACACCCGGGCAAGGCCGCCCGTGACGCCATCGCCGCGGTCGAGCTGGCGGCAGCCGGGGTCACCGGTCCGCGCGCCATCCTGGAGACGCCGCACGGTTACGTGGATGCGTTCGCCGCCGGCGGTTTCGACGCGGGCGTCCTGCTCGACGGGCTGGGCCGGGACTGGGTGGTGCTGAACTCCTACGTCAAGCCCTACCCGTCGTGCCGGCATCTGCACGGTCCGCTCGACGCGGTACTGGCGTTGCGCGCCGAGCACGGGATCGGCCTCGACGACGTCGCCGGCGCAACCGTGCGGACCTATACGGTCGCCTCCCACCACGCGGCGGCCGTCGTGGACTCCCTCCTCGACGCCCAGATGAGCATCCCGTTCGCGCTGGCCACCGCCCTGGCCCATGACGAGGTCGGGCTCACCGAATTCGGCGACCAGGCGCGCCGGGATCCCCGGATCCGTGATTTCGCCACCCGTGTCGAGGTCCTGGCCGACGAGCAGTCGGACCGGGAGTATCCGCGGCTGCGTCCGGCCTCGGTGGAGCTGCGGCTGCACGACGGACGGGTCGTCTCGCACCGGGTGGATCTGCCCTACGGTGAGCCCGGCAACCCGGTGACCGACACGGAGATGACGGCCAAATTCGTCCGGCTCGCCGCCCCCGTGATCGGGGCCGAGGTCGCCGAGGAGCTGGCCGCCGACCTGTGGGCGTTCGAGTCCCTCGACATCATCGCCCGCGCCGACCAGTACGTGAGGAAACAGTCATGACCCAGCTGACCGACCAGCCCGCCGCGGCGCGATTGCCGGATGCGGCGGGCCTCGGCCGGGCCCTGCTGGCCCCCCGCTCCGTGGCGATCATCGGCGCGTCCGACGACGTTCGCAAAACCACCGCCCGGCCGCTTCGGTTCCTGCGCCGGCAGGGCTTCACCGGTGCCGTCTACCCGGTCAACCCGCGCCGGGAGACCGTGCTCGGGGAGCGGGCCTGGGCCGATATCGCCTCCCTCCCGGAGGTGCCGGACCACGTTTTCATCGTGGCCGACACCCGGCTGGTCGTACCGGCGGTCCGGGACTGCGGCCGGGCGGGCGTCCCGCTCGTCACCGTGCTGTCCGGGGGCTTCGGCGAGTCCGCCGAGGGCGCCGAGCGGCTGCGTGAACTGCTGGCGGTGGCCGCGGAGTACGGCGTCCGCGTGATCGGTCCCAACAGTATCGGCGTGGTCAACCCGCGCAACGGGCTGATGCTCACGGCCAACGCGGCCTTCGCCGAGGAAGGCATTCCGGCCGGGTCGTCCTTCGTGGCCTCCCAGTCCGGCAGCGTCATCGGCGCGCTGATGACCCGGGCCAAGGCCCGCGGACTGGGTTTCTCCGGTTTCGTCTCCACCGGTTCCGAGGTCGATCTGACGCTCGGGGAGATCTGTGCGGCGACGCTCGACGACCCCGAGGTCGGCTCGTACACCCTCTTCATGGAGTCGTTGGAGAACGCGGCGACCCTCGGCGCCTTCGCGGTCGAGGCGGCGGCCCGCCAGAAGCCCGTGACCGTCTACAAGCTCGGGCGCAGCGACGCCGCCGCGGCCCTCGCCGTCTCCCATACGGGTGCGCTCTCCGGTGAGGACGACGAGGCCGACGCATTCTTCCGGGCCTGCGGGTTCGCCCGGGTCGACAACTTCGAGGCGCTGTTCGAAACCGAGGCGCTCCAGCGCCGCGTGGGCCCGCCCACCACGGCGGGCGGCCACCGTGTCGCCGTGATCACCTCCACCGGGGGTGGTGCGGCGATCCTGGTGGACCAGCTGGAGACCCTGGGCGTGACGGTCACCCGGCCGAGCCGCACGGTCTTCGACCGGCTCGCGGAACTGGGACTCGACGTGGCCGAGAACCTGATCGTCGACCTCACTCTCGCCGGCACCCGGCACGAGCTGGTCGACGGGTCCCTGAAGGTGCTGCGGGCCAGCGGTGAGTTCGACCTCGTGCTCTTCGTCATCGGCTCCTCGGCGCGGCTCAATCCCGAGCTGGCGGTGAGCGCGATCGCCGAGCACGCCGAGGGCCCGGTCCCGGTCGCGGCCTGGGCGCTCCCGGACGCATTGGAATCGGTCCGGCGCCTGCACGAGGCGGGTGTTCCCGCGTTCCGCACCGCGGAGGCCTGTGCCCAGGCCGTCGCCGCGACCCTGGGCCGCCGGCCGGTGGACCCGGCGACCCTGCGCGGCCGCCGGACCGAAGTCCCCGCGGGTGGCCGCGCCCTCGACGAGGCCTCCTCGGCCGAGGTTCTCGCTGCCCTCGGACTCCGTTTCCCGATGACGACAACGTGCGGTACGGACGGTGTACCCGAGGCCGAGCCGCGATTCCCCGTGGTGGTCAAGGCGCTGTCCGAGCGGTTGCCGCACAAGTCCGAGGCCGGTGCCGTGGTCCTGGGGGTCCGGGATCGGGCCGGGCTGCGGGACGCGATTTCCGCCATTGTGGCCGGTGTCGAGGCCTACGACGCTACGGTGACTCTCGACCGGTTCCTCGTGCAGGAGATGGTCGAGGAGACGGTGTTCGAAGCGCTGGTCGGCTACCGGGTGAGCCCGGCCGTCGGACCCTTGGTCCTGCTGGCCGCGGGCGGCGTCTACACCGAGATCTACGAGGATTCGTCGCTGCGATTGGCGCCGGTCACCGCGGAGCAGGCGCGCGAGATGGTCGAGGAGGTCAAGGCGACGGCGATCGCGCGTGGCTTCCGCGGCGGCCCCGAAGGTGACCTCGACGCCCTGATCGAGGCCGTGGTGCTCGTCTCGCAGTTGGCGCGGGAACGACCCGATGTGGTCGAGGCGGAGATCAATCCCGTCGCGGTGCAGCCGCGCGGCCGGGGCGTGGTCGCCCTCGACGCGCTCGTCCGTCTGTCCCAGGAGAAGTGAGACCCACCGTGCTCGAACCCACATCCCGCCCCCGGCCTGCCGCCGGCCGGCGATTCTGTCCCAGATTCCATCCCCGCAGGAGCCAGTGATCACCATGGACGTGCGCATCGACGACCTCTCGCTCACCTTCGGTGAGTTCACCGCCGTCAGTCATCTCGACCTTCACATCCAGGACGGTGAGTCCCTGGTGCTGCTCGGGCAGTCCGGGTGCGGCAAGACCAGCACCATGCGCTGCGTGGCCGGCCTGGAAGATCCCAGCGGCGGCACGATCACCATCGGCGGCACGACGGTCTTCGACGCCGGGCGCAAGGTCAACCTCGCCCCGAACAAGCGCAACGTCGGCCTGGTTTTCCAGTCCTACGCGGTGTGGCCCCATATGACCGTGCTCGACAATGTGGCCTTCCCGCTCGAGATGAAGAAGCGGCCGAAGGCCGAACGGCGGGCCAAGGCGCTGGAGACCCTGGAGCTGGTCGGCCTGGCGCATCTCGCCGGGCGCGGCGCGAGCATGCTGTCCGGCGGGCAGATGCAGCGGGTCGCGCTGGCCCGCAGTCTCGCGATGGAGCCCGCGGTGATGCTGCTCGACGAGCCTCTCTCCAACCTGGACGCCCGGCTACGTGAGGATCTGCGGGTCGAACTGCGCCGGCTTCAGCTGGAACTCGGCCTCACCTGCATCTACGTCACCCACGACCAGGGGGAGGCGCTGGCGCTGGCGGATCGGATCGCCATCATGCAGGACGGCCGGATCTCGCAGCTGGCCGACCCGTGGGATACCTACCGGGCGCCCGCGTCGGCGTCCATCGCCGCGTTCCTCGGTGTCTCCAATATCTTCCCGGTCCGGCCGCCGGCGCAGCGGTCCGACCGGCTGCGGCTGCGGGAACACGAGCTGGAGATCGCCTTCGGTACCGAACTGCCCGGCGATACGAGCGATCTGAGCGTATGCCTGCGGCCCGAGCATGTGCGGCTCTCGGCCGACGGCCGGGAGGCGGCGCCGCAGCGGCCGAACACCTGGCCCGGGAAGGTCGAGATCAGCGTTTTCCAGGGGTCGTTCGCCCGGTGCTCGGTACGGCTCGACGCCGGACCGGTGATCGAGGTACAGAGCCACGAGGAGGCGGCCGGTCTGCTCCGCAAGGACGACCGCGTCGTGGTCGAGGTCGATCCCAAACATGTCCGGGTGCTGCCCGGTGAGGTGCGCACTCCCGGAGAGGAATCCTGATATGGCCCTCATGACCTCCGCCCCCGAGGCGCCGATGCCGCCGGCGCGCAAGCCCCCGCGTTCGGGCCGCTCCACCCTGCCGTGGCGGAAACGGTGGCTGCCCTCGGGCACGCTGCTGGTGGTTCTCGCGGTGCTGATCCTGCTGCCCGCCGCGCTGGTCCTGCTCGCCGCCCTGAGCACGAGTGTGCCGCGTCCGGGCAACATCAGCTTCGATCTGACCCTGGACAATTTCCGCATCTTCTCCGCACCCCAGGTGCAGGAGGCATTCGTCAACTCGGTCGTACTGGCGGTGAGCGCCACCGTGCTCGCCTGTGTGATCGGGGGCGGCCTGGCCTTCCTGGCGGCCCGCTCGGATATCCCGATGCCGAAGTTCGTCTATCTGATCGGCCTGATGCCGCTGTTCCTGCCGTCCTATGTGGGCGCCCTGGCCTGGTCGATCCTGGGCAGCCCGGTCGCCGGCCTGCTCAATATCGCCCAGCGCGATATCGGGTGGTCGGTGCCGTTCGATATCTACTCCCTGCCCGGGATGATCTTCGTCTTCGCCATGTACTACTCGCCGTACACCTTCCTCCTGGTCCACGGCGCGATGTCGATGATGAGCCCGGACCTCGAAGAGGCCGCCCGGATCCACGGCGCGACACCGCGCCGGATGCTGAGCCGGGTCTCCTTCCCGCTCGCGCTGCCGGCGTTGATCGGTTCGGCGATTCTCACCTTCACGCTGATCTTCGAGAATTTCCCGGTCGCCCAGGTGCTGGGGACACCCGGCGGGGTCGACACCTTGCCCACCTTCATCTTCCGGTTGCTCAACGCCACTCCGTCGCGGGGCAACGAGAGCGCCGCGATCGCGGTGGTGCTGGTCGCGATCGTCGTCCTGGTGACGTGGCTGCAGAACCGGGCGCTGCGCAAACGCTCCTTCACCACCGTCTCCGGTAAAGGGGTGCGGCAGAAGAAGTTCGCGCTGGGCCGGGCGCGTATCCCGCTGTTCCTGCTGACCCTCGGTTTCTTCGGCGTCTCGATCCTGCTGCCGATCCTGGCGCTGCTGGTCGCCGCCGGCCAGACCTCGCCCTACCTGACGTCCATGAGCCAGCTGACCGCGTCCGGCGGCCTGGATTTCAGCTCCTTCGGTGAGGTCCTGGGATCGTCCGGGTTCCGCTCGGCGGCATTCAACAGCGCGATCGTCAGTGTTTTCGCCGCTGTCGCGGGCACGGTGCTGGCCTTTCTCTGCGGCTACGTGGTCTACCGGTCGAAGGCGTCCGGGCGGACCCTGGTCGAGACGGTGTCGATGATGCCGCTGGCCATTCCCGCGGTGGTTCTCGGGATGGGGCTGCTGTGGACCTGGCTGGTGCTGCCGGTACCGCTCTACGGGACACTCGCCGTGCTGGTGGTGGCGTTCCTGGCGGTCCAGGCACCCCAGGGTTTCCGGGGTGTGACCGCGTCCATCATGGCGACCGACCGCGACCTCGAGGACAGCGCGGTCATGCTGGGCGCGGGCCGCGCCCGGGCGGTCACCCGCATCACGGTGCCGTTGATGAAGGTGGGCCTGCTCTCCACCTTCCTGTTGCTCCTGATGCTCAGCATGCGCGAGCTCACCGTTCCGCTGTTCCTCTACACCAGCGAGACCGAGATCCTCTCGATCGCGATCTACGACGCGTTCGAGAACGGTGGCGCCCTGCGGCAGGCCGCCGCGATGAGCGTGATCTACACCGCGTTCATGTTCGTCCTGTCCTATATCCCCCGCCGACTGGCCCGTCAGTGACGAACCGGCGACATCGTTTCGAGAAGGAACCAGAACAATGAAGTTCACCCGATGGGGCGCCGCGGCGGCCGCCCTGCTCCTCAGTGCCTCGCTCGTCGCCTGCGGCGGCGGTGCGGGCCGGCCCGACGACGTCGCCGTCGCCGCGGCGATGCTGCCGATGCCCGAGATCGACGACCGCGACGGGCTCGTCATCCACGGCGAGAAGATCGCCGACGCCGAACTCCTCGCGGCGGCCCGCGGTCAGTCGCTCAACTGGTACACGGCGTCGGGGGCGGAGAGTGCCGGGCTCACCGCCGCCCGGTTCGAGGCCGAGACCGGCGTGGATGTGAACATGACGCGGCTGCCGTCGGGCAAGCTCAACGAGCGGGTCCTCAGCGAACACGGCGCCGGCCGGTTGTCGGCCGGGGTGGTCACCATCACCGATCCGATTCTGGCCGAGGGTTTCGCCGCGGCGGGCGTCTTCGCCCCGTACCGGACCCCGACCTACGACAAGCTGGCCGCTATGGGAGACGTGGTCTGGAACGAGGGCCGGTACTACACCGTCTACTACTCGGCCTACGCGTTCGCCTACAACGACCTGGCGGTCGAGGCGGACGAGGCCCCCGCCCGCTGGGAGGACCTGCTCGACTCGAAGTGGGAGGGCAAGCTGGGTGTGGTGAACGCCGGTGCCGGTGGCACCGTGCAGGGCCTCGCCGATTTCCAGGAGCGGGTCCTGGGTGCGGACTACTGGGCCGGTCTGGCCGGTCAGGAGCCGCGCGTCTTCGACACCACCTCGGTCCAGCTCGACGCCCTGGCCCGGGGCGAGATCCAGGTGGCCACGGTCGGTTTCAACAGCAGCTACGGTGCCGAGGAGGCGGGCGCCCCGATCGAGCTGGTGGTCCCGGAGAAGGGGGTCTCGGGCACCTTCAACATGCAGGGACTCACCCGGGCGGGTGCGGACAACCCGGCGGCGCGGCTCTTCATGAACTGGACCATGTCCCGTTCCGGCCAGGAGTTCGCGGCGGCGCAGGGTTTCGTGGGCGCCCGCACCGATATCGATCAGGTCCCGACCGGTCACTACCAGCTGCCGAAGGCCGATGACGAGGGCTTCGTGGTCTACACCCCGGAGGACGCCAGGAACCGGGGCCGCGACATCGTGGCCCGGTGGAACGAGACGTTCGCCTTCAGCGGCTGAGACGTCGCCCGGCACGCTCGGGCGCACACCACGGTCGCCGCAACCTCGATGAGGGAGGTTACGGCGACCGTGTGTTTTCCGGGGGACGTGGAGCGGTCGGCCGTTCCACCGTGGCGGGTGCGGACGTCCCGGGGTCAGGTGAGCAGGACCAGTGACATCTTGCGGGCCACGCAGGCCGGTCGCTCGCTTCCGGCCAGGTCCACGGTGAAGTCGATGGGCACCAGGAGGGCGTCCTCCCGGGTGACCACCTCGGCGATGGTGCAGCGCAGCCGCACCCGGCTGCCGACCGGGACCGGGGTGGGGAAGCGCACCTTGTCCAGACCGTAGTTGAGCCGGGCCGTTCCCAGCCGGAAGTCGTAGAGCTGCGCGGCGAGGTCGGAGATGAGGGAGAGCGTCAGATAGCCGTGGGCGATCGTGCGGCCGTACGGGCCCCGGGCGGCACGCTCGGCGTCGACATGGATCCACTGGTGATCACCTGTCGCGCGGGCGAAGAGGTCGATGCGCTCCTGGTCGACGGTCAGCCACGGGCCGGGTCCGAGCTCGGCACCCACCAGCGACTCCAGCTCGTCCCGGGTCCGCACGACGGCGGGGCCGGCCGCACTCAACTCGCGACCCGCTCGACCACCGCCGCCAGCCCCTGCCCGCCGCCGATGCACAGGGTGGCCAGGCCGTAACGGCCGTCGATCCGCGTGAGCTGGCGTGCCAAGGTGCCGACCAGCCGGGCGCCGGTGGCGCCCACAGGATGGCCCAGCGAGATCCCGGAGCCGTGCGCGTTCACTCGCTCGAGATCGCTGCCGCTCAGCTTCCATTCCTGTAGCACCGCGAGGGCCTGGGCCGCGAAGGCCTCGTTGAGTTCGATCAGATCCATATCGGCGAGCGTGAGACCGGCCCGCTCCAGAGCGGCGGCGGTGGCCGGAACCGGACCCATGCCCATGGTCCGCGGTGGGACACCCGCCACGGCCCAGGACACCAGCCGGACCAACGGCCGCAGACCCAGTTCGGCCGCCCGCTCCGGCGTGGTGACCACGCACATCGCCGCGGCATCGTTCTGCCCGCTCGCATTACCGGCGGTGACCGTCGCGTCGTCGAGGGTCCGACCCATGATCGGCCGGAGGGCCGCCAGGGATTCGAGGGTGGTGTCCGCGCGCGGGTGCTCATCGGTATCGACGACCGTTTCGCCGCGCCGTGCGGGCACCGTCACGGGCACGATCTCCTCGGCGAATGCCCCGGACGTCTGAGCGGCCACGGCGCGGCGGTGGGACTCCAACGCCAGCGCGTCCTGCGCCTCGCGGGTGATGCCGTACTCGCGCCGGACGTTCTCCGCCGTCTCGATCATCCCGCCGGGCACCGGATAGTCGGGCCCGCCCGCCGTGACGCGGGCCCGGGCCAGCCCGTCGTGCATCGTCATACCGCCGCGGGCCGCGCCCCAGCGGGCGTCGGTGGTGTAGAACGGCACATTGCTCATACTCTCGGTACCACCCGCGACCACTACCCGAGCCGCGCCCGTCTGTACCGCCATCGCCGCGTTGAGAATCGCCTGCAGGCCGGAACCGCACCGGCGGTCGAGCTGCTGGCCCGGTACTTCCACCGGGAGTCCGGCGGTGAGGGAGACCACCCGGCCGATCGCCGGTGCCTCGCTGTTCGGGTTGCAATTCCCCAGGATCACATCGTCGACGGCGTCGGCGGGCAGCCCGCGCGCCAAGAGTTCACGCAGCACCGTGACCCCGAGGTCCACCGCTGTCAACGGACGGAAGACGCCGCCGTATCCGCCGATCGGGGTGCGCAGGGGTTCGCAGATGACAGCCTCGTTCATGATTCTCCCTCGGTGCAGTTCTCATGTGGTTCGCGGAGGCCGTAGTCGAGTTCGACGCGGGCGTGGACACGCGACGCCGCGTCCGCGATGCCGGGGGAGACGACCTCGAGCAGCGTGGACGCGCCCGGACGTGCCACCAGCTCGGCCGGCTCCCCGCAGAACAGCGGTGCCAGACCGCGATGCCGGAGCGTCCGCGGCGGGGACGCCCCGGCTCGCCGTCCCGCCTCGGCCAGCGCGATCGCCATCAGCGGGCCGTGGACGACCAGGCCCGGGTAGCCTTCGACTCCCGTCGCGTAGGGCCAGTCGGTATGGATCCGGTGGGAGTTGGCGGTGAGCGCGCTGAACCGGGCCAGGCGCACCGGGTCGGTGCGCAGGTCCGACCTCGTCTCGCCCTCCGCACCGTCGCGGGCCGAGCCGATCAGCTCGTCGGCCAGTGGTGCGGGGGAGGGCTCGACCCGCACCGACTCGGCGCGCGCGTTCGTATAGACGAGGTTCTGGATCTCCTCCAGGAGCAGGCTGCCGGTCCGGTCGTGCACCGCCACGGTCAGATCGACCAGGATCAGCGGTCCGGAACGGCCCGCCCGTTCCCGTGGCTCCGACGCCCGCGAGGTGACGGTGACCTCGCCGCCCACCGGTATCGGCGCATGGAAGGTGAGGTTGCCGCCGCCGAACATCCGCCGTGGCAGGGCGACCTCCGGCATGATGCCGGTGCCCCGGCGCGGATGCCCGTCGGGACCCAGCATGCGGGGGTCGGGCCAGCGTGCGAGCGCGGCCCAGTGCCACAGGGGTGGCAGCGCGGCGCCCGCCCGCAGATCGAGGTCCGTGGTACCGAGCAAACCGGCCAGACCCGCTACCGCGACCGGGTCGACCACCAGGTCGGCGACGCTTTCCCGCGGCGTGCTCACATGAACCGTCCGCCGGTCACCTCGGCTACGGTGCCGGTCATATAGGAGGACAGCGCCGAGGCGTAGAACAGCGCGACACCGGCGACCTCCTCCGGCTCACCCGGCCGCTGCATCGGGATCTCCGCCATCTTCCCGTCCCAAGCCTTCTGCGGCATCGCCTCGGTCATCGCGGACCGGATCAGGCCGGGCTGGATCGCGTTGACGCGCACCCCGTGGTGGGCCATCTCCTTGGCCGCAGCCTTGGTGAGCCCGACGATCCCGGCCTTGGCGGCCGAATAGTTGGTCTGGCCGACCATGCCGACCTTCCCGGACAGCGACGAGATGTTCACGATCGCACCCGACTTCTGCTCCCGCATCCGGGCCGCCGCCAGCCGGGTTCCGTTCCAGGTGCCCTTCAGATGGACCCGCACGACGAGGTCGAAATCGTCCTCGGTCATCGTGCGCATGGTCGCGTCCCGGGTGATACCGGCGTTGTTGACGAAGACGTCGAGCGAGCCGAAGGCATCCACGGCCGTATCGACCAGGGTCTGCACTTGCGCGGCATCGACGACATCACACCGCACGGCGCGGGCCCGGTCGCTGCCGAGCTCCGCCACGGCCGCTTGCGCGGCGGCTTCGTCGAGGTCGCCGATGACGATCCGGGCGCCGTGCTCGAGATAGAGCCTGGCGATGGCCAGGCCGATGCCCTGGGCGCCGCCGGTGACGACGGCGGTTTTACCGGTGAGGAGTGCGGTCATGAGAATTCTTCCTGTCGGTGCTGCGGGGGGGATGTGGGGGAGGAGCGGCGGGCCCGATCGACGATCGGCGACCACCTCATCGGGTGGCGGCATCCGCCGGGTCGCATGCCACCACCCGTTGATCGTGCAGACGGCCGATCTCGTGGCCGGTCAGTCCCAGCGCCTGCGCCAGCACCTCGTCGGTATCGGCGCCCAGACGCGGGGCGGGCACGGGAGCCGAGCTGTGGTCTTCCCAGCGGAGCGGATACCCGGTGGCCAGCATCTCGCCGATACCGGGCTGGTGGACCGGCCGCGCCACCGAATCCGGATCCGCGCGGGCCAGCGCGGCGGCCTCACTCATCGACCGGTAGGGACCCCACAGCACCCGGGCCCGGGTCAGCAGCTCGGTCAGCTCGTCGAGAGAGCGCGCCGCGAACCAGGGCCGCAGGATCGAGGCGATGGTCTCGCGCAGTTCGTAGCGCGCGGACTCCTCCCGCAGGTCGGTGCCGAGCGCCGATTCGAGCGCCGCGAAAACCGGTGCGGTCCCGGTGGCCTCGCAGAGTGCCCGCCACTGCCCCTCGGTCAGGGCGACGACCATGATCCGGCGGCCGTCGGCGGTGGCGAAATCCGTCCCGAAACTGCCGAAGAGGTGATTGCCGTGCGGCGCCCGGTCCCCGTGCTGTTCGGCCTCGGCCAGCCAGCCCATCGATCCCACCGCCGACAGGGCCACATCGGCCAGGGCGATATCCAGCCGCGACCCCGCACCGGTCTGCTCGCGCCGGCTCACCGCGGCCACTACGCCGAGCGCGGCGGAAGCACCCGCGAGCAGATCCCAGGCCGGCAGTACATGGTTGACCGGTTCCGCGGCGCCGCCCGTCCCCGTCATATCCGGGATCCCGACTCCGGCGTTCACCGTGTAGTCGACCGCGGGACGCCCGTCGGGGAAGCCGAGTACGTGCACCGAGATCGCGTCGGGGCGACGTGCGGTGAGGTCGTCGTGGGTCACCCGGTGCCGTCCGACCATATTGTCGACGAAGATGCCCGCCCCCGGCCCCGGCCTGGTGCACAGCGCCAGCAGCAGCTCGCGCCCCTCCGGCGTGCGGTAGTCCAGCGCGACCGACCGCTTCCCCTTGTTGAGATTGGCCCAGTAGAGGCTGGCGCCGGTGTCGGCCAGCGGCCAGCGCAGCCGGTCGCTGCCGCCGCCGGGGAGGTCGACCCGGATGACCTCGGCGCCCAGCTGGGTGAGGCTCAAACCGCAGGAGGGCCCGGCGACGAAGGTGGCGCATTCGACCACCTGGAGATGGGCCAGGGGGGTGGCGTTCATGAGAAGCGGGGCTCCCGTCGTTCGAGGAAGGCGCTGCGGCCTTCGTGTGCATTCGGCCCGTGGCCCGCCAGGGCCATCGCGGTGCGCTCGTTGGCCAGGAACTGGGCGAGGTCCGCGCGGTCCTGGGCGAGCAGGGATTTGGTGATCGCGTTCGATTGGGTCGGGCCCGCCGCCAGCGTGGTGGCGAGTTCGACGGCCCGCGCGGTCGCCTGCCCGGGCGCCGTGGTCTCCGTGATCAGACCGGCGGCGCGGGCGTCCCGGGCCGTCAGGGGTTCGCCGAGGAAGAGGTGCGCCGCGGCGCGCTGTTGTCCCAGCCGGCGCGGGAGGTGGTAGGCCGTCCCGGCGTCGGCCGTCAGCCCGCGGGCGGCGAAGGGCGCCTTGAAGTAGGCGTCCTCCCCGGCGACGACCAGATCGCAGGCGAGGACGATGCCCCAGGCGGCGCCGAGCGCGTACCGCTCGACGGCCCCGATGATCACCTGGTCGGCACGCACCATGGAGGTCACCAGATCGTGCACCAGGGTCAACCGCGACGCGGGGGCGAGGACGCCGTCATCCGGTCCGGGCATCGAGGCCACATCACCTCCGGACGAGAAGAAGTCGTTGCCCCCGGTGATGACCACTGCGGCGTCCCCGCGGCGGGCGGCGGCGGCGAGGCCGGTCCCGAGCAGTTCCAGGGTCTGCGTGTCGAGCGCGTTGCGGCGTTGCGGACGGTCGAGTCTCAGGACGGTGACCCCGGGGCTCGGGTTTTCCTGATGGACGGGTGCCTGAGCTATCTCGGACGTCATAATCTATAGAAAATATAGTATGACTCCATCTCCTGTCGAGGACGGGACATGGGACGGGAAGCCATCCGGTGGGTGTTCGAGGTACGCCGAGCCGGGCCTACAGCCGGTACTCCTCGAGCAGGGCGCGACCGATGATCATCTTCTGGATATCGGAGGTGCCCTCGCCGATCAGCATGAAGGCGGCCTCGCGGTAGAGGCGTTCGATCTCGTATTCCTTGGAGTAGCCGTAGCCGCCGTGGATGCGGAAGGAGTCCTGGACGACCTCGTTGCAGTATTCCGCGGCGAGCATCTTCGCCATTCCGGCGCCGACATCGTTGCGTCCGCCGGTGTCCTTGGCCCGGGCGGCCTTGACCATCATCGCGTGGCTCGCCTCGACCTTGGTGGCCATCTCCGCGAGCCGGAACAGGATCGCCTGGTGGCCGGCGATCTGCTTACCGAAGGTTTCGCGCTGCTGGGCGTAGGCGATCGCCAGTTCGAAGGCCCGCAGCGCGATACCGCAGGCGCGGGCGGCGACATTGACGCGCCCGACCTCGACACCGTCCATCATCTGGTAGAAGCCCTTACCCGGCGTCCCGCCGAGAATCCGGTCGGCCGGAACCCGGTGGCCCGCGAAGACGGCCTCGGTGGTGTCGACGCCCTTGTAGCCCATCTTGTCGATCTTGCCGGGGATGGTCAGGCCCGGGGCGGTCTCACCGAAGCCGGCCTCTTTCTCGATCAAGAACGTGGTGAGGTTCTTGTAGACGCTGTCGGCGCCCTCCTCGGTTCGGACCAGCACCGCGATCAGGTTCGACGTACCGCCGTTGGTCAGCCACATCTTCTGGCCGTCGATCGTGTACCAGCCGTCCTCGCCCTCGACCGCCCTGGTCTTGATCGCCGCCACGTCCGAGCCCAGACCGGGCTCCGACATCGAGAACGATCCGCGCACCTCGCCGGTGGCCATCTTCGGCAGGTATTTCCGCTTCTGCTCGTCGGTCCCGTGCCGCATGAGCATGTAGGCCACGATGAAGTGTGTGTTGATCACGCCCGAAACGCTCATCCAGCCGCGCGCGATCTCTTCGACGCACAGGGCGTAGGTCAGCAGCGACTCACCCAGTCCGCCGTATTCCTCGGGGATCATCAGCCCGAAGATGCCCAGTTCCTTCAGTCCGTCGACGATGTCGTGCGGGTACTCGTCGGCGTGTTCGAGTTCCGTCGCCACCGGCAGGATCTTCTTCTCCACGTAGGCGCGGACCGTTTCGATGATCGCGGTCTGATCCTCGGTCAGTCCGTCGGTGCTGCATAGCCGGCTCATACCGCGTTCTCCTCGTTCCGTGACCGTGCTTCGCGCACGATCTCGATCGTGTGCTGCCGACCGCCGGGCGTTCTGTGCCGGGTGGGATCGGGCACCTTAAATACGGCTATTTGTATCATATGTACGTACAAATGCAGTATGAATGCATACATATGACGCGGCTGTCGGTGGCGAGACCGAGTGTGGACCCCGCGGTGGTGAGCCGGTGGGGCCCGGAGCGGGTGCCGTCAGCGGTTGCTGCGGCGCAGCGTCACCCGATAGGTGTAGTGCTCCGGCAGGAAGTAACTGACCGATAGATCGACGGCCCGGCCGGTGGTGTCCGAGTAGAGCCGATCGATACGGAGCATGGGATGGCCCGGTTCGCAGCCGAGCCCGGCCGCGACTTCGGTATCGGCGGCGGACACCGTGATCGATTGCGCCGCTTCGACGATCGGGCTGTCGAGGTGCGGTTCGAGCAACCCGATCACGGTATGGGAACTCGCCCCGCCGGCGCCCACCTCGGTGCGCCCGGCGATATGCCTGCCGATGTGCTCGGGGAGGTACACCGTGGTCAGCACGAACGGCACACCTTCGTGTATCCGGCGGAAGGCGACGGTGTAGACGATGTCGGTATCGAGGCGCAGCCTGCTGGCCGCGTCGATATCGGCACGGCGGTGTAGCGGTGTGAGGACCTCCATGGTCGTATCGGAGGACAGACTCATCAGATCCTCGATCGAGCCGTGATGACGCAGGTACTGGCCCTCGGATTCGGTGACGAAGGTGCCGCGGCCGGGTACGCGGTAGACCGTGCCGTCGGCGACGAGATCCTGGAAGGCGCGGCGCACCGTCTGCCGGCTGACCCGATATCGCTGGGCGAGTTCTGCTTCGGTGGGCAGTTTGCCGCCGTCGCGGTAGTCGCCGGCGGCGATACCCGCCCGCAGTTCCCGGGACACCACCTGATGCGCGGGTTCCGCGGCCCGTTCCCGGTCTGCCTTCATGCGCTCCTGCCCTCTGGATCTGGGGATGCTCCCGTCGCGGATATTTTCCACCCTCGCCCCGTCCGGAGGTCGGCGGCCGTGGTCTCCGCGCTGTTCCTCGACCTGCCGGGGCGGTAATCGGTTGCGCGGCAGAGCGGTCGGGGGTCGACAACGCCGGCCGTGTGACCTACTCTTCTATCTAGCCGATCGGCTAGGTCGAGTGTTTCACCCGATACCAGAGCAGTCACTCTGAATCCGATGCCGATACGAGTGAATCGAGGTGCGATGCAGACTCTTGCCGATTCCGGCCGGTCGAACTCCGGGGCCGATCTCGAGATCCAATCGATCTGCGTATGGACCGGGCCCGTGGCCGGTGTGATCCTCGCGATCGCGTTCGTGGCCTTTCCGGGTTTCTTCCCGCCGCTGTCCCCGCAGCTGCCGGCGGCGCAGGTGGCGGATTTCTATGCCGAGAACCAGCCTCTCATCCGGTTCAGCATGATCACTTTCAATCTCTGCGGAATCATGCTCATTCCGTTCTTCATGGTGATCGTGGCGCAGCTGAAACGGATGACCACGCAGAGCCATGTATTCGCCTACTGCTATCTGACCGCCACCGTCAGCGGTGCGACGATCTTCGCGCTGGCCGATATCTTCTACCTGGTGGCCGCTTTCCGGCCCGGCCGCGATCCCGAACTGATCCTGCTGCTCAACGATATGGCCTGGATAATCTTCATCGCGCCCGTGGGCGTATTGGTCGCGCAGAATCTGCTGCTGGCCGCGGCGGTGTATTTCGACAACGGGCCGCAGCGGGTATTCCCGCGCTGGGTAGGGCATTTCGCGGTCGCCACCGCGATCGCGATGGCCCCGGCCACTGCCGCGGCGGTCGTCACCAGTGGTCCGCTGGCCTGGGACGGCGCTCTCTCCTTCTGGTTGCGGGGCGGCGCGTTCGCGCTGTTCATCGCGGTGATGTTCGTGGTGCTGCGGCGCACCCTGCGCAGGCAGGCCGAGGAGGTGGCGGCGTTATGAGACTTCCGATGCCCGCTCCCGGCGCGGTGCCGGATCAGCGATCGCGCGATACCGTGGCACCGGCCGGTAAAAGAGATGTCTGGCTGTGTTTCGCGATCGTCCCGGCGTTCTACACCGCTTTCGGGTTGATCTTCGTATTGCTCGCCCGGGTCATGCCACCGCCGCGGCCGGATACCGATCCCGGGCAGATCGCCGAATTCTTCGACGCACATACCCTCACCATCAAAATCGGCTTCGCGATACTGCTGCTCATAGTCGGTGGCGCGGGAATATCGAACGGCATCGTCGTCTACCACATGAAGCGGATGTCGGTGGGTTCGGTGGGCGCCTACATCTATATGGGTGGTATGGCCGTCGGGGCGCTCCCCGGCTGCCTGCTGGTGGCGTTCTGTTTCCTGGTCGCGGTGTACCGCGACGACCGCGACCCCGAACTGCTCGCATTGCTCTACGACCTCGGCCTGCTCTCGTATGTGGGATCGCTCGGCTGTTTCGTGACCGCGTATTTCGGGTTCGCGCTCGCGATCTTCTACGACCGCAACGGGATCTTCCCCACCTGGCTGGGCTATGTGACGATCTGGCAGATCGTCACCGAGATCATGGCCGCGCCGGTATTCCTCTCCACCGCCGGGCCGTTCGCCTGGAACGGTTCGGTCTCGTTCTGGATGGGGACCGTCGTCTTCGGATTCTGGCTGATGTGTGTCATCACCTTTCTACGCAAGGCGGGGCAGTTACAGCCCGCCGGCGAACCGCCGCTGCCGTGAACCGCAGTACCTGTACGAGAGGTGTTCGCGATGACCGATACCGACCGCGCCGTAACCACCGATACCGGCCCCGACCGATCGGATGAGCGGGTTCGTCTCCCGCTGCCGGGCGACGGGCATATGTGGGTGATGGTGCTCGGCGACCTGCTGATCTTCGGTGCGTACTTCCTGATCTTCATGGTGCACCGCGCCCTGGCGCCGCGGGAATTCCTGGCCGCCCAGCAACATCTGAACCTCGACCTCGGCACCCTCAACACGCTGATCCTGCTGACCAGTTCGTGGTTCGTCGCCCGCAGTGTGCAGGCGGTCCGGGCGGGTGCGTTCGATCGCGGCCTGCGCCGGATCTACGCCGGGGCCGGGCTCGGTGTGGTGTTCATGGGCATCAAGGCCTGCGAATGGTCCGCCGAATCCGGTGCCGGCCATACGTTCTCGGCGAACGAGTTCTTCACCTTCTACTACATGCTCACCGGCGTCCACCTGTTCCACGTTGCGCTGGGTCTGCTGATCCTCGGGGTGGTGGTCCGGGAACTGCGGGATCCGCGGCGCCGGCGGATAACGGTGGCCGAATCCGGCGCCGTCTACTGGCATATGGTCGATCTGCTGTGGATCGTCATATTCGGCCTGCTCTACGTCATGAGGTGAATCGGCATGACCCGACCCGTCACCGTGCACGCCACCACCGTGGTGTGGCTGTTGCTGGCCGTCATCACGCTGCTGTCCTGGGCGCTGGCCCCGGGACACGGCCAATCGCAGGCGACCCCCAGTATTCCGATCACGCTGGCGGTCGTCGCGCTGGGGGCGCTGAAAGGCCGCCTCATCATCGGGTACTTCATGGAGGCGCGGACCGCGCCGCGCTGGCTGCGGATCGCCACCGATCTGTGGCTGGTCGTGCTGTGGGGCGCGGTGCTGGGAATCTACCTGTGGTAGCCGGCCACGACGCCGTTCAGAACTTGTAGACGTGCCGGGCGGCGTTCGCCAGCACACAACTGTTCGCGAACTCGCGCTGGTAGGACACCGGCCTACCGTCCCACACCCCCACCACCAGGAGAGAGACGGGTTCGTAGATCATCGGGCAGGCGGCGGGCTCGCCGGTGAGGGCGGCGAAATCACCTTGTGCGGCGGACAATTCGGTGCACGCGCCGACCGGGTCGGGATGAGATCCGGTCTGCTGCGGTGCGCACAGGAGGGTCGTGGTGCGGAACTCGGGCGGTCCGGAGCGTGTGACCGCCGACAGCGCCAGTGCCGAGATCGCGGCGGGAGGTTCCTGGGCCTGAGCCGGTACCGGCGCGAACCATATTGCGCAGCTGAGTACCGCGGCGGCGGTGCGACCGATCGACGGCATTTCCTGGCCTTTCTCGAATCTTCGACGGCAGTGGGAGTGCGCGGAGTCGTCGCCTGCGGTACTGGGTGGGACCCGCTCCCGTGTTCTCCGCTGTATCGACTGCGCAGCTCATAGCAGAGTAATCCCGTTCCGGGCCCTGGGCGGCGACTTCCCGGGGCCATTCCGTGACCCACGCCTCGCGGAGCTGCCTTGACTGTGCCGTGAGGGCACGGTGTGCAGTGGGAACCGGCAAGACCAACTGTGCGATCAGGCCGGGGAGTGGGAGATCATGAATCGAAAATGGACGATCGGGCGGCGCGTCACCCTGGTGACCGTGCTGGCCCTCGCCGCGGGGCTGACCGGGGTGTCGCCCACGGCCGCCCAACCGCCTGCCGAACCCGCGGCGCAGGTGCACTGGGGCGCGTGCCCCGCGGATGTCCCGAACGACCCGCCGGTGTTGCAGTGCGCGACCGTGCCGGTACCCCTCGACTACCGCGATCCCGGCGGCGCGCAGATCGAGATCATGATCTCCCGGCTGGCCGCGAAGAACCCGGATGAGCGGCGCGGGGTGCTGTTGCTGAACCCGGGTGGTCCGGGCGGGTCCGGGTTGGGGTTCGCCCAGCTCCTGGTTTCCCAGGGTATGCCGGAGAGCGTCCTGGACAGCTACGACCTGATCGGTATGGATACTCGCGGTATCGGGCATTCGGCGCCGGTGAGCTGCGGTTTCACCACCGATCAGCCGTATTACGGCAATATCCCGCCGCATGCGGCCGACGACGCGGCCGTCACCGAGCGGGCGGCGATCGTGAAAGGTGTCGCCGATCAGTGCGCGGCGAACGACCACGAGGGCCGGCTGCGCCATATGTCCACCGCGAACACCGCCCGCGACCTGGACCGGATCCGGGCCGCGCTCGGCGAGCGGAAAGCGAGCTTCCTCGGGTATTCCTACGGGACCGCGCTGGGCGCCGCGTACGCCTCGATGTTCCCGGAGAGTTCCGACCGGGTCGTGCTCGACAGCAATATCGGCGACACCTTCCTCGACCAGGACGGGATGCGCAGGTATGCCCGGGGAACGGAGGAGACCTTCCCGGACTTCGCGAAATGGGCGGCCGAACGGCACGACACCTACGGCCTGGGCCGCACACCGGACGAGGTCCGCGACACCTACTTCACCCTCGCCGGGAAACTCGACCGGACCCCGGTGGACGGGATCGACGGCAGTATCTTCCGGCTGGCCAGTTTCGTGACTCTCTACAGTCCGAGGTCCTACGAGCAGGCCGCGCAGCAGTGGCAGTCGCTGCTCGCCGCCGGGCCGCCCCCGCCGAATCCGCCGGTGGACCCGCCGGCGCCCTCGCCGGGCGATAGCCCCTGGTCGATATTTCTCGCGGTGACCTGCAACGACGTCGAATGGCCCGAGGATGTCCGGAGCTATCAGCGGGCCGTCGCGCAGGACCGTGAAACGTACCCGCTGTACGGGTCGTCCGCCGCCAACATCATGCCCTGCGCCTACTGGCAGCCGCCGCTCGAGCCGCCGGTGGCGATCTCCGAGGACGGGCCCGGCGTCCTCATCGTGCAGAACCGGCGCGACCCGGTCACACCCCTGCGCGGCGGGGAGTTGCTCGACGAGAAGTTCGGTGAGAGGTCCCGGCTGGTGCGGGTGGACGCGAGCGGGCACGGGGCCTACATCCTGGGCGACAACCCCTGTGCGATGGATGTCACCACGCGCTACCTGGTCGACGGCACGATGCCGGAGCGGGATGTGTCCTGCCCGGCGGCCGGTGCTTGAGAACCGGGTCGTGACGCCGCGATTCGCCGCCCGCCGGGTGGCCGCCGGGCGAGCGACATGCCCGGGTGATGCGGCATCGGGGCTGCTGTGACGGCATTCCTGCGATACTCGATTCGGTCTCGATACCGGGTGTGCCGTCACAGAGGGAATTCGGGTCACCATGCGATTGGCGCGACGGGCGTTTCTGCGCGGTGTGGGTGCCGCCGGCGCATCTCTCGCGGCCTCGGCGGTGACTGGTTGTGGTGGTGACGAGGACGCCCTGACCTTCTTCTTCCAGGCCAACCCGGAAGAGTCCGAGGGGCGGATGCGGGTCATCGCCGAGTTCGCCCGCAGGTATCCCGATATCCGGATCCGCACGGTGCTTTCGGGACCGGACCCGATACAGCAGATGTCGACCTTCTGCGCGGGCGGAAAATGCCCGGATGTGCTGATGGCCTGGGAACAGACCTATGCCGGTCTCGCCGACCGCGGCGTCCTGCTCGACCTGAATACGTTGCTCGCCCGGGATCCGGCCTTCGCGGGTGTCCTGGAATCCGAGAGCGTCGCGGCACTCTACGACACGTTCGCCCTGGACGGCGGACAGTACGCGTTGCCCGAACAGTGGTCGGGGAACTTCCTCTTCGTCAACAGGGAAATCTTCGCCCGAGCCGGACTGACGCCGCCCCGACGCTGGGACGACGCCTGGAGTTTCGCCGAATTCCTCGATATCACCCGCGCGCTCACCGTCCGCGACCGCACCGGTCGGGTGACCCGGTGGGGTTTCGTCGACACCTGGGTTCCCTACTATTCGGCCGGGCTGTTCGGGATGAACAACGGCGCCGAATGGATGAGCCCGCGAACTCGCCCGGCCCGCTGCCATTTCGCGGACGACGCGTTCCTCGAGGGGGTTCGGTTCTACGCGGATCTGGCCATCGAACACCGGGTGGCGCCGGCCCCGGACAACCAGCAGTCGATCTCGGCGATGGACTTGTTCTCCCGGGGTGAGGCGGCGCTGGCCATGGGCGGTCATTGGCGTTACCGGACCTTCGCCGATACCGGCGATATCGACATCGATATCACGGCATTGCCCGCGGGCCCGCGGGGCTCGGGTGCCCGCTCGAATATCGGCGCCACCGGTTTGGCGATCGCCGCCGACAGCCCACGGCGCGAACAGGCCTGGGAGTTCGTGAAGTTCGCCGCCGGGCCGGTCGGTCAGGCCATCATCGCCGAAACCGGGCTGTTCGTTCCGGTGCTGCGGTCGGCGGTGCGTTCCGCCGGATTCGCCGCGGCCCACCGGCAGGTGGGCAACCTCGGCATCCTCACCGAGGGACCGGCCAACTCCGGTCCACTCCCGGTCACCCCCGAATGGGCGCGGATCGACGCGCTGATGGATCGCAATATCGGCCCGGTGCTGCGGGGCGCGCGGCCGGCGACCTCGCTGCAGGACAGTCTCGCTCCCGATACCGATGAGGTGCTGCGCAACCGATGACCGTCACCGGAGAGCCCGTCGTCGACAAGACCCCCGCCCCGGCGCCCGCCGGCCGGCCGCGACGAACCGATCTGGCCAAGCGGCAGTCCCGGGCCGCCCGTCTGTTCGTCGCGCCCAACCTGCTCGCGGTGGCGGTGTTCATGCTGTTCCCGCTGGGTTTCTCGCTGTACCTGAGCTTCCAGCGGTGGGATATGTTCGGCCCGGTGCGATTCACCGGAACGGATAACTTCCGCCGGCTGTTCACCGGAGATCCGCTGTTCCCGATCGCGGTGCGCAACACCGTGCTCTTCACCGCCGGAAGTCTGGTGCCGACGGTGGCGATCAGTCTCGTGATCGCCGCGACGCTGAACCGGAGAGTCCGGGGAATCGGCCTCTTCCGGACGGTGCTGCTGCTGCCGCTGGCGGTGTCGAGTGTGGTGATGGCCGTGGTGTGGCGATTCGCCTTCGACACCAACAACGGCCTGGTGAACATCATGCTCGGCTGGGCCGGTATCGGGCCCGTGCCCTGGCTGGTCGACCCGGATTGGGCGATGGTTTCGCTGTGCCTGGTCAGTATCTGGCGCAGTATTCCGTTCGCCACCGTCGTGCTGCTCGCGGCCATGCAGGGCGTCCCGGAAAACCTCTACGAGGCGGCGAAAATCGATGGGGCCGGCGATGTTCAGCGATTCCTGCGGATCACCCTGCCGCTGATCCGGGGCGCGCTGTCGTTCGTCTTCGTGGTCTCGATCATCAACACGGTGCAGGCGTTCGATCAGGTCTATGCCCTCACCGGCGGTAACGGCGGCCCGGAAACCGGCACCTACATCTTCGGCATCATGATCTTCCAGAATGCCTTCGCCTTCGGTGATATCGGGTACGCGTCCGCTATCGCGTGGGTGATTTTCGTAATCCTGCTGGTGCTCACCGTGGTGCAACTCCGGTTCGCGCGCCGGGACGAGGATCTGCGATGACGCCCGCTCCGGCCCGGCGAATGAATCGGCGCGGCCTCGTTCGCGCGGCCGCGCTCTACGCCGCGCTCATCGCGATGGGATGGTGTGCGCTGTTCCCGATTCTGTGGGCGCTGTCGGGTTCGCTGAAGAAGGAATCGGAGGTCACCTCACCGGCGCTGATACCGGCGGATCCGCAATGGTCGAACTATGGCGAGGTGTTCGAACTGATGCCGTTCGGGCGGATGTTCGTCAATACCGTCGTCTATGCCGCCTGCGTGACGGCGGGTCAGGTCTTCTTCTGCTCACTGGCCGGGTACGCGTTCGCCCGGCTGCGGTTCCCCGGGCGGGACGTGCTGTTCGTGGCCTACCTGGCCACCCTGATGGTGCCGCTGACCGTCACCGTCATTCCGCAGTTCGTGCTGATGCGCGTTTTCGGCTGGACGGATACCCCGTGGGCGCTGATCCTGCCCGGCCTGTTCGGCAGCGCTTTCGGCACCTACCTGATGCGGCAGTTCTTCCGCACCTTGCCCGCCGAACTCGAGGAAGCGGCCATCCTCGACGGTTGTTCGCCCTGGCAGATCTATTGGCGCGTACTGCTGCCCAACGCCCGGCCCGCCGTGATGGTGCTGGGTGTCCTCACCTGGGTCGGTGTCTGGAACGACTTCCTGTGGCCGTTGGTGATGATCCAGCGCCAGGACATCTCCACGGTCACCCTCGGCCTCGTCTGGATGCAGGGGCAGTATGTTTCGAAGTGGCCGGTGCTCATGGCGGCGTCGATGCTCATCCTGCTGCCGATGCTGATCGTGTACGCCTTCGCGCAGAAGGCATTCACCCGCGGGATCGCCGTATCCGGTTTCGGCGGACGGTAGCGGTGGCCCCGGCCGGCGGCGTGGACCTCCGGTATCACCCCCCAGTGCTACTCCGAGCCGTACCACGGGATTACCCGCAACGAGACTTCCGGCCATAGTCTCGCTTTCATGACGATATCGGCCCTGGCCCCAGAGGCGAAGCCACGATCACCGCGACGCCGTGCCGAAGGAGATTACGCCCGTCTGCTGCGCCGGATCTCCGCCGCGGGACTGATGGACCGGCGTCCGGTCTACTACGCGGTCCGGCTGACCCTGGTCGGGATCGCCTTCGCGGCCGCCTGGGTGGCGTTCGCCCTGGTCGGCGACTCGTGGTGGACCCTTGCGATCGCGGCGGTCATGGCCGTGACCTGCGCCCAGGTCGCACTCGTCATGCACGACGTCGCGCATCGCCAGGTCTTCCGGCTGCGGCGGCCGACGGAGATCGTGGGCCGGATCGCCGGTAACGCGGGTATCGGGCTCGGCTACGGCTGGTGGCAGGACAAGCACACCCGGCATCACGCCAATCCGAATCACGAGGAACTCGATCCCGACGTCGCGCCCGATATTCTCGTCTGGTCACAACGGCAGGCGCGGGCGAGCCGTGGCCTGACCCGGGTGATCGGGCGGGCGCAGGCGTTCCTGTTCTTCCCCCTGCTGATGCTCGAGGGCCTGAACCTGCATCTGGCCGGTGTCCGCGCGCTCCGCAATCGGTCGGTCAAACACCGGGCGCTGGAGGGCTCGCTGCTCTTCGCCCATTTCGCGGGCTATCTGGCCGCGCTGTTCGTGGTGCTGCCCGCCGATAAGGCCGTCGCGTTCCTGGTTGTGCACCAGGCGCTGTTCGGCCTGTACATGGGCTGCATATTCGCGCCGAACCACAAGGGCATGCCGACCCGCACCGGCGACGACCGCCCCGACTATCTGCGCCGGCAGGTGCTGACCTCACGCAACGTGCGCGGCGGCGTCCTCACCGACTTCGCGCTCGGCGGCCTGAACTACCAGATCGAGCACCATTTGTTCCCCAATATGCCGACCCCGAACCTGCGGCACGCCCAGGTGATCGTCCGCGAATACTGCGCGGAGATCGGCGTGCCGTATCACGAGACCGGACTGCTCGCCTCGTACGGCGAGGCACTGCGACATCTGCACCGTGCGGGAGCGCCGCTGCGCAGCGGCGCCGGAGAACCCCGAACCGCCTGAGACCCCCCCGAACAGAGCAGTCCCCGGTAGTCTGCGTCGATTTCGGGAGCTTCAGTCGTCGCTGATGGCTCCGGTCTTCGACTGACTTGCCGGGGGCCTGGCCGGATCTCTCGAGAACGCCACCACGCCTGTCGGAACGTCTTCTTCGGGCGAATCACATTCTCCGGTTTTCCGGTGTAAGTCCAGTCTCCTCCTGATCGGGGATCAGTCAATACCCCGGGCCAAGGTTGGGGCAGGTGTTGACCCTGTTCTCAGAGTGGCAGCAGATGGTGTTTGCGCGGGTAGCGGATGACCTTCTTGTCGCGAAGCAGCGCCAGGGCCCGCCGGAGCTCCAGGCGGGTAGCCGACGGCTCGATCACGCTGTCGATATAGCCGCGCTCGGCCGCGATCCACGGGGTCGCGACGGTGGCGTTGTAGAAGTCGATCATCTGCTTGCGGAGTTCGGCGCGCTGATCCTCGGGGGTGGCGTCGAGGACCTTGCGCTGGGTCAGTCCGACCGCGCTCTCGGCACCCATGACCGCGATGCGGGCGGTGGGCCAGGCCAGGTAGACATCGCAGCCGAGGGCTTTCGCGCCCATCACGGCCCATCCGCCGCCGTAGGCCTTGCGGATCACCACCGTGACCTTGGGTACGGTGGCCTCCACATAGGCGAACAGGAACCGCCCGCCGCGCTTGATGACGCCCACCTTCTCCTGCTCCACCCCGGGCAGGAAGCCGGGAGTGTCGACCACCAGCACCAGCGGGATCTCGAACGCGTTGCAGATATGGATGAAATGCGCGGCCTTGTCGCCGGCCTTGGCGTCGAGCGCGCCCGCCAGCACCGTCGGCTGGTTGGCGACCACGCCCACCGGCCGGCCGTCGACGCGGGCGAATCCGGTGATCAGGTTCTTGGTGGCCGCCGCGCCGATCTCGTGGAACTCGCCGTCGTCGAAGATCCGCAGCAGCACATCGTGCATATCGTAGACAGCGTTATCCGAGTCCGGGACCAGCGTGTCCAGGGTCAGATCCGATTCGGTGACCTGCGGTTCCAGGCCGGCGTTCACGATCGGCGGGAGTTCGACCGCGCTGGAGGGCAGGTAGCTCAGGTAGTTGCGGACCCATGCGAACGCTGCCGCCTCGTCCTCGGCGACGTGGTGGATATTGCCGTAGGCGGCCTGGTTGTAGGCGCCGCCCAGCTCCTCCATATCCACCTTCTCGCCGATGGCGTCCTCGATGATCTTGGGGCCGGTGACGAACATATGGGCGCTCTCGGTGGCCACCACGACATCGGTGCAGATCGGCTGGTACACCGCACCCGCCGCGCAGTTGCCCAGAATGAGCGACACCATCGGCACCGCGCCCGACAGCGGTTCCATCATGGTCGCCAGTTCGCCGTACCAGCGCAGCGAGGTGACGGCCTCCTGGACGCGCGCGCCGCCGGAGTCGTTGATACCGATCAGCGGGCAGCCCATCTTGCCCGCCAATGCCATGATCGCGGCGACCTTGCGCCCGAACATCTCCCCGATGGTGCCGCCGTACACGGTCTGATCATGGGAGAACACGGCAACCGGCCGGCCGTCGACCAGCCCGCGTCCGGTGACCACGCCGTCACCGTAGAGAGCGTCCTTGTCGGCCGGGTTGCGCACGAGCGCACCGATTTCGACGAAGGTACCCGGGTCCAGCAGCATATCGATGCGGTCGCGGGCCGACGGTATGCCTTTGCGCGCGCGTTTTGCGGCTCCCGCCTCGCCGGCCGGTTCCTGTGCGATCTCGAGTTTCTTGCGCAGGTCGGCAAGTTTTTCGGCGGTAGAACTCATCTATGACATCCAGGTTGATCAGCGGGAACACGCCGCACCGTGATCGGGGGCGGTTGATACCGTACCCGGACTCACGGCCGTGCGGGTTTGTGAGCTCTCACCGATCCCGGTCCGGCACATTCGGCGGATGGTGCGCCGTTGCGGCAGTGGGAATCAGCGCAGCGACGCACTCGCTGCGGGCAGCTCGTCGAGGGCGGCCAGGATGTACCCGGCGAGCTCGCCGCGGACGCACCCGGTGGTGCCAGGCATGCCGAGGATACGATCGCGCGGACGGTGATCGCGCTGTACAACCGGGCGCAGCTGCGTGTGGTGCAGCGCCTGAACATCCGTCTCGCGCGGCTGCCGCCCGGCTCCCCGGCTTCCGCGCCGGAGTGAATCGGCTACTTGTTCTCCACGGTCCGGGCCAGGATGCCGAGCGTGGCCCGCAGCCCGGATTCGGGGATGATCGGGAAGATGCCCGCCTCGCGGTAGGGCTGCGCGATCCGGCTCCAGTCGTAGTACGACGTCACCAGGGTGCCGGTCTCGCTGGGTTCCAGGCGGTAGCCGTAGAGGTGTTCGATCGGCGGCTGGATCGTCCCGGAGATCGTCCACTCGATACGGGCGTTCGGTTCGAAGGCGGTGATGATCACCGTGACGTCGTATTTCCCCATGGGGAAATCGTTGAGCGATTCGCGGTCCATATGGACGACGAATTCGTCTCCGACGGCCGTGACGTCGGCACCTTCCGCGGACTGCAGCATGCCCGAGCTGTCGATCGCCACATGTCCGGCGGGCGAGCACAGCAGGGCGAATATCTCACTGGGTTCTGCCGCGATCTCACGCCGGACGTCGAACCGCTCTTCACTCATGAGATCCACCCTCGCACAGTCCTCGTACGGCCGGGTGTAGCGGCCGGAGCCGGCCGGGTCTGCACGGATCGGCCCCGCCGGCCGGCGGGGCCGAGGCGGTGTCAGCTACTGCCGAACAGCGGAATGCCGGCGCCGGTCACCTCCACGGTGCCCACTTCGGTGTCCGCGTTCTCGGCCCAGCACACCCCCCGGGTCATTGGTGTTGGTCACTTTTGCGTAGACACCTCCTCCGTTCTCCGCGGTGAACTCGGCGGCGGGTGGTTGCAAGGCGTTCTGTCCCGGCCTACTTGCCGCAGTGCACGTCGTACTCCACGTACTGATCGTCTTCGATGTATCCGCCCCAGTTGATGCATTTGCCCTTGGCGGGCAGGTACACCGGACCGGCGAATTCGGTGAACTCGCCTTCCTGCTGGTTCAGCTCTTTCTTCCCGTTGGAAAGCTGCACTCCGGCGCCCATCTGCTTCCGCGCGCCCGGGTCGTTGCGGACCGTGACCACGCAGTTCTGCTCACCGTTGTAGGTGAGGAAAACCGTGCCACCCTTGACGTCGTGCGAGTTGATCACGTCGTATCCGGCGCCGCACTGGCCGCCATAGGACGCGGCGGAGGCGGTGGCCGGAAAGAACGCCGCCCCCGCGGCGGCGATGCCGAACGCGCATACCGACGCGGCAACGGTCTTCTTGGCAAAAATCATGCGGAGTCCCTCTCGTAAAGCCGTACTACGCGTAATTTTGTACCACTTAGAAGAGTGCTCTTTGTTCCCAGATGTGGTGAAGAACGGTGATTCGGTTCTCTGAGGTGGGGGAGCCGACCGAGCCGCTGTCAGTCGCCCGGTGCCGCGCGTTCGAGGCCGGGGATCTCGCCATTGCGGAAGGCGTCGACGAAGAGTTCGTGATCCGCGCGGGTGCGGCGGGCATAGGACTGGCCGAAATCCACCATATCGCGGACGAATTCCTCCTCACCGGAGCCGATGGCCGCGACGATCGCCTCCTCACTCTGGAATTCGACGAGCGTCTGATCGGAATCGGCATCGGAGACACAGTGCATACCCGCGGTGGCCTGGCCGAGGTACTCGACGACCGGCCGCATCTCGTTCGGCTCGGTGAGATCGGACCAGTCGAGGTCGCTGACGTAGGGCGAGAGTTCGGAAACGATATAGCCCGCCCCGCCGATCTCGGTGTAGCCGAGCCACGGGTCGGCGTGTGCCTGTAGTGCGCGCTGGGAGACGGCGGTGCGGTGGCCGTGATGCCGGAAGTAGTTCCGGATCCGCTCGTCCTGCACGATCCGGCTGGGCGCGGCCACGTTCCCCTGCTTCATGGAGAGGATGACATCGTTCTCCAGCGCCTCGGTCTGGCCCTCCACGAGAATGTTGTAGGCGGGCAGGCCCGCCGAACCGATCCCGAATCCGCTGCGGCCCACGATATCTTTCACGTCGTAGGTGATGCTCCGGAACCGCTTGTGCTCCGGGATCGTGTCGAGGTACCGGGTGAAAGCCTGCAACACCAGCGCGTGCTCGTCCTCGCCGAGGCGCCGGACGCCTTTGCCGGGACGGAACCTGCGCTCGTAGTTCTCGACGACCGTCGTGCTCGCCAACAGGGAAATACGGGTGTTCATCCGGGCGTCGAGCAGCACATCGTGCACCGGGCCCTCGGTATTGCGCAGATGCAGTTTGAAATCCTGTTCGGCACGCGAGCCGTTGTGGAACGCGCGCACCATGTCCACATAGGAGCGCACGTAGGTTTCGATCAACATCTCGATATCGGCGTCCGACACTGCCTTACGGCGGGCCAGCAGCGCCACACTCGCGCAGAACCGTTTGATATCCCACGTGAACGAGCCCAGGTAGGCCTCGTCGAAATCATTGACATCGAAGACGAATTGGCCTGCGGAATCCATATAGGTGCCGAAGTTCTCGGCATGCAGATCGGCCTGGATCCAGATCCTGCTGGTGCGTTCATCTGCCCACCGGTCCTCCGCGGTGGCCATATCGTTGTAGAACAGGCACGCCGATCCGCGATAGAAGGCGAACGGGTTGTCTGCCATCTTGCGGAATTTCTTCCGGAACGCGGCCGGGTCCTCGGTGATCATGTCACCGAAGGCGACGGTGAAGACCTCGACGATCTCGGCCATGCGGTCGTGCGGACTCTGCTCGCTCATGCCGTCGTGTGTACCCACGGTTCGGGCCGGTCCTCTCGTCGTCGCTGCCGCTGTGCCGGCTGCGCTGTGCCGCCGCCGGCCGACTACGCTGCACCTCCGCGGTGCGGACCGCGCGGCCCTGGGTTCGATCGTGCCAGAACCGTCCCCCGGACGTCGGCACGCACCGGATCTTCGAGGGTGGCGGCCACGCTTGAGTGTGCCGCGACGGCACAGTGTTCGATCGAGGGCGTAATCGTTCCCGGAGCCCAGCGGAGTGGAGAATGACCATGACCGGAGGACCGAGCGGCCGGCGACCGGCCCTGATCGATCTCGAAACGTTCTTCGCCGACCCGCAGTTCGCGAACCCGTCGATCTCACCGGACGGCACCCGCATCGCCTATCTGGCCCCGCACCGGGGCCGCCGCAACGTCTGGGTCCGCGATATCGAGCGGACCCACGACGAGGCCGTCCCCGTCACTCATGACACCCGTCGCGGGATCACCACCTACCACTGGACCGACGACCCCCGGTGGCTGCTCTACCTCCAGGACACCGACGGTAACGAGGACTGGCATCTGTACCGGGTCGACCTCGACGACCCGTCCGCACCCGCCGTAGACCTCACCCCGATGGACCCGGGTTCGCGCGTGGTCGGCGCCGACCCGCTACCGTCCGTGCCCGGCAGCGTGCTGGTCACGATGAACCGGCGGCCGACGTTATTCGACACCTTCCGGATCGACGTCGCCACCGGCGAAACGACCCTGCATCGTGAACAGGACGACCCGACCGCCACCGTCCTGCTCGACCGCCGTGGTGAGCCGGTCTTCCGGACCGCGCTCGCCGCGGACGGCACGGTCGAGATCTCCGCGATCGACCCCGGCGCCGGGCAGGTGCGGCTGCTGCGCCGCCTCGGCGGTGCCGAACATCCGATGGGTGTGCATCCCCAGGAGGTCACCGCCGACGGGAAGGGCCTCCTCGTCGGGTCCTATCAGGACGGCGACGATCTGCGGCTGGTCCGCATCGACCACGCGACGGGCGAGGAGACCGTCGTCGCCGCCGTCGACGGTCACGACCTCGATATCAGCGGCACGATGCTGCCGGGTGTGCTGCCGCCACCGGTCTACACCTGCCGGCGCACCGGCGAGGTCTTCGCCGCCCGCTTCGTCGCCGACCGACCGCATCTCGAGGTCCTCGACCCGCACTTCGCCGAAATCCACGACCAGCTGGCGAAACTCTCCGACGGCGTGCTCGGCACCCTGTCGTGCGACGATTCCGGACAGCGCTGGCTCGCCACCTTCGTCCACGACCGCGACCCCGGTGTCACCTGGTTCTACGACCACACCACCGGCGCGGCCCGGTTGCTGTTCCGCGCCTACCCGGACCGGGATCCGGATGCCATGGCCCCCATGGAACCCGTCGGTTTCCCGGCCCGCGACGGGCTGCCGCTGCATGCCTTCCTCACTCTGCCGGTCGGCGTCGAGCCGCGGAACCTGCCACTGGTACTGGTGGTGCACGGCGGGCCCTGGTATCACGACTCGTGGGGGTACAGCCCCGACGCGCAGTTCCTCGCCAACCGGGGTTACGCGGTGCTGCAGGTCAACTTCCGTGGTTCGCTGGGCTACGGAAAACGTCACGTCACCGCCGCGATCGGCGAGTTCGCCCGGGCGATGCACGACGATCTGATCGACGCCGTCGACTGGGCCGTCGGCCGCGGTTACGCCGACCCCGGCCGCATCGGCATCTACGGCGGCTCCTACGGCGGGTACGCCGCACTCGTCGGTATCACCGTCACCCCGGACCGTTTCGCGGCCGCCGTCGACTATGTCGGCATCTCCGACCTCGCCAACTTCCTGCGCACCCTGCCGCCGTTCGTCCGGGCCTTCAACGTCAACAACTGGTACAGCTACGTCGGCGACCCCGAGATCCCCGAGCAGGAGGCCGATATGCTGACCCGCTCACCGATCACCATGGTCGACCGGATCCGCACCCCGCTGCTCGTCGCCCAGGGCGCCAACGATGTCCGCGTCGTACAGGCCGAATCCGACAATATCGTCGCCCGGTTGCGCGATCGCGGTGTCCCGGTCGAATACCTGGTCGCCGCGGACGAGGGGCACGGTTTCGAGAACCCGGAGAACCGGATCATGCTGTACCGCGCCATCGAGCGGCATTTCGCCCGGCACCTCGGCGGTCAGTCGTAGGACTCGGACACCGGCAGATAGGTGGGCCGCTCACCCGGGCGGATGATCGGCCCACCCCAGGCCGCGCCGGTGATCATTTCCTCGCGCTGGATCTCGGCGAGTCGCTCCGCGGACCAGTCGGCGCCGTCCCGCGAATATCCCATCGCCTGCAGACTTCTGCTGAAATCTCCCGCTTCCACTGCTTTCAGCTTGTCGAGCAGCGGGGAGTCCAGCGGTTGATTCAGGTTGTCCGCGGCGAAGCCCGAGACGATGATGTTCCCGTTCTCGAACGGCACCCGCTCCTGCATGATGAGTTCGTTATCGGTCGCGGCTATCTTTCCCCGTGGGTGCACCAGTGCCAGGGCATTATCCGGTGTCCGGTCGCCATGGGCCATGATGTAGTCGAAGGCGCCGATCTCCTGACCGTCCGGACTCCTGGTGTCCCGGGACCCGCCTCGATTCAGGACGTATTCCTGGAATGAGCCCTTCCCCAGCTGCCCGGCAAAAGTCCTGGTGGGCGGTACCACGCTCAACCCCAGTAAGAGGCTCGCCTCGTAGGCGCGCGCTTCGTTCTCGGTGTACTTGGGGTTCTCGCGCCATTTGTAGATTCCGACCGGAGCACTGTCGTATGCGACGAGGAAAGCGTTATGGCGCAACTCGGTGAATCTCAGCTGCTCGATCGGGGGCAGGTTGTGGATTCCGACCGGCCGGGTGGGATCGAATACCGGTGCTGTCTCCGGATCCTTTGCTCGCACCGCGACACCGCTCACCTGGCCGGACAGCGTCCGGCTGCCCTTCCCCTCCATATCGTCGACCACCTCGTCCAGCCCGTGCAGGATCCGGGCACTGGAACGCGTATCGCTCGACAGTGCCGAGGCGGCTCTACCGAGGTGCCAGGTCAGTGTGTCCGGAAGAACCTGACAGGTTCGGATGAGTTTCGAAGGGCCGAACACCTTGTATCGCACCGCCTTACAAACTCTGCGTCCACCGCGCGTGACCGCGGTGATTCTGTGTTGCCGCGTCACGACGCTCAGAGCGCGGCACGTAGGTCGGTGAAGAATTCGTGGCCGATGGTCGTCCAGCGTCCGTGTTCGGCGAGGGTTGCCAGCCCGACCGCGAGGTCCTCGGCGAACCGGCTCGCCCGCTGCCGCAAGAGATCTCGTTCCTGAGCGGTGGCCGGGTGGTAGCGGCGCATCGCCTCCGCGAGCCGGGCTGCGACCAGCGTTGCGTGTAATACCCGGGTGAGTGGGCGGGCCACGGACCGGAACGGAGAAGGGGCGCGCAGGGATCCGTTGGTGAGCAACTTGTCCAGCGCCATCCGCGCTATCAGCTCCAGGTGGGTGGCTTCGTGCACGAGGAGTTCGTAGAGCACTACGGGCCGGGCGAGGTCGGCCCGGATGAACACGGCCCCGTAGGTCTGGGTCAGGGTGGCCGATGCGGAGCCGTGCGCCGAGCCCGTCGTCCAGCGGATCTCCCGCACCAGAGTTTCGGTGACACGACTCATTTCCGGCCAGGTGCCGGCCAGGTGGGTGAGCGCGTTCCCTACTGCCTCGAGAGTCGCCGCGGCGGGCGTGACCGCTTCCAGTTCGACCGCGAGACCGTCGTTGCGTCGCTGATCGTCGACGAATCCGGCCAGCGCGTATTCCACCCATGGGGGCGGGTTGTCGCCGGAGGTCGACGGATCGAGCGGGGGCGGTGGACCGGCCACGATCTGCTCGAGCTGCGCCACCGCCCGCTGGGCCGTAGCGTGCCGGCGCCGCTCGTCGGCCAAACCCACGAAGTGGGCGTGGGCGAGTTCCGGTGTGGTCCAGCCGGTATCGGTCAGCGCGGGTAAGAGGGCCTCGATCCGGGTGACCTGCTGTCGATCCACCGGGTGGAAGAGTGCGGCGCAGGTGCCGGCCACCCGCTGGTTCAGTGCCGTGCTGTAAAGGCGCAGAAAGGCCCGTCCTCCGTCCGGCGGTGGGATCCGGCGGCCGAGGTCACCGTCGAGTGGAGTTGCCGCCGGACGGAGTGTCATATCGGTTTCCGATCAGGTCTTCGTATCAGCGGGCGCCGGTCTCGTGGGCGCCTTCTTCATCGACGATGCCGCCGTAGATATTACTGAATCCGTCGATATCGTCGAGGGACAGATCGACATTCACTGACTTATCGAACATGACATGGCTCCTGAATTATTGTGCGAAGGACGTTGCCAGTCTAGGGCGCCCGAGCTGCAAATATGTTGTCCGCCTCACCATTCCTGGTGACAGCGCTACATTGTGTGCAAAGTGCACAATGCCTTTCTCTTGTTATGTTCTTCCGGCATATTGTCCGGTGTCGAATCGGTGGCTAGAATCGAATGGCGGCGACCGCGGATCGCATGAATCGTTGCTGAATTCGTCCCACGGGAAGTGCGGGAAGTGTCATCTGTGATCGAAATTTCGACCGATGATATTCAATCGAGAATTATCCCGTACCGCGCCACCGTCGAAGTCCATGGCGATCGCCGGGCGCTGTCCGCGTCGCAGACCCGGTACGGCGCCGAGTGTTCCCATCCTCTGCCTGCCGCACGCGGGCGCTCACTCCCTCCCCGGTTCGCGCCTATCCGGCGGTGGGGAGTGGCGCCCGGTACCACTATGGCCGCCGATACGCGCCGGTCCGAGTTCTCGTGAAGGGCGCGGTGGCAGGTCTCCCGGTGGACGTCGGATGGGGGCCGGGACCGAAACGTAGGTCGATGTGCCGGCGGTCGTATCGAGGTGGGTTGGATGGTCGCGTTTCCGGACGGGTTCCCGCTGGCGTTGTGTGAGCAGGTGATGGGGCCGTGTCCGCGAGGTGATGCGGGCGAGATGTGGTCCGGAGCGGCGGCGTGGTCGGCGGCAGGGGAGGCGTGCCGGGCCGAGGCGGATCGGCTGGAGGCGGTGGCGGCGTCGGTGCCGGCGAGGTTCGGCGGTGCGGCGGGTGCGGAGCTGCAGCGGCTGTTGGCGGGATCGGCGGCAGAGAAGCATCGGCAGGCCGACTTCTGCGGGAGTTTGGCCGCACAGTGCGATGAGGCGGCGCTGGCGACCGACCTGGGTCAGACGACGTGGCGGTGGATGGCGTTGGTGCTGGTGGCCGAGTTGGTGGCGGATATGTTCCTGGCGGGGGGCGCACCGGTGGCGGCGGCGGCGCACCGGGCGGCGGCGCGAGCCGGGTGGCGGCTGGCGTTGACGCGGTTGGTGGAGCTGTTGACCTTGTCGGGGCAGCGGTTCTCGGGGTCGCGGGTGGCGCTGCCCCTGGGTGCCGGGGTGCTGGGTGCGGGGCTCGGTGGCGGGATCACCTGGGGTGCGCAGGTGTGGCAGCAGGGTCAGGGGCGGCGTGCCGAGATCGATTGGCAGTCGGTCGCGATCGCGGCCGGCGGCGGCCTCGCGGGTGGTGTGGCGAGTGCCGGGGCGCTCTCTCTGCGGCCGGTGAACGCCGTGCTGGCGCGGTTGCACCGAGCCGGTTCGGGGGCGGGGACCGCGGGCGCGGTGCTGTTCGCGGGCGGGGTGTCGGGTGCCGCGGGCGGCGCGGGCGGCGCGGTGGGCGCGGCAGGAGTGGCGAGCGCGTACGCGGGGTCGTGGGCGGCGCCGCGGGAGACCGAGGTGTGGACGAGCATGGTCAACGGTGTGCTGGAAGGGCTGATTTCCGGTGGGGCGCATACTGTGCACGCTTACCGCGACGCATCGGCTCCGCGAATCACACCGCCCGGCCCCGCCGGGCAGACCCCCGGCGATATCGAAGCCGTGGCTCGCGGGCTGATCGACGCCGGAAACCACGCGCGTACCGCGGTCACGGACGCAGTCGCCGGACTACTCGATACTCGTGTATCGAAGGGGTCCACCGGTATCGAGCAGGTGATCGCGGCGGATGCCTCGTTCGCAGTCCGCCGCGACGGTTCCTACGGCGACCGGACGGGTATCGGCTCCGGCCTCCACCCCGCGCCGGCTGCCCCCTCGGCGTTCGGCGCAGGCCCGCGGGACCCGGGTCCCGCCACGCCCGCCGCGACCCCGCCCGCTCCAGAACCCGCACCTCAGGCCGCGACGGTCTCGGGGGCCACGGTCACACCGATCGGCCGGATTCCGGGCGTCGCGGCGGACATCCCGGCCATCGTCGGTGCACCGGGGACAACCGATACACCGGCAACCGCCGCCGAGACCGATCGGGCCGGCGCGTCGCCCACCAGCACCAGACCGGGGCTTCCCGAAACAGCGTCCGCGCACACCGGTCCCGTGTTCGACCCGCAGACCACCCGCAGGACTTCGACAACTGTCGACCTCTTCGTCCATCGAGGGGACACGCCCTGGTCGCGCGAGCAGATCTCCGCACCCGCCCCGGTCGAGCCACCGCCGGCCGGGCACACCACGCCGTCCTGGCCCGCGCGCGCAGCGGGCCTGCCCTTCGAGGCCGTAACCCGCGCACCGGCTTATGTCGGGACCGTGCCGGCTGCTCCGATCCTGTCCGAGTTCGCCGCCCCTCCCGGCCGCCGTGGCGTAGCCATGCTCGGCAGCGCCGCGTCCGTCGCACGCGCCCCGCTCGCCCGCGGATCCACCGCAACCAGCACGGTGATCGTGGCATCTCCCACCGCACCACCCGCCGGCAGCCGGCCGACCCCCGAACCGCGCGGGACCGTGACTCCGCCGGCCGGCGACGCGCCGCCGCGCAGCGAATCCGAAGTCGTGGTCGGGAAGCCACCCACTACGACCGGCACTGGTGCCACCCGCGCTCCCGGCGCCGGTGGTGCGGGTGGCGGCCGCGACGCGTCCGGTGGCAACGGCGGCGGTCGCGCTGGGTCCGGCGGTGGTGGCGGCCCCGACGGTTCCGGTGCCGATGGTGACGACCATCCAGGGGCGGGCGAAACCGTGCGGCGAACGGTCACCGCGATTCTGGGCACTCCCGTCGATGCGAACTGGTCATCCCTGACACCACCTGCGGTCGGTGCGAAACTACTGGGCACGCTGGAGGCGATCACACGCCGCGAAGACTTCCGGATTTTCGGGTTCGATCGCGGTGTCGTCCCGGAAGTGGCGCAGCAGTTCGCAGTCGCGACAGTGGAATTGGTCCGGCAGTTCCCGCTCACGGTGCGCGGTGTCGGCATCGCAGCCCTGGACTCCGGCCGTCTCGCGATGGTCGGGGATTACGTGGATCCGCATACCGGTATCCGGCACCCGGACATGTTGATCCTCGATCACCGGCACGCCGCTGACGCGCAACTGTTCGCGTCAGCGCTGGTGGCCGGCGTCGCCGATGATGTGTACTCGCCGACCGCACTCCGAGAGCCCGTGTTCCACGTCGTGGCCCATGCATTCGGCCGTGCGCTTTACGACGGCAGCATGCTGGCGACCTCATGGCGGGCCCGGGCATACCTGCGCAATCTCGCCGAGAACGACTTCGTCCACGCCCGCTGGTTGAACCGTTACAGCCCGTCCGGCTCCGGCGAGAGCGATAACGATCTGGGGGAGGGGCTGGGCGAAGCTTTCGCCGTTCACGTGGTCCACGGTGCGAAGGAGGACTCCCCGCCGGAACCGGTGCGGAAGCTGTACGACCTGCTGACCCGATCGGCCGGGAGATCCTCCGCGCAGGCAGCCGGTCCGACCGAGTCGGGCGAACTCGCCGGCACGGCCGGATCCCGGCGGCCGGACACCGGACCGGTGGTGCCACCGGACCGGCCGGCCGTCACCCCGTCGACCGGCTCTGCCGCGCAGCATGGGGGGCACGAAGACCGGAGACACCTGCTGGCGACCCCGTTGGAGGGCGCTGAACAGCAGCGTTCATATCGGAAGGACGACTATGCGCGCATGTGGGAACGGGAGATCGGCCGCACGCTCACCCGGCGCGAGTTGACGATTCTCGAATCCGGCTGTGTCGGGGTGGTGCGCCTGCGCCTGGGGTCGCATATGATCCGGCCGCCGCTGAACCTTGCCTTCTACGACCATGCGGCCCACCTGGCGAACCATGAGGTGGAAAGAGTTCTGGCCCCGGCAGAGGTGAACAGGAAGCTTGCGGGGATATCCGAAGAATATCGGAGCGAACTCGAGGACGCCCGGTCCCGGCTCCGGGTCGAGGGTGGCGCACGCACCTTCGAGCGAGTCGCGGCGTATGCGGAGAGATTCAATGCGATTCTCGCCCGGAACCCCGACGACTCACAGGAATTCCTGCGGCTGGTCCAAGCGGACGAAGTCCTCGCGAAATTACGTGATGTGGGAAAACACCTGCCGGGCGGCAACCCATCCGGGTGGGAGGCCGTCATATTCTCGAAGCAGTACTGGTCGGGTCAGGCTCCGGCGATCGATGCGGGCGGCAACCCGGTGCGGGACCGGCACGGTCGACAAGTCTTCGAAGTGCGGGCCGATCCCGACGGTGAGCAATTCGTGCCGGACCCGGAAACCGGTCAGGTGACGATGGCGGTCGATACCTTGTTGCCGAAACCCGGCTACGGCAACTACAACTTCGCCTGGTATGACTCGCGGACCGGAAGCTGGTGGTACGCCAACCATATGGAGCATCCGGATCCGGCCGGCCGCGCCGCCGATCCGATGATCGTCTACCAGAGCAGTCCGGCGAAGTTCTTCGCCGGCTGGCCGGACTACGACAGTCAGGTCCTGTGCATCGGATTCGTCGAGCGCACGCAACCACCACCTACCGCGCTCGAGGCGGTCAGCGGGACCACCGAGCATCCGGGCCAGGATCTGAGGGCTCTGCGTGCGGCGTCCGGTCTCACTCAGACCGAGATGGCGAAGCGGGCCGGTATGAGCCAGCAATCCATCAACCGTTACGAGAGCGGATCGGCCCCCGCCCCGGTGCATGTGGTCGAGGCATACCGGCGTGCGGCTGTGGAGGCCGGCCCCTCACGCGCCCGCGATATCGCGGTGAGCGTAGTGCACCTCGACAACAGAGAACTCGGCGCGCGTCTCGGCCGGCTGCGCACTACGGCCGGGCTCACGCAGACCGAGATGGCGGTGCGGGCCGGAACATATCAAGATGCTGTGTCGAGGTTCGAGCGGGGAGCACGGAGACCGCCGGCCGAGGTCATCGCGGCATATCTCGATCTGTTGGACGACACCCATACCATGTCCGAGGTGCTCGGGTCGCGGACCGGCGCCGCCCCGGCCGAGCGAATCGGTGACCGATCCTCTGACGGTCGCCGGCTTCTCGGCGCGGAGCTACGTGGTCTCCGCCGGCACCGCGGTCTCACCCAAGCGGAGCTCGCCGACCGTCTCGGCGTCGACCGGTCGACGATCAGCACGTGGGAGACCGGATTGTCCCGACCCTCGCCTCATGCCCTGCGGGCGTTGATCGACAAAGCGGCAATACCGGCCGAGACGGTGAACACCCTGTACCGACAGCACTATCCGGATACCGCGCACGGGCCGCTCATCCCCCGGGTCGAGGATCCTCGCGCCTATGCCGGCTCTCCGGCGGGTCTGGGGCGCTGGTTCCGTGATGTCCGCGAGTGGTGCGGAGCCACCCCGGAGGGCTTCGCGCGACTGGCCGGAACCACCGCCGAAACCATTTCCGAGCGGGAAGCCGGCAGGCGTCAGCCGTCGGTAGAGGAACTGCGGACCTTCCTCGGCAAGATCGTGCCCCTCACACCGTCCGGCACGCGCGATACACCAGTGCTGCCGACCGATCTCCTGGCCCGTATGTGCGCACACTTTCCGACCCTGGAGCCGCATGTCGACGCGCCCGATACCTACCTCGAATGGGCCGGTTGGCTCCGCGGTCTACGCGCCCGGTCCGGAACGAGCCAGCTGGATTTCGCGCGGCTCCTCGGGGTCGGGAAAGGCACGGTATGGGCATGGGAGATCGGCAGGTACCACCCTCGGTTACAGAACCTGCGAACGCTTCGGGATGCCACGGGTATGTCCAGCGGGACCCTCCGCGCCGCTATGGAACATTTTTCCGGGGATTCATCGGCAGACCACCGCGATCCACCCGAGTGGGAGCAGAAGTTCTGGGATCTGATCGCAACCCGGCCCGGCTCCGGCGAGGAGCGGCGACTGCTGCACGAAATCACTGAAACCTATCCGTACACCATCTATTCGACAAAGCTCGTCACCCTGCCGGAGTTCATCCGGTCCAACATTCCGCGGCGGACCGATCCCGCTCGGTGCGACGACCTCGCCCAGCAGATGCACTTGGCGATATGGCGGGCAGCGGCCAACCATGATCCATTGCTCGGGCCGTTCGAACGGCATGCTGCGGCCACGGCCCATGCCACTGCCTTGCGCGCTTATCACGAGGACGAATACCCGCACCTCGACAGGAGGACACGCGACGCAGTAGTTGCGGTTGCCGCGTACCTCCGGCGTCATTCGAGGTCATCGAATGACGGTTTCGGTGAATCCGAGATAGCGGAGGAAACAGGGCTCGATCCGGATCGTGTTCACGAAGCCCTGCAAATTCTGCGGCGCGGGCCGGTCGTATACACGGACTCGCCCCCGCGCGAGCACTATCCCGGATACCAACTCGCTGATTCATCGGCCCACGCGGACACCACAGACTTGCGTGTGACCGTGCGGGAGGCTCTCTCGGCTGCGCACAGCCGGCCCGATCTGGCGGAGGAGTTGGTGGTGCGATGCTTCCTGGACAACCAGCCGATAGCGGAAGCGGCCGTAGAACTCGGTCTCGAACGGGTCGTGGCGCAGGACATTCTCGACGAGTCCGTGCTGATTCTCCGAGAGGCCCTGGCCGCTGGCCGGGATACGCCGTGAGTTGGACAATCGCCGCCCGCAAGGCATTACGGAGCCCGCGGCGGTCGCTGGCCATGCCCTCGACTATGCGAGCGGTCACCTCGCGGGTCGGCACGCCGAGCCGTACCCCCGTCGGCTCGCAGCGGAAACCGGGAAAAACCATAGCGACTGGATGCTCGAACTCAGTTGGCGGGAACGAGGCTGCGGAGCCGATCCGGGCGCTCCACCATCTGCTGGACACACTGTCCAACGACCAGGAAGCGGACGTCGGATTCCCCCGGGGTTCGAACCGGAGTCAGGACGTGACCGGTGAGCAGTGACGACCGCGCGGAGTCGAAGACGGGCGATTCCTTTCATATCGATCCGGACGCGGTGCGTGCCCTGACCGACGAACTACGCGGTATCGCCGACGATGCGGCCCGGACAGCCAGCGATCTGCGGGACGCGCTCACGGCTGCCGGGATGACCGAAACCGCAGCCGGCTGGGGCGATGACGAGATGGGCCGAGCGTTCGCGGAGCACTATCTGCCGAGCGCCGACGAGGGGATCGACGCGCTGGAGAACAGTGCCGGCGCCCTCCGGGAAATGGGGTCGCTGCTCGCCGAGTCTCTTTCGGCCTTCGAAGTACTGGATATCGCCGCCGCCCGGTCCGTGCGCGACCGGGCCGAGGTGCCGGAGCCACCGCTTGCGCGCAACGGAGCACGATCGCCGGATGACCGGCCGTCTTCACCTGCGGACGTTCCCATCCGTCGTGCCCCTGACGCTACAGAGGGGTTCGGTCGTCACCCGGCCGCACCGCCGGCGGGTCCCGCGACCGCACCAGGGGCGGAGAACGCAGTGGAATCCGCGACTTCCGAACCCGGGACACCACCCGCGGCAGGAGCCGACGCACCCACGCCGGGTACGTCCGCCGGGCCGGCAGGCCGTCGCCCGGATACGAGCCGGGCCGTCACCGGAACGCCGGCTTCCGGGGGACCCGCGACCGGTCCCACCCGCACGGAAAGCTCATCGGCACAGCCGCCTCGCGGCGCCGGGCCACACGCGCCCGGGGACCGTGGCACTGCCCGACCGCCTACTGCCAGACCGCCGTGGTCCGGGCGCTCACCGGCCGCGCAGTCACCCCCGGGAGACCGCCGGGCCCCGGCTACACCACGTGTGTCCGCACCGGACCAACAGGGCGCACCGCCCCGCCCCGCCTCGCCCCGGCCCGCACCGCCGGGACGAACCGGCCACCACGACCGAGCCGGGCGACCCGCCGCCGGCACACCGAAACCGCGCCCAACGAACTCACCGACCGGGGGGACGCCACCGCGATCTGTCACGGACCCCGCCGTAATGCGAATAGTCGACGAGCTGGCGGCCCGGCACGGCCTCCAGATCATCGGGTTCGACACTGCTGGGCTGGACGAGCCCACGGCCCGGGAGATCGCCGCCGCCGTCGACCGGGTGCTGGAACGACACCACACCATCGACCTGCGGGCGCTGGCGATCGCCGACCTGGGCGACGCACTGCCCGCGCGCCTGGACCGACCGGTCGTCTCGGGCCCCGGCGAACCGGAAGTCCGCGCGGCGCATATCGTGCTGGACCGCGCCGCCACCACCGACCCTGCCACCCTGGCCGCATCCCTCGAGAGGGCGACCGGGGGCCGCCGACCGGCGTCCGGGTCATCGGACCGCCCGCTGTACGCGACACTGGTCCGGGAACTCGGCCGCGCACTGGCCGCGGTGGGCGACAACGCGGCACACCGGCGCACTCAGCGCACGCTGATCGCCGAATACCTGAGAACAGCCGGCCCCGGCCATACGCGCGATCCGCTGGGCCGGATAGCAGGCGGCTACCGGCACTGGCGCGATCGGCTCAGCGGATGTTCACCCGCCACCCCTTTCGACCCGGGAGCGGCACTGGTGGAGGCATTCACCGAGGTCGAGCTGCTCGGCGACCGGGCGAGCACGGCGGCCGGAGCGCTCCACCAACTGCTGGTGGACACCGCGCGACAACGAACCTGACCGGTCGTATTCCCGCCGGGCCACGGCCGCCGGCCATTCTCGACAGCCCCCACCCGATGAATCCGGGCTGTTGCCGGCGTCTGCACAGTATGGCGCCAGTGACAATGCACGCGGTGGTTTCGGTCGACGGTTTCATCGCCGATGACAACGATGACGTCGGACCCCTCTTCGACTGGTATTTCAACGGCGAAGTACCGCTGGTCGAGGACGAAGACCTCGAACGCAACCACGCCCCGTTCCGGCTCGGCCGTCGCTCCTATGAATACACCCGCCCGTTCTGGGACAGCATCGGCGCCATGATCCAGGGGCGGCACCTGTTCGACATCACCAACGGCTGGGAGGCAAGCCCACCCGCCGGCGAACATCTGCTCGTCGTCTCGCACCGGCCCAAGCCCGAGGGCTGGCATCCCGAGGCGGATGTGCCCTTCTTCGACGATATCGCCGCGGCCGTCGCGGAGGCGAAACGCCGGGCCGGCGATCGGGTGGTGGCGGTGTGCGCCGGCGCGGTCGGCGGGCAGGCGCTGGCGCTCGGCCTGGTCGACGAGGTGGCGATGGACGTGGTGCCGGTGGTGTTCGGTTCGGGCAAAAGGTATTTCGGCCCGGTCGATACCCGGCATCTGCTCGAGGACCCCGATGTGGTCGTCCAGGGAGACCGGGTGCTGCACCTGAAATATCGCGTGCGCCGCTGACCGGGCCGGCCATCCACCGGGACCCGGCCCGGTGGGCGGTGGACCGACGCCGCCCGAATCACGGTCGCGACCTCCGGACCTCTGCCCGCTCTATGGCTTAGGCTTTGGCTTCGGCACCATGAATTGCCTGGTTCTGCGCTCGAACAGCTCACTCGCAGTATTCGATCTAGATCTACTGAATCGAAACGTCACGGTTTCCTGCTCACGATCCGCTGACCGGCAGAGTCGCATCGCGTCTGTGGCGATCGGGCCTTTCGGTTCAGTAGCTGCCCTGGTTGGAACCACATCGCGAAGGGTCGGTATGAAGAGCGAAAAACGTGCCTGGGTCGCCGCATTGACCGGAACTCTCGTAGCCGTCGCGGTCGGGACGATCGCCGCACCGCCGGCATGGACGCAGCCGGCGTCTCCGCAGCCGGAGGTGGCCGGGGGAGAAGTCCTGCGTGCCGAAGCGTCGCGTCCGGCGTGGTCGGCCCCCGGAATACCCGGGGCGGTATCGGCGCGGGCGACCCGCCTCACCTACGCCAGCAGCGACACCAATGACGCGCCGACCACGGTGGCGGGAACGTATCTGGAGCCGCTCGCGCCGTGGACCGGCCCGGGCGAACGCCCGCTGGTGGCGTACGCGGGCGGCACGCAGGGGCAGGGGCCCGAGTGCGCGCCCTCGGCGATGGTGTCGCAGGTGGTCCGGTTCCAGCCGCCGGCCGATGTGGTCGTCGAATACGACCTGATCGCGATCAATCAACTGCTGGCCCGCGGTATGTCGGTCGTGATGACCGACTATCACGATCTCGCCACCCCGGGCCCCCACAACTTCCTCAACCGGAAAACGCAGGGCCACGCGGTCCTGGACTCGGCGCGCGCCGCGCTGCGACTGCCGGGCACCGGTCTGCATTCCGGCTCGCCGGTCATGCTGTACGGCTACTCGCAGGGTGGGATGGCGTCCGCGGCCGCGGCCGAACTGCAACCGGCATACGCCCCCGATCTGGACGTGCGCGGCGCCTACGTGGGCGGGCCGCTGGCGGGCCCCCACGAATACATCGCGCACAGCGACGGTCAGCCCGGCGTCGCACCCGCCATCGCCTGGATTTTGAACGGCATCGCCGCCGACTATCCCGATACCCGCCCGGTGCTCGATGCCGCGCTCAACGACACCGGTAAGGCGATCCTGCGCGACTCGATGGGCAAATGCGGCGGCGGGCTCTCCAGCATCATGGCGCAACCCCAGAACACGTCCCGCTGGACCACCAGCGGACTGCCCATCGCGGCCGTGATCGACGGCTCTCCGGAACTGAAGAAGGCGTTCGGCGAGCAGCGGCTCGGCGGGTCCGCCCCCGCGGTACCGGTGCGTGTCTACTCGGCCCGCAACGATGAGGGGGTCGCTCCGTACCCGCTCGTGCGGGGTATCGCCGCGAGCTGGTGCGGTGGCGGGACGCCCGTCCAGCTGGAAGCGGATGCCACGGTGCCCCCGCTGTCCGGCATCCTGGGCACCCACGATGTGGCGTTCATCCCGTCGTTGACGACCTCGCAGCAGTGGGTGACCGATCGCCTCGCCGGTGTGCCGGCCCCCGTGAACTGCGCGGCCCTGCCCTAGTCGTGCGGGCGGTCGGTCGCTGCACTCGCCGACCCGGCGGGATCTGCGATCGCCGTCAGCCGACCCCGGCGGGTTCGGCCGGGACCGCGGGCACCGGCCGGATGCCGGCGGACGCCTGCACCGCGACCGCGGGGTGCCCGGGGCTCTTCGCCGATGCCGGTACCGGCATCGCCGCCGCCATCGAGCCGGTTTCGTAGGCGCCCGCGACGAGGGCCGCCTGGAGATGCCACAGATCGTCGGCGCGGGCGGGATCCAGGCCGGTGTGCTGGGCGATGCGGCGCAACCGGTAGTCGAGGGTGTTGGCGTGGATGTAGAGCGCGCGGGCGGTGATCTGACGGTTGCGGTCGTTGGCCAGGTGGGTGGCGAGAGTCTGCAGCAGTTCGGGCTGGGACAGCAACGGGTCCAGCGCCGTCGCCAGCTGCCGCCGCGCCGGCCCCGGCCGGGTGATCTGGTATTCCACCGCCAGATCGGCGATCCGGTACAGCCGGGCGGGCCGGTGCAGACGCTGGGCGAGGTCGAGCAGTTCGTGCGCGCGGCGGGTGGCGTCGGGAACCTCGTCGTGGCGCGCGTGCACGACGGTGGCCAGCAGCGGTTCACGGGTCGCGCTCCGCAGGCGCTCGAACAGGTGGGTCACCGCGGAATCGTCGGGTCTGTGCTGAGGTACGAGGACGGTGCCGCCGGCTTCGCTGAGCCGGGCGGGCGGCATCTCACCCCCGAGACAGAGTTCGGCGCGCAATCGGCGCAGCCGGCGCCGGGTCTCGATACCGTCGTCGCCGGAACCGGCGGCGGCGCCGGGGAGCGCGAGGGCGAGCACCGCGTAGGAATCCGCACTCCGGAAACCACTCTCGCGGGCCGTCTCCGCGGTACTCGTACCCGAGATCAGCGCGGTGGCCAGCGCCTCGGCCCCGGCGTGCCGGGCCGCGGTATGGGCCCGCAACTCACGCAGGTAGGCCCGAGTGAAGCCGGTGTTGACCTGGTCCAGTAGCGCGGCCAGCCGCTGGCCGGCGGCCACCATCATCGGACTGTCGGTGCTGTCGGATCGTCCGGCCAGCAAGTCCAGCACGAACCGGAACCCGAGGTGGGTGGCGTGCTGCACGGCTTCCAGCGCCACCCCTTCCGCGGCCCAGCCCTCGATCCTGCTCGCCAGCGGCTCGGGGACGGCGCGCACCGTACGGCCCTGCAACGCCGCCGCCACCAGGTCCAGGCACCCGGCCACCACCTCGGCGGCTTCGCGGCGCAGCACACCGCACGGCATCGTGACACCGGATTCGGCACCGTCGGTACCGGCCAGATGGTCCAGCAACCGCTGGGACAGCCGGGGCGTACGGCTCAGATGTGTCACCGCGGGTATCCCGGCGATCTCCAGTTCCGGAATGGCGTGAGAGCTGCTCGTCGGCACCGGCGTCGACCTCCTTGCTATCTATGGACGGACTCTGCGCAATCCGCTGAGCGCTCCGTCCATATCAGTAGAAACTGTAACCGATGGTGAGTTGCGCCACAATCGAGGCGCTCGTATCCAGCGTTGACGCGAAGTGAGCCGGAAGATTGCTGTGTTCGAACCAGCATCTACTGAGACAGTGTGGCTAAGCTTGCCGTCATTCGGCTCGCGGACCGGTGAGTGGGAGGACGACAATGACGCCACGAACACAGGAGTACCGAGTTGCCGAACTGGCCGAAGCCGCCGGTGTCGCGGTACGCACGGTGCGCTACTACCAGGAACGCGGCCTGCTCGAGGCCCCGCGCCGGCAAGGCCGGCACGCCTTCTACAACCACACCCACCTCGAGCGGCTGAGACTCGTCGCCGACCTGCTTGCCCGCGGCCACAGCCTGGAAGGTATCGCCGACCTGCTGACGAGCGCCGAGCACGGCGGTGGGGTCTCGGAACTGCTGGGATTCGAATCGGCGGCCTCGGTGGCATGGGGGGACGACGAAGTCGATATCGACTTCTCCGAAATGCTGGACCGCTTCGGTGAACAGGCGACCCCGGAGGCCATCACCGAGGCGATCGCCCTGGGCTATCTGCGCATCGAAGACGACCGCTTCGTCTATTCCAGCGGGCGGCTGCTGGAGGCCGCGTCCGCGTTCGTCGCCGTGGGCCTCCCGCTCCGCTCGATACTCGCGTTGAGCTGGGAACTGGAGGCGGCTTTCGACCGGATGGCCTTCGCGTTCGTCCGTGAGTTCCGGGTCAACCTGGTCAACCAGGTCCTGGAAGACCCCTCTCCCGAACGATTACACGACCTCGCCGGCACCCTCGCCGAACTCCGTCCGGCGGTGCGCCTGGTCGCCGACGAACTCCTGGCCCGGGCCATGGACCGCCGTATCCACGCGGACCTGCCCGAGGTCTCCCAGCAGTTGAGCGCGGCCGCCGGACCGGAATCCACGCCCCGCGATCCGGGACCGGACGGGACGCGGTGATGCTCGCCTATGTTCTCGCGGCGATCGCCGTATCCGAGGCCGTCGGCCTGATCGTGCTGTGGCGGTTGCTGGTGCGCAGCCGGCACGAGCTGGCCGAACTCCAGCGCCGGCCCGACACCCGGCAGTTGCTGATGAACGGCGGCCGGGAAGCGGTGAAAACCGTCTGGCAGACCGCGAGCCTGGTGCGCCGGAAGGGGTTGCGCGCGGCGGTACTCAGCTCGATCGAAGACCTGGCCGGTTGGGCGCAGGTCGAAAGACCCGATCTGGCGCGACTCACCGCCGGGGGCGATGTCGTCATCGCGTTCTCCGATATCGAAGGATCCACCGCGCTCAACGAACGGCTGGGCGATCGCGCGTGGGTCGCCCTGCTGGGCCGGCACGACCGGTTGATCCGCGGACTCGTCGCCGGGCACGACGGGCATATCGTGAAAAGCCAGGGCGACGGCTTCATGATCGCCTTCGGCGACGCCGAACAGGCGGTGCGCTGCGGCCTGGAGGTGCAGGGCGCCCTCGGCACCGGCGCCGGACCCATGGCCGGTGTCCGCGTCCGCATCGGGATCCATATGGGCCGCTCGGTTCGCCGCGGTGACGATCTCTTCGGCCGTAATGTCGCGATGGCCGCCCGGGTGGCCGCGCAGGCGCAGGGCGGCGAGATCCTCGTCAGCGAGGAGGTGCGCGACGCTGTGGCCGGCCGGCCGGATATCGCCGTCAGCACTGCTCGCGAAGCCGAACTGAAGGGGTTCAGCGGGTCCTACCAGTTGTACTCGGTCGCCGCGGGAGCGGCATGACCGTCCCGTCCGACCAGCTCCGCGCCGAGCGCGGCGAGCTCGCCCCGCACCGCAAGCGCTGAATCATCTCGGGCAGTTCGGGTCCGGTCCGGCCCGCCCGGCGGCATCACGAGCAACGTCCACTATGTGGAGATCCTCGCCGGGCGACACCCGCGCTAGCCGGACAGACCCGATACCCGTTCCACCGCCACCAGCGGGATCTCCCGCTCGGTCTGCTGCTGATGCGCGGCCATATGCGGGAACCGTTCTGCCAGCATCGCCAGCAGCCGCTCGCGTTCGGTTCCGGTGGCGGTGGCCGCGGTACCGGTGAACAGGTCGATTCCGGCCGGGGTCGGACGCTCGATGATGACCTGTGGTTCGGCGACCAGATTCCGGTACCACGCCGGATGCTCGGCGGCCGCCATATTGGACGCCCACAATACGATCCGATCGCCACCGTCGGTCAGGTAGCCGAGCGGCACGATATGTTGCCGCCCGCTGCGCCTGCCGACGGTGGTCAGCAGGACGAGGTCGGCCCCCTTCAGCATCCCGTCCATCGTGATCTCCCCACCGTTGGCGCGGAAATCCTCGACCACGGACCGATTGAACGCGCGCATATCACTCGGCAACGACATCTGCGGAATACTAGTCCCCGAACGCCGCCGCGCCCGGCCGAAAGGGGTGCCCGGCAGCCGATCGACACCGTCCACTACGCCGGCCGGACGCATCTCGGAGCCCGCCGACGTCATTGCCGGCTGTGGGGCTCGGACCGCCCGTACGGTTTCGAGCCCACCCCAAGAGTTGGGGTCTACCCACGAACGCCGTGGTCGGTAGTGTCGGATCCGCTGAGCCGGAACCGGTTACGTCTCGGCCGGGCCGGGGAGGATCACATGAATATGGGCCGCTGGGTCCACTGGAAGCGGCCGCGGCCGAGTTCTGGGGCGACGGTCGGCTGTGTCGACAGGAGTGGGGGAGAAATGACGACCTCTTCAGTGCGTACCGGATCACGGTTGATGATTGCTGCCGTGGGTGTCGCGGTGCTGGCCGGCTGCGGTTCCGGAGGTCCGGTGGATACCGTGGCGGAGCCGGCCGGAACATCGACCGCTGCCGCGGCGGAGCCGACCGGTGCGGCGACCTCGACGACAGCCGTTCCCGAAGACTGTCCCGCGCCGGAGGTCTGGGATGTCGGTGCCCCCGGTTTCGAGGATCTGAAGACTGCTGTCACCACAGCGGACCTTCCGGCGGGAGCATGTGTGACCGTGGTGAGTCCGGTAGAAAGCCATGGGCGGCCGGACGACTGGCTGGCCTTCTACATCGGCGTCTCTGCCCCCGCGGCGGCACAACCGGATGATCTACGCCCGGTGGCCACCCATATCGCGCGGTTGTGGAAGGAAAGCGAGCTCGGGCGGCGGACGGACGAACTCAGGATCGTCAATTCGTATCCGGTGGGGTACAACGAGTATCTCCGCGACCTGGACTTCCGGAACTATCCATGGAACGGGACGCCTTCTCGTGCAGCCGATCTGGCGAGGTGGACGGTCACGTCCATCGGGTGAAGCGGGCGGACCGGCCGCGACGCTCACCGGATCCGAGGCGCGATCGCGTCCAGGTGTTCGCGGTCCCAGCCGGCGGTGTCGGCGGCGGCGCCGTAGGTGGATCGGAGGAACTCCAGCACGGTGGTCTCGGGTTCGGCGGCGGTGCGTACGGCCTCGTAGGGAAGCAGGAACTCGTGCACGGATGCGTCGTAGTAGGCGTCCTGCGGCCGGATCGGTGTCGTCGCGTAGGCGTCGGGCTCGGGATAGGCGTAGGCGTAGAAACTGCCCTCGGCCGAGCCGCCGGGCCAGAAACCGGCACTGGCCAGTTCGTGTGAGTAGCCTTCGACCATCACCCAGTCGGCGCAGTTCGGGGCGCCGCCGGGATGTGGTGGGGCGGTGCGTCCGGAGAACCGGGTACAGGCCAGGTCCATCGCACCCCAGAAGAAGTGCACGGGGCTGGTCTTGCCGGCGAACTCCCCGCGGAACTGGTTCAGGACGCGGTCGGCGGCCACCAGCTGGCGCCAGAAGGTATTGGCGTGGTCCCGGTCGTAGGTGGCATGCGTCGTGTCTTCGGCGAACGGAATCGCGTTTTCCACCTCGACCGGTCTGGCCAGGATCGTGATGTCGATACCCAGCGCGTCCAGGGCTGTCATCACTTCTTCGTAGAACGCGGCCACGGTCTTGGGTTCCAGATTGATCCGGTGCCGGGCGCCGGTGCAGGACCGGATCTGCAGCTCGTGGTCGATGAAGTCGAATTCGATATCGAACGTCCCGTAGTCGTAGGGGATCGCCGAGGTCGTCAAACCCCGTGCGGAGACGTAGAGGGTCACCTGCCACCAGTGGTTGACCATCGGGGCGCGGGCCAGGCGGAGTTTGCCGATGATCTGTGTCCACATATGCAGTGTGTCGCGGGTGCCGGTCCAGTCGTCGACCCGCAGAGCCGGCCAGACTTCGTTCGAGGTGGTGCGCATATCCGTCCCTTCGGCTGGGCGCACCCGGGGGATCGGGCGGTGGTGCGTCAGGCTCCGGCCATCGAACTCTCACCGCGCAGCACGCTGCTCAGGCGTTCCGGGAACACGGCGAAGACATGATCCAGCTGGCCGGGCGACATCATCCGGTCCAGTGCGGACGTGACGCAGCCCGCGGTGAACGAAACGTCGCCCACCGAGATGCCGGCGCGTTCGGCGAACTCGTCGGCGAACTCCGCGACACCGTGGCTCCCCGGTACACGGCTCGGTACCCACCCCTCGTACCAGATGCCGCGCAGGAAATCGGGTAGCTGGGCGGTGAGGTGTGCGGAATTCGCCACGCCTATCCGGTCCCGGACGGTGTGCATCCACGCGCGCAGCGCGCGCAGCGTGAAGGTGAGATCTTCGGTGCCCATATCGTCGGCGACGGCGCGCAGCCAGGTGTGGGCGGTGTGCATGCCGGCGGCAAGGGGATCACTGTGATGCGTCATTGGTGTACCTGCCTTCCAGGTGGCCGGTCCGATGCGCGGGTCGATACCGTAATTCTACGGCTTCACCAGGCCGGACAGCAGGTTCGATTCCGGTCTCCACGGCGCACCGGCGACCGACTGGAGAGTGATCTGCGACACGCCGCGACCCGAAGGATTGACCTAAATATTTGTTGAGGTTTCAGGATGGTCTCACACGAACTTCACAGCTTCAGGAGACCGCCATGAGCACCACCACCGCCACCGCAGCCCGCATCCCCGCACTGAATCGTCCCGTCGCCCTCTTCGGTGCGATCGGCGCCGCGCTCCTGGCCAATATCGTCGTCTGGCTGCTCGGTGCGGCCGCCGGTGGCAGTTTCGAAATGACCGACGCGGGCACGGCACAGAGCGTCGCTCCCGGCGGAATCGTCATGCTGACCGTGGTCCCGCTGCTGATCGGTCTCGGCGCGGCAGTGCTGCTGTCCTACAAATGGGTCGGTGTGCTGCGGGTCGCCGCGGTGATCGGTTCGGTGCTCGCGATCGCCACCATCGGTATGACGGTGAGTGCCGACTTCGATACCGCGTCCACGATCGCGCTGTCGATCACGCACCTGACGCTGGTCCCCGCCCTCGTCGTCGCCACGGAGGGCCTGCGCCGCACATTGATCGAGGGGTGACAGGAACTGACCGGTAGGCCCGCATCCGAGGGATGCGGGCCTACTCGCTGTCGAAGATCGGGGCCCGAGCGGCCGTACGGGCATCGGCGGGGAGGCCGGAGGAGAGTTCCCGCAGGAATTCAGCGGCCGGCGACCCATTCGTGCGCGAGAATCGACATCGGCGTCGCATCGATCCACTCGTCCCGATAACGCAGCGATTCGCGCAGGACTCCTTCGGCCCGGAAACCCACCTTCTCGTAGACGCGGCGGGCCCGCGGGTTGAAGGCATAGACCTCCAACGAGATCCGGTGCAGGCCGAGCCGCTCGAAACCGTAGCCGACCAGCAGGCGGGTGGCCTCGGTGCCGAGCCCGCGTCCCCGCCCGGCGGGACCGAGCAGAATGCGGTAATTGCAGCTGCGGTTGGCGGGATCCCACCGATTCAGTACGGCTTCCCCCACGCACCGGCCGCCGGTCTTGTCGACGACCGCGAGGTCGAGCCGGTCCGGCTGGGCGTCCCGGCTCGCGTACCATTCCCGCAGCGCCCGGACCTCGTCCGGGGCCTCGGGCGCGAGTTCCGCCGGCTCGTCGGCAACGCTGCCCGTCAGCCTGCGGACCTCCGGGTCGCGCAACGCCTCGCGTATGGCGTCGAGGTCCTCGTCGACGAACGGCCGCAGCAGCACCTCTCGGCCCGTGAGTACAGGTTTGACAGCGAAATCCGCGAGCTGGGGCACCGATCCATTATGTGCTTGTTTCGACCGATCACGCCGACGACGGCAGTGATCTCGACCGCTGCCCCGACCGGAAAGCACTGCCGCGGTGGGTGAAATGTAATGGATACGAGGCGGTGCGCGATCATTTGTGCATGACGATCGCACGGAAATTGGCCACGACAGCAGCGACCGGTCTCGTCGGTGCGGCGATGGCCGTGACAGCGCCGGGCGTCGCCGGCGCCGCCGATCCCTGCCAGCTCGGATGGTCGAACGTCGGGCCCCGGACCTGCGCCATGACAGAGGTGCGGACGGCTCCGGCCTGGACGCTGGGCAACGGTATCTGCGTCGGCATGCTGAGTGCCGCCGGGGTCGCCTACGACGGCCCGCTGGACCGGTACAGCGCCTTTCCGGGGACGGCCCATTCCATAGAACTGCGGATCACACAGGGCTTCTCCCCGCTGGGCAACTACGCGCCGACCCTCCTGGCGTGTGATGTGACGGCGATCGTGGACTGGCGCAACCTCGATACCGGCCGGACCGGTTCGGTGAGCCATTTCATCCCTGCCGGCAACACCAGTACCCGGCCGTTCTACTTGCACGTGGACTCGGGCCCGGGGCGGGTCGCGCTCACGGTGCGCACCGACCGTCCGGGCATTCCGGCAACGGCCGAAGTGTTCGTCCCCTGACCGGCACCGCACCGATCATGACCGCACGTGGCCGATAGGCCCGCCGTGCCGACCGGGTGGGCGCAGCGGAATCCCGGTTGCGCCCGCCTTCGCACGGCTTCCGGGCAGAACTCAGGGGTGCAGGACGATCTTGCCCACATGCCCCCGGCGGGCGAGCTGTTCCTGCGCCAGGGCGGCTTCTTCCAACGGGTAGGCCGCGGCGATGACCGGGTGGATCGCGCCGCGCACGGCCAGGTCCACGAGGAGGCGGAAGTGGGTGCGGGTATGCATCGCGGAGCCGATCAGCTGCGCGTTGTGCAGATAGAGCCGCCGCACATCGAAGTGCACGTCGTAGCCGCCGAGTGCGCCGGCGACGACCCACCGGCCGCCCTCGCGTAGCAACGGCAGTCCCGCGGCCACGAGATCGCCGGCGACGACGTCGAGCACCACATCGATCCCTTCCGGGGCGGTGGCCCGGACCTGCTCGGCAATATCTCTCGCGCGGTCGACGACTTCGTCCGCGCCCGCCGCACGCACCGACTCGCTTTTGGATCCGGTGCTGATGGCGATCACTCGTGCGCCTCGCGCGCGGGCGATCTGCACCAGCGCGAGGCCGACACCACCCGACGCTCCCGAGACCAGAACGGTTTCCCGCTCCCGCAGGCGGCCCCGTTCGATCATGCCCAGGGCGGTGCCGTAGGCGGTCGGCAGACTCGCGAGCTGATCGTCGGTCAGCGCGGATTCTGTGACGTCGTGCGCACGGTCGGCCGGCGCTGTCACATATTCGGCGTAACCGCCGTCGCGTTCGCTTCCCATCAACCCCACCGGATTCGCGTCCGGCCCCTCGCTGTCGTAGATCGCCGGGTCCACGACCACCCGGCGACCGATGAGGCGTTCATCCACGCCCGGTCCGACCGCGGCGATCCGCCCGGCGATATCGGCGCCCTGGATGCGCGGAAAGTCGATCGGGCCGCGCCAGCCCGACCGTGCCCGCGGGTCGCCCGGGCGGCCGTACGCGCCCTCGCGGGTCCACAGGTCGGTGTTGTTCAGCGCCACGGCGTTCACCCGGACAAGCACCTCCCCTGCTTCCGGGCTGGGCACCGCCACGTCCACCGGCTCCAGCACCTCGGGACCGCCGTGGTGCGCGATCCGCACCGCACGCATGGTCTCGGATGTCGTCATTCCGCAACCTCCTCTGGGTATACCGATCTGTGAACATCCTCCAGGCTAGGTGGCTCGGCGGAGTGGCGCCACGTTGGACAGTGCGAGGTCGGCGTGAGTGACTTGATGCGGGCGGACGCTTTGATCGACGCTCTCCTCGACGGCGTCATCGCACCCCGGATCTCGCAGGCGAGGCCGGGCCGGCCCCCGCTCGGGCCGGACGAATGCGCTCGTGCCGTTCTCGTCGATGCGCCCCACCTGCCGAGCGCTTCCATCGGCTCCACGGCGGGAAGGGCGACCGCACCGTCCCGGCGCGATCAGACCGATCATCAGGCCGACGTGGACACCTCGAGACTCAAGCCGGCGGGTCGGTCGCGGCTGCGGTCAGTTCCGCGAGTCGTCGCGCGGTGTCGAACTGCGGGGTGAGTCGGGTCTTGGTCATGGCGAACGAGAGGCCGGTGGCGGTGTCGGCATAGACGTAGCTGCCGCCGCCACCGACCCAGCCGAACGCGGTCGATGACTCATCCGGCCGCGCGCCCAGGCGACCGAGGGGGTAGCCCAGGGCGAGTCGCGCGGGGGTGCCGAACACCTGGTCGGTGCCCTCGAAGGCCACGGCGGTGACCTCGGCGAGCTGGTGTGCGTCGATGAGCCGGCCGTCGAGGAGCGCGGCATTCGCGGCGGCGATTCCCCGCGCGGTGAAGGTGCCGACCGAGGGGATGTCCGCCTGCAGGATTTCGCGACTGTTGCCCATGGCCGCGGTCGGTTGCATTTCCCAGGGCGCCAGGACGGTATCGCTGCCGGGCGGGGGCGCTGGGCCGGTGTCTTCGAGACGTGCCAGCCGGGGCAGGTCGGTTCGGGGAACACCGAAGTACAGCTCGCCGTCGAGGCCCAAAGGGGTGGCGATCCATTCGTGGAGAAGTTGCCGCATCGGTTTGCCGGTCGCCCGGCGCGCGATCTCTCCGACGAGGAAGCCGAAGGTGAACGAGTGGTACCCCGTCGCGGTCCCGGGTCGCCACAGCGGTTCGGCGGCGGCGATGGCGGTGCAGATTCGCGTCCGGTCGGCCAGGTCTGCGGGTCCGATATCGCGAGGCATCGCCGGTACACCGATCGTGTGGGTGAGCACGTGTCGCAGAGTCGCGGACTCTTTCCCGTGGGCGCCGAACTCCGGCCACAGATCAACCACCGGTGTGTCGTATCCGACGGCGCCCGTCCGGACCAGCAGGTGCGCGATCAGCGACGCCATGGTCTTGCCGGCGGAGAAGCTGAAGAACGGAGTCTCCGGGGTCACCCGGCGCCCGGTCGCGTTGTCGGCGATCCCGGCGCCGGCGTCGACAACCAGTGCGCTGTGCCGGTATACGGCGACCTGCAAGCCGGTTTCGGCACCGGTATCGACGAACTGGTCGATGGCGCTTTGGATCCGCTGCTGCAATGCGGGCATCGTCGTCACCGGCTCGGCCATGTGTAGCGGGTCTGGCTGGAGGTCGGTAACTTGCCGAACGCGAAACCGACCGTCGGCGCGACCCGATACAGCCTGACGTCGCCGGTGATGACCGCCTCACCCAGCCGATACCAGCTGCCCGCACGGTCGGTCAGATGTGGTCCGTACTTCCGTTCGAAGTCCGCGGCGGCCTGTGCGCGCTCGGAGCGCTCATCCACGACGGACGCGGCACCCTCGATCACCACGTCCACACCGGTCAAGGTGTTCGTGCCGGTCGTCAGCACACAGTGCGGATTGTGGTCGAGGTTGAGCGCCTTACGCTCCTGACCACCCGTGGTGAAGCACATACCACCCAGACTCCACGCCGCCAGCAACGGCGTCACGTGGGGTCGTCCGTCCGGGCGCACCGTGGAAAGCCAGAACACTTCCGCGGCCCGGAGGACCGCCGATGCCGACTCCCACGGCGTCGCCTGCGCGTCCGGAGAAGAGAACGGTCCCAGCACAACATCCGGTTCACGGTCCGACATGTCACCTCCTCGAGGCCGACCGGGCTTGCTCGGTCGGCCGACACCGGTTCGAACAGTGACGGCAAGCCGCCCGGCTCGCCCGCCCGCGGGTTTGCGTGGCCATGTAGTGATGACGTGAGTTCGCCGGGAAACTCATCGGTCAGCGCAGGTATCAGAGCTGGCGAGAACCACGTGGCCCTGTTCTCCTCGACCGGGGAATCATCGGACTCATGGCCGGAAGCGTCGAGGACCTCGCCGAGGGGGTCGGGTCCACCTCGGCGTAGCCGGAACAAGGTGCCTGGTCCCTTTCTGACAGGCCGGGCGAACCTCGCCGAATTATGTTCGGGCCCAAAGTCGGAAGCCTGTCTGATCTGCTTGGTGGGCAATATATTTCCCGCTGAATCAGATAACCCGCTCGTCAGGGAATTACGGCGGGTACAGACCACTCGATAATAGCGTTACCCAGTTATGATCTCCCGCAAACAATTGCATGCGATCCACGCCGAATCTCTCCGGATGATTGGCTCGCGGGATGCCTTGGACGGTGCATCGTGCCAGTACAGGGTCGTAGCAGCGCATGCCACGGACCGAGACTCCAGTTGACAAGATCGTTTGTCGGCCCGCAGGATCATTCCGTGTCAAATGAACATTTTATGTGGAAATCGGTCGTTTCGAAAATTGTTGCGGTTGCGGCCTTCGTGGCGGCTGGTCTCGGTGTCGCCACCGGCACCGCGTCGGCAGAAAGAGGCGTAGACGATTGCATCGCCTACTCGTATGAGGCGGGCATCATGCACACCACGGTCTATTTCCACAATCGCTGTAATTCGACGCAGGGCGTCACGGTGTATCCGGCGGAGAACGGGTGCGGTAATTGGACAACCAGGCTCGCTCCCGACGAGAAGAGTAATCATGAGTTCGGCCGGTGCGGAGTGTCGGCCGTGAGCAACGTGGACGGCTGACCGCAGGCACCCGGCGCCGGTGACTTGCGCGATCAGCGGACTCGTCACGTGCTATCCAACTGGGCAGCCGACCCGGCGTCGGGGCCGGGCCGAGCGTCATCGACCGGTCGGTGGTCCCCGGGTACAGCAGTGAACAGGTAGGTCGAGACCGCCGGAAGCTCGGACCGGTTGCCGCGGCGACGCACCCGTGCCCGCCGGTAGTCATGTATACGCAGCAGGTTGTGTTCGAGGCTCCGCCAAAAATGTTGGACCGTAACGTTTCCCGGTAGCATGCGCCAGCATGTCCACGCAACGAATACCAGGCCGCGCGGCAGCAGGCCGACCGGGACACGAGGAGGCGTCGCGCGGGGGAGTCACGCGTTGAGCAATCCAGCTCCGGGCTCGCAGGGAGAATCCCTGATCGCCCAGGGGTGCCCGGTATCGGCCGGGTCGTCACATGTCCGGCTGGATACCCCTTCGTTCGCGGCCGATCCGCACCGCGCCTACGCGGAAATGCGACGTCACGGCCCATTGGTGCCGATCGAGCTTGCTCCGGGTGTGCCGGCGACGCTCGTGATCGGTTACCAGGTGGCCATGCAGATCCTCAATGACGAGCCCCATTTCCCCGCCGATCCACGTCGATGGGAGAAGACCGCACCCGCGGACTCCCCGATGGTGCCGATGCTGGGCTATCGCCAGAATGCGCTGCGAACCGCGGGTCTGGAGCATGAGCGCTACCGGCGAACCATCATGGCGGCGTTGGATACCGTCGATATGCACAAGGTTCACGGTGCGGTTGCCCGGGCCGCCGATGCGCTGATCAACGACTTCTGTGAACGCGGTACCGCCGATCTGCGAACGGACTACGCGTATCCGTTGACCTTCCGGGTCCTGAGTGAACTGATGGGCTTTCCCGAAGACGCTGCGACCGCCGCTTACCACGGTATGGCCGCGATGCTGGAGGGAGTGGGCGCCGAAGAGGGGCAGCAGCGTTTCGTCGAGGCTCTGATCGGAGTTGTCGAGCAGAAGCGGGCCGAGCCGGGCGACGATCTGACCTCGGAGCTGCTGAAGCATCCGGACGGGCTCGATGCCATGGAGATGGTGAATCAGGCCGCGCTCCTGTTCTCGATGGGTACGGAGCCGACCTGCAATCTCATCCTCAATGCGTTGCTGCTGTTGATGACCGACGAGCAGTACGGAGGTGAGGTACTCAGCGGTGCCATGGCCACCCGGGACGCCATCGACGCGGTGCTGTTCGAGGATCCGCCGTTGGCGAACTGGTGCGCGAGCTACCCCAGGCAGCCGCAACTCGTCGGCGACGTGTGGCTGCCCGCCGATCAGCCGGTGATCATCAGCTTGGCCGCGTGCAACAACGATCCCAGCGTCGTCGGCGGTGACCGCAGGGGCAACCGGTCGCACCTCGCGTGGGGCGGCGGCCCGCACGGCTGCCCGGCCCAGACCCTCGCCCAGACGATTACCGCGCAGGGCATCGACCTGCTGCTCGACGCCCTCCCGGATATCCGCCCGAAAGTAGAGGCGCAGCAACTACCGTGGCGGCAGGGGCCGTTCCATCGCGCGTTGGCGGCGCTACCGGTCGAGTTTCCGGCGTGCCCGCCGATGCGTCTCGTCTGATCGAGTAACGCCCGATATCAAGCGGTGGTGGGGGGCGCGGGTGCGGCCCCCCCCCACGCCTGACCACCCCTCACTTAAGAGCT
>NZ_JBEZYU010000017.1:0-97632 GCF_040638875.1 Nocardia sp. NPDC024068 | reverse complement strand
GTCAGCACTCGAGACTCGTGGCTTCGCCACATGCGCTTCGAGTGCTGACAGGCGACGCGGGCCGAACCCTTTGTGGGCCTCGCTGGACTCGGCACCGGGAAGGTGGGTCGGTTCGCGGAGGTGGCGCATGCGGATCGGTGTTGTGGGGCGGGTGAGGTGCGGGGCCGTTCAGTGGTTGGTTTGGTCTGTGGATTCCACGTCTGCGGGCTGAGGTGGTGATACGGGGCCGGTGCGGGCCCAGGGGGGTCGGCGCGCGCCGGTGGGCCGCTCACCGGGGTGGAGGGCCCTCGTAGTTACCCGGGTCCCCCACCGCTTCGGTAACCCCCTCGAACAGATCCGGCCTGTTCTCCACCAGCCACTGTGAATCCCATTCGCCGCCGTTCTCGGGGGAGGGCTCTCGGGCCTGCCGTTCCGGTCAGTGGGGGGATTTCGACAGTTCGACCTGGCCGCCTCCGAGGGATCCGGGTGGAGGCATGGGTGGCGGGGCCAGGCGTGGGGGTACGGGATTGGGGCGCCAGAAGAGGCGGCCGTGGGTGCTGCGGTCGCGCAGGGCCCACATCCGCCAGGTCAGGACCGGGTGGGAGGACATGGCGTTCACCATCCAGACGAAGAAGCCGCGTTCCTGGGCGGCACGGTCGGCCATCTCATCGAAACCGACGACGCTGTTGAGGTACTTGCCGGCGGCCAGGGTGCCCATCGCGCCGGGAGCGCCCTGGGGCCGGTGGCAGTAGCCGTGGTTGTCGGCGGTGTACTCCTGGGAGCGAATCAGCGAATTGCCGAGGATCGGCAGGAACGGCACCAGGAACATGCCCAGCTGGCGCCAATACGACGTATGACCGGCCGCGATATGTCCCACTTCATGGCCGATGATGAACGCCAGCGCGTCGGGCTCGCGGGCCGCGCCGCTGATCTCGAAGAGATCGCTGTAGACCACCACGTACCGGCGGAAACCGTGCCCGGACGCGAACGCGTTGATCTGACCGTTGCCGAGTACGACGTAGGCGTCGGGGGCGGTCGCCATCCCGAATCGCGCCGCCGCTTCCTGCACCATCCGGTATCCGTCGGGGAATTGCGTCGGTGACATCCGCACCCCGTTGACGCGCTGGGACGAGAAGTTCACACCACGTCCGAACCAGATCAGCAGCGGCGCGGCCACCAGGATCAGCACGTACTGGTTGACCGCTCCGAGGAACAGCAGCAGAAACGCCAGTGTGTAGGCGACCGCGGTGAACAGGACGACCACCACCAGTAACGGGATCTCCCAGCTGTGCCGCGCCGGCATCCCGAACGGTGACAGCCCCCGCGGCTCGTGCGCCGGTGCCGGCGGTAGCGGCGGATAGCCGCCGGTGAAGGGAGCGGCGGTGGCCCGGTCGGTGAGCCACGGGTAGTGCCCGGGCTCCGGCGGATTCGCGGACCAGGCGGGGCCGGGCCCGGATCCGGACGGTTGCTGAGGGTCGTGCGGCTGCATACCACGACTCTAAGCAGTCACCCTGGGACGCCGCCCGCCGTCACGACCTATCCCGTCGCCTGACACAATCGCGGCATGCGCGTATACCTGGGTGCCGATCACGCTGGTTTCGAACTGAAGAACGCCGTCAAGGACCACCTGGAAAAGGCCGGTCACGAGGTCGTCGACTGCGGCGCCCTCGTCTACGACGCGCTCGACGACTACCCCGCCTTCTGCATCGAGGCCGCCCGCCGCACGGTCGCCGACCCGGGCAGCCTCGGGCTGGTGTTCGGCGGCAGCGGCAACGGCGAGCAGATCGCCGCCAACAAGGTGCCGGGCGCGCGGTGCGCGCTGGCCTGGAGCGTCGAAACGGCGCAGTTGGCACGTCAGCACAACAACGCCCAGCTCATCGGGATCGGTGGCCGTATGCATTCGCGGGAAGAGGCGCTCGCGATCGTGGACGCCTTCCTCGCGACCCCGTGGTCGGAGGAGGAGCGCCACCAGCGCCGTATCGATATCCTCGCCGACTACGAGAAGTCCGGCGAGGCGCCGGCGCTGCCCGCGAACTGACCCGGTAGGCGAGAGGCGGTGCCGGAAGGTCATACCCTGCATCGTCTCGCGCGCCGGCACGATCGCCGGCTCGCGGGCGCAGTGGTTCGGGTGTCGAGCCCGCAGGGCAAATTCGCCGACGGTGCGGCCCGGATCGACGGGCGGGTGCTGCGGCGGGCGCAGGCCTGGGGCAAACACCTGGTCCACGAATACGAGGGCGGGATATTCGTGCACGTCCACCTCGGGCTGTACGGCACCTTCACCGAATCCGGGCTGCCCATGCCGGAACCGGTGGGGCAGGTGCGGATGCGGCTGATGGGGCCGGGTCGCGACGGTTCCGGGTTCGGCACCGATCTACGCGGACCGACCGCCTGCGAGGTCCTCACGCCGCCGGAGATCGACGCCCTCGTCGCGCGCCTCGGACCCGATCCGCTGCGCGCCGACGCCGAACCCGGACGGGCGTGGGACCGGATCCGGCGCTCCCGGCGGGGGATCGGTTCACTGCTGATGGATCAGCGCGTGGTCGCCGGGGTGGGCAACGTCTATCGCGCGGAAGTACTGTTCCGGCACGGGATCTCCCCGGCCCGGCCCGGAACCGAACTCACCGCGCAGCAGTGGTCGGCGTTGTGGGACGACCTGGTCGCGCTGATGAAGGTCGGCGTGCGGCGCGGGAAGATGCACGTGGTCCGCCCCGAGCACGACCACGGTGCGCCCTCCTACGCGCCGGATCGGCCACGCACCTATGTGTACCGCCGGGCGGGCGAACCGTGCCGCCGGTGCGCGGCATCGGTGCGGCACAGCGTGCTCGAGGGCCGGAACCTGTTCTGGTGCGCGCAGTGCCAGCCCGACTGACTCCGGGTCAGCCCGCCACCGCGGCATCGACGGCGGTATCGCCGGGATCGGCACCGGCATAGCGGCGTCCGCCGGCGGTTTTCGCCGAATACATCGCGTGGTCGGCGCGACGCAGCAGCTCCGCCAGTTCGCTGCGGTCCTCCGGCGGTGAATAGGTGGTGCCCACACTCGCCGATACCGGCACCGGCCCCGCCGATGACCACACCGAATCGTTGAGGGCGAGAACGATATCGCCGGCCAGTTCGCCGACGTGATTGTCCGCCATCGCCGCGGCCAGTACGAATTCGTCGCCGCCGTACCGGCAGACCACCGCGCCCGGCGGCGCGACCTCGCGTAGCCGTTTCGCGAGTTCGACCAGGACCTCGTCGCCGACCGTATGGCCGTAGTTGTCGTTGATCTGCTTGAACCTGTCCAGGTCCACGACCAGCAGCCCGATCCCCCGATCGGGATGCTCGGCCATCATCCGCACCCGGTTGCGCAGCAGGGTGCGGTTGGCCAGCCCGGTCAACGCGTCGTGGGTGGCCTCGTGCTCCAGCCGCTGCTGAAGCGCCGCGAATTCACGGACCCGCTGGGTGGCCTCGTCGGAGAAGTTCTGCTTCTGCTTGGCCAGCGCGAGTTCCTGCAGGGCCTGGGCGTAACTGTCGATGGCCTGGCTGGCCACCAGCGGCCACTGCGTGGCGACCAGGGATCCGCGCGGTCCCGCCGGAAAACCCAGCAGGGTCCGGGTGACCAGCGCCAGCATCCGTACGTGGTGCAGGGGTTCGGCGCACAGCCGCGCGCCCAGCCGCCGGGCCGCGCGACCCGGGAACGGATCCGAGATGGTGAGATCGAGTAGTTCCTCGAGAATGTCGACGAGAACGGGTTCGATCTCCGCCGCGGTGATCTCCGCGTCGGGCTGCGCACCGGCGGCCAGGGCCCATTCGCGCGCCGTCGAGTGGACCGGTGGCCGGCTGTCAAAGGACATGATGATCACCGACGGCCGACGTGCTCGCGCCGCGGATACAGGCCCGCGGCTCGGGTGCCGGGCCGGGCCGGCTCTGTCGTACTGCTATGCGGGAGGTCCACCTTGTCGGGTGCACGCCACCGCCCCCTTTCCAGAAACCCCGTCCGGCAAGAAGATCGTAGCAAGATGGTGGGTCCCGGCGACTTGCCTTCTATAACAAGTTCTCGGACCCGGAGCAAGAGCAATCTCTGTCGTATCGCTATGAATCCGTCCGCGTTACACCCTGTGTTTCCGGGACGGCCGACGCGGCGGCGGGGCTGATTGGCGAAACGAATGTGCGATTGGGTACAGTCGCTGATGCGCGCGGCGTCGTAGGGTAACCACCGGGGTCGCAGCACGCGGGTGTAGTTCAATGGTAGAACCTCAGCCTTCCAAGCTGATGGTGCGGGTTCGATTCCCGTCACCCGCTCCGAGGACCGGTAACACCACCCCCTCCCCGGGGGGTAGTACGGGGTGTGGCGCAGCTTGGTAGCGCACCCGCTTTGGGAGCGGGTGGTCGCAGGTTCAAATCCTGTCACCCCGACAGTCTTTTGACCCCCTCCCTGTCCTAGTGGTGTGAGCGCGACGGTTGCTTGCCGTTCGGCACGGAGGTTCGCCGGGTGCCGTACGGCGAGCGTGCGGGGTCGGCCTCGGGTAGTCCGGCTGCCTCCACCGCGGGAAGCGCGGGGATCTCGGGTGCGGGAAGTTCCGCGCGCCGGCCGAAGGCCTGGTCGATCAGTTCGGAGGCGGCGCGGGTGACGATCAGGCGGGCGATGGCCAGGTCGGTCTCGATTTTGGTGCGATCCTTGGGATTGCGTTCGGACTGCTCGTAGGCCCGTCCGGCCAGGACGTAGAAGATTTCGGCGGCATAGCGCTCGGCCATCCGGTCGCAGTCGGCGCGCATCCGTTCCACGAGGTGGAAGGTGGCCGCGGTGGGGAGGCCTGCGTCGGTGAGCCGGGTGGCCAGATCGCTGCAGCGGGGATTGGTGACCCGGTAGACGTCGAACGGGTCGTCGCTGGCGGCCAGGGCCTGCTGCACGTATTCCGGGAGCTCGTGGGCGGGCTCCTCAGGTTCCGGTGAGGGTGGGTCGGCCGCGGTGGCGCGTCCAGGGGCGGCGGCGTTGTCGGTGACGCCCAGGACATCCCCGAGGCCGTCGCCGCGGTCCCAGGCGGCGAGGAGTTCCCGGATACCGTTGAGCTTCATACCGCGCCCCAGCAACCGGCTGATGGTCTGCAGCCGGTTGAGGTGGTCCGCGTCGTAGTAGCCGATCCGGCCACGAACCTCGGGCGAGGGCAGCAGCCCACGCTCGTGGTACACGCGGACGCTGCGCACGGTTGTCTCGGCAGCACGCGCCAGCTCGTCGATCGTGAACTCGGATTCGCCAGCCATACCTATAGGAAACCACAAGTGGGCCCGTAGTTAAACGGTCCGTAACTAAACGAACCGCTAATCGGCGGCTTAATGATGTGAAAATAAGATCAACGTCCCGTTACTTAACGGTACGAGACCTTGCTTTCCGGCCCTCTGGTGCCTTACCGTCGTGATACAGCTGACACCAGCTGGTTTCCGGGGACTGTTGAGCAGCCCTGACGTTCCGCCCGATCAACGGGACACGTATCGGTTCCACCGGCGTGCCCTCGGCAGTTCCGGAGACGGTGATGACGACAACACGAGTTCGTACCCTGAACGTGGTTCTACCTAGGACTACGCAAATTTCGCGAGTTTCCTCGCCTCCCGTGCCCGCCGCGGCGAAATCTACGCAGCGGCCGCCGTGCGCGGAGCTGCCGGACAGCTGGGACCTGGATTCCGGCACGCCGGAGGCCTGGCATTCGGCAGTGCGTACTTGCTATGGCTGTCCTCTTTTCGAGCAATGTGCGCGGCTGGCGCAGACTCTCATCGACCGGGGCGACGCACCGCGAGCCATGATCTGGGCGGGCATCGCCTACGACAACTCGGGCAATGTCATCGAGAACCTGGACCGGCACCGCACCGTGCCGATCGACCACAAGCGGCCCATGCGGATCATCCGCAACGGCCCACGCCCGACCCACGGCGCGGCCGTATCGGGTGCGCCCAAACGGCATATCGTGCTGGGCCGGCCGCTACATTCGACGGAAACAGCGGCCGTCTGACTATGCTGCGGGGGCAAAACGCGGATCTAGCTCTGGTGGTGCGTAGATGACAATCCTGGCGTTGGAGATCGGCCCGGCCCGGCTCGCCGCGATAGAGATCGCCGACGATGTCGGATCCGACGGACTCCAGCAGATCCCGGTCCCCGAACACGGCGCCTGGGATCAGGTGCGTGACCTCCTGCTCGGTATCGCGGCGGGCCGGGACGTGGTGGCCGTCGGCATCGCGTCCCACGGGCCCATCGATATGGCCTCCGGAGTGGTGGCGCCGACCCGGATCCGGGAATGGCAATCCGGGTTCCCGCTGGTGGAGTCGGTGCAGAAGCTGTTCCCGGCGGCATCGGTGGTGCTCGCCCTCGACGGAGTGTGCCTCTCGCTGGCCGAGCGCCATTTCGGCGCCACCCAGGAAGTCATGGACTCACTGTCGATCCATCTGTCGGACACGATCGTCGGCGGTGTCATGGTGGGGGGCTTCGTCGTCGTCGGGCGCACCGGTAACGCCGGCCAGGTCGGTCATGTGCTGGTGCCCGGCTTCGACGAAGTCTGCGAATGCGGCGGCCGTGGCTGTCTGGAAGCGGTGGCCGGCGGGTCCGCGCTGATCAAATGGGCCAAAGGGCAGGGCTGGGGTGGTAATTCGCTGGACTCGCTGGTCGCCGACGCGCAGGCGGGCGAGCGGATCGCGGTGTCGGCGCTCGAACGCGCGGGGACTGCGCTGGGCCGCGTCATCGCCTCGGTGGCGCCGCTGCTCGATATCGACCGGGTCGTCGTCGGCGGTCCGATCGCGGTGGCCGGCTCGCCGCTGTGGAAACCGCTGCAGAGCGCGATAGCCATGCACGCGCGGCTGCCGGTGCTGACCGGGCTGCGCGCGGTCCCCTCTGATCTGGAGGATCTCGGGCTGCTCGCGGGCGCGGGTGTCATAGCCCTGACCTCGCAGGCCGAGTAGATCGGCCGCCGGCGGGTCCCTGATTCATGTGCCCGGGCCGTGCCCGGTGTCTGTTCTTCTACGGAATTCGGTGTGTGCCGAGGGTGTCCGTATCCAGCGGTGATCCGTCGCCGCCGGGTACCGGGCAGCCCGGCAATGTTCACATTGTGGGCCATTACCCACCCCGAATCGACCCGGTGGTCACCTGTTTTCGTACAATCGTTCGGCTGGAGCGCTCGGGTCGCGCTGGTGAGAAGGCTCTGTCTTCGGGATGTTCCCGGTCGGGCCTTCGGGTGAGTCCAGATTTCACTGTTGAACGTACCGCTGAGCAACGGTACATTATGTTCTGCGGACGTTGTCTCGTTGGAGACACACACTCCGCGCAGCAGTTGGACGCAGGCGATGAGAGGGCGCAGTGATCCCCTGGGTGACGGTCGAAACATTGGCACCGGAAGGCTTCTCGGTTGCCTCGGTCGGGGATACCGCGCGCGAATTCGCCGACTGGCGGCGGGTGCTACAGCGGCAACTGGCCCGGACCCCGGCGCTCTACGATGGGCTGAGCACCCGCGATATCACCGAGTCCCTGCGCATATCCATCGAGGGCGCGGTCGATCTGGACCGTACCGTCACCACTCGATCCGGTCCGCACCGGTTGATGGTGCGGCCGGTTTTCGGTCCGGGCGGTGAAGTGCACGCGGTGCGCTGGTGGGCCGGCCCGGCGGACGGTCCGGTACCGCCGCTGCCCCCGGCCGTCGGTGCGATCTGGGATCTGGACAGCCAGACGCTGGCCCAGCCCAGCGGTATCACCGGGCTCTCGGGTATCGCGCCCGAGGAATACGTTCCGCGGATGTCGATCGCCGAGTTCTTCCACCGGGTTTCGGCCTTCGACCGGCATGCGGAGGTACTCGACCTGCTCTATAGTCCCCAGCCGGGGGACAAACTCCAGTTCGAGGTCTCGATGCTGCGCCCGGCCGGACGTGCTACCCGGTGGCGGATCACCGTCCGTGCGCGCGACGACGAGCACACCCGCGGCGCCTGGTGGCTGATCGAGGACATCACCTCCGATGACGACCCCGCGGTATGGCCGACCCTGGAGAGCGTCGGCCTGCGGGAGGCGCACCGGCGGGCGGGGAACCACCTCGCCGTGGTGCAACTGGCGCACACCACCATCTCGCATTGGCTCACCGATCCGGCGCCGTGGGTGCGCTGGGACTACCTGTTCCGGCCGGTCGATGTGTTCCATCCCGACGACCGGGTCCGCTTGGTCGAGCTCGGCTCCCGGGTACGCGCGGGCGACAGCACCGGGGTCACGGTGCGGGCGTTGAACTACGGCGGCGGCTACACCCCGACCTCACTGCTCCTCTACCCTTACCCGGGTTTCTCGAACCGGGAGCTGGCCATCGCCCAGCTGGTGCGCACGGCCGACGATATCCCGGTGGTGGAACCGGATATCGCCGATCTGGCGTCACCGGAGAGCCCGATCGGATACGACGACCAGCTGCGCTACCGGCTCGCCGGACGGCTCCGGCACAGTACGGTCTCCTGATCCGGCCGCGCCGCCTGCCGGTTGAGTCCCCATCTGTGGGAAGAGATCGGCCGCCGGCGCAGGGCCCTCTCTCTACCATTTCGAGAGTGAGGACTGGGGCGGCGGGACGCGCGGATTCGGGTGAGGCACTGCTTCGCCAGATGGCCGCGCGCCGGCGCCGCGACAATATCGTCGTGGTGGTCCTCGCGACCCTCGCGGTCCTGGGTGGTGGGCACGCGGTGTACAGCTTTTTCGCGGCCAACCCGCAGCCTCCGGGCGATGAGTCGATGATCACCCTCAGCGGGCACGAGCGGCTGGCCGGATCGTTCGCCCAGGATTTCGTGGTCGCATATCTGAGTGCCGGCTCCGCGCAGCGGGACGACCTCGCACGCTTCGTCGACGGGACCCAGCAGATCTCGCTACCGAAGACCGGGCAACAGGTCAGCGATCCGATCATCGTGCACACCACGCGCACGCTCGCCGCCGGGACCACGGAGGTCTGGTCGGTGACCGTTTCCGTGCGCTCCGGACGCGGGCAGGCCGATACCGCGCGTCACTACTACCGGGTTCCCGTATCGGTGGCGGAGGGCACCCTGCGGGCGCTCAGCCTTCCGGCGGTGGTCGAGCCGCCGAGGATCGGGTCCGATCTGGCGCAGGCATATTCGGCGCCGTGCGGGGGAGAGACCGCCTTCACGCAGGTAGCCACCGGGTTCCTCACCGCCTACCTGACAGGCTCGGGTGACGTTGCCCGCTACGTGAGCGTCGACTCCGGGATCGCGGCGCTGTCTCCGGTTCCGTTCACGAAGCTCACCGCGGTGAGCGTCACCGCAGAGGACTCGGCATGCGGTGCTGCCGGAAATACCGCGCGGATTCTCGTCACTGTGACCCCCGAGGGAAAATCCGGAGACACGCCGCCCTTGGCCTATCCGTTGACCATGGTCCGCGGCGAGGGGCAATGGCAGGTTCGGGCGATCGAAAGACTGCCGGCGCTGAAGGAACCACTCAGTGTCGTCGTATCTCAGGGGGGCAATTCCGAGCCGACCGCCGGTGGCACCACCGGCACTCCCACCACGACCGTGCAGATACCGCCGGCAACCCAGAACTGACGTGAGGCGACCACCATGGGCAATCTCAGCAATATCCTCTACGGAATCCTCATCTTCGTCCGCTGGGCGGGCCTGATCCTGATCACCATCTTGTCGATGGGCGTGCTGATCGCGGAGGCCGCGAAATCCAAACTGTCCCCGGGCAAGATCCTCGGTGTCACCGGGTCGGCGGTGCTGGCGGCGGTCTTGTTCTGGATGCTGCCGACTCTGGTGAACTATGCCCGCGGTGACGCGGGCATGATCGTGCCGGATCACCCCGTCGGAGGCGGTTATTAGTGACCCAGGTGATCAAGGTCTTCACACCGGTCAAACGTGTTCCCACCATGATCGGCAAGGCTCAGAACGGTCAAAAGCTGCCGTTCGGGCCATATACACTGCCGCAGGTGGCGGGCCTGGCCGGCGGGTTGATCCTCACCTGCGTCGCCGCGATGAGTTTGCCGGTGAATCCGGCGATCACCTTCCTGGCGGGCGTTGCGCTGACCGTGGTACTCGCGTTCGGGCTCGGCCTGATTCCCTATACGGGTGTGCGACTGCTGTCCCGGGTCGTGTGGTTGGGCCGTCTCGTCTGCTCGCCGAAGCCCGTTCTCGCGTCCGGTATGCCGGTCAGCCCGGAGTCGGCCCGGGTGACGATGTTCGTCGAGGAAACAGTGGTCCCGATACTGCCGCACGAAACGATGACCGAGACGAGCCGGGGCCGCCGCAAGGTGGCGCGCGGTGGGCAGATGCTCGAAATCCTGGGCACCGGCGGTCTCCGGCGACCGACTCGGATGATGCAGGCGGCTGCGCCGTCGAGCTGGCGGTCCATGATCACCGGCAGCGGGGGGAAGCCGAAGAGCGGAGAGGTACTCTGATGGGGTTCAACCGGGACCTGCAACCGACAGCCGCTATCCGCGGCCATCTCCAGTTCACCCATTCGGGCCTGGTCACCGCGACATACTTCATCACACCGCTCGGCTACGGCTTGCGGAAGGCCGGCGACAAATTCGATGTGAAGATGGCGCACCACGCGCTGATCAACAGCCTGCCCAATGGGTCGCTGCTGCTGGGGATCCAGGCGCGGCAGAACATGATCGACGTGCTGAGCAAGATGGTCGAAGGTGTGGACCTCGACGAATGCGCCGACTACGCGGACGAGGTGTTCGCCTCGTTCGAGCGCGTACGTACCATATCCCCGCAAACCAGGATCTTCCTGCTCTCGATACCTGTTGGCACCGCGGGCACCGCCGGGATCTCCGCGCTCTCGCGAATCTGGCGGGGTAGTACCACCACTATCGACGCCACCGCCATCTCCCGGGCCGAACTGGACGCCTACGAGGCGGAGGCGGACGAGATCCTCTCGCGCATCGGCGGAGACTTCGACCCGATCCCGGTTCCGGCAGCCATGTTCCAATGGTTGTGGGAGCACTACCTCTCGCGCGGGGCGGTCGGTGATCCGGTGGCGCCCACGCGCGCCGGCGCCCTGGATGACGCGACAGCGGCCGTGTTCGCGTCCGCGGCGCTCGACGAGGGTGCCCGGGGCGATTCGCAGAGCAGGCTGCGACCGTCGTTCGTGCCGGTGATCAAGGTGGTGCAGCCGGATACCGGGTACCGGCCTTCCTACCAGGCGATGCTGACCCCCAGGTCGTTCCCGTACGGGGGCATGATGTTTCCCGGGGGCAGCGAATTCCTGAGCGTGATCGACGGGCTCGGCAGTGTCACCGTCGACTGGGGTATGCGGATCTCCACCAAACCCGCGGACCAGGTCCTCAAGGCCAATGAGGTGAACCTGCGGCGCCTCGGCGAACAGATGGACCAGCGCGACCAGGAGATCTCCTTCGCGCAGAACACGCTCATGTCCAAGGCTCAGATGCTGAGTGAGTACAACCAGCATTTCGAAGTGAACGGCGGCGAATCAGAGGTCTCCTTCACCACGGTGATCGCGGTCGGCGGACCGTCGCAGGACGAGACCATGGACGCGGTGAACACATTGCGCCGCCGCTACAAGCGATTCCAGGTGGACATGGTGACTCCGGTCGGAGCGCAGGTCGACCTGTGGTCGATGCTGGTCCCGGGCAGCCCGACGCGGCGGGCGTTCGATGATTTCGCACATATCGTGCCCTCCGATATGTGGGCCGGGTTCGTGCCGTTCACCACCAGTCAGATCGGTGACGACAGCGGGCCCGTTATCGGTATCAACCTGCTGTCCGGGCATTTCGAGCCCATCCACTTCGGCATCATGGAGGCGGCGCTGCACGATCTGTCGGCTTCTTTCGCCGTGACCGGCGAACTCGGTTCGGGCAAGTCGTACTTCCTGAAACTCATCGCGGTTCTCGTCCACGATATGGGCGGCCAGTTCCTTGCCATCGACCGCAGCCAGGTCGGGGAATGGGAGCATTTCGCCTCGGCGATCGACGATGCCGTCGTGATCGATTTGGCCGACCCTTCGGTTTCCTTGGATCCGCTACGGCTGTTCGATCCGCGGGTAGCAGGGGAACGCGCGCTGGATTCGGTACTGCCGTTGCTCGATCTGTCACCCACCTCGGGGACCGGAGCGGTGATCAGTAACCTGCTCTCGCAGCGGGGGATCGCCGAACACGGAATAACGAGTCTGCTCGATCTGGTCCGGGTGGTCCGCCGCCTGGCCGACGAGCCCGGGGCACCGGACGAATATTCCGATCTCTCTGCCAGGCTGGGCACCATCGTGGAGCGGGTCCCGGTACTGTTCGACCCGAATCTGGCGCCCATCCGGCTCGACGCCGCGGCGACCGTGGTGCGCACTCACAGACTGGCATTGCCGACCGCCGAAGAACTCACCACTCCGCATCTGTACAACCGGTTGCCCTTGACCAAACGCCTCGGTACGGCGCTGTACGAACTGGTGGGTGTCACGGCACGAGAGGCATTCCTGTCCGACAACGGCCGCTTCGGCCTGCTCGTCGGCGACGAGGCGCACCATTTCACCCAGACCCAAGTGGGAGCCGCGGTCACCTCGGACTTCAGCCGTGACGGACGTAAGCATCTGGCGGCGATCGGGCTGGCGTCACACGATCCGGCCACCGACTTCCAGGGCGCCGCGCACAATCTGATCCCGAACCGCTTCGTGTTCCGCCAGCGCGACGAAACTCTGGCCCGCAACAGCCTGGAGTGGCTGGGTGTGGATCTCGAGGAGGCGCCGTTCCTGCTGCAGGCGCTGCGTGAGGAGACCTCGCCCCCGGTGGGGCCGGGTCGTCAGGTGCCCGAGGAGCGCCGGGGCGAGATGTTCATGCGGGACGCGCTGAGCCGGATCGGGCGGGGCAAAATACTCGGTCCGGCCAGGGATGACCGGGCCGAGGCGATCACCAGTACCCCGACGGCGATCTCGCGGACCGACCGTATGGAGCCCGAAGTGGTGCGATGAGCAGCTTCGTGCCATGGGGAGGTGATCGGTCCGGTTACCGGACCTGGATCGTGGTGGGGGTCTGCGCCCTGTGCTGCTGTTGCGGCCTGTTGATGGCCGGTCCCATGGGCACGGTTTTCGCGCTGGGGAAGAAGGATTTTCACGCGCAGTGCGATATCGCGCGCGGTCCCGCATCCGGGAGCGCGGTTCCCACGACCACGGCGGCTCCGGATCCGGAAACGGCAGCCCCAGGTCCGGAATCCGAGTCGTCCACAGTCCGTCCGACCGCCAACCCGTACGCGTCCCCCGAGATCGACCCGGACGACCCGAATTTGACGGATCGCGAGCGGGCGTGCCTCACGGCGATGCGAGTGGCGCCGCGCCAGGGCCCACCGCTGCGCGTGCCGAATACCGGGATCGCGACGAACTGTGCAGCCGAACTCGCCGTGCGATATCCCGAAGCCGGCGGTGTTGCGCAGATGGCGGAATACGTCCGGGATGTCATCTACAGCGCCTCCGCCTACGCCACATCCGGGCAGTGCGCTCCGATCCGGGCGCCGCAGTGGGTCGAGACGGGCAACTGCGGTGATCCGGCGAATCGCGGGCCCGTTGTCCTCCCGGAAACTGTTGGTGTGCAGGGGTTCTGCGGACAGGTCGTCGACCCGGCGGCGGCGTCGCCAGGCGACCTGGTGTTCTGGGACTACCGCGACGATGCGGCGACTCGGGCCGGGATAGTGACGGGGCCGGGCGAATTGGTGACGGTCGACAGCGGGAAGTTCGTACGGATGAGTATTCCGCAAGACACCCATTTTCAGCTCAAAAGGGTATTGGGGGAGGGTTCGTGACCAGTGCGGAAATCGGGCCCTACCCGATAGAGGTCGATGCGGAGGGTGAGGAGCAGGAAGACGGCGTCCCGGGTGCGGGAACTCCGTGGGCCGTCGGCGAGCGCAGGCGGTGGGGCGGCAGCAACAACGGACAGACTCCGGGTGCGCCGGGCGTCCCGGCCGGGCCGGCGGCACCGAATCCTTCCGCGACGCCCGTGGCCAATTCCACGCCCGCGCCGGGATCCACCTCACCCGCGCCGTCGTCGGCCGCTGCCGTTCCGGTAGCGGGCGCGGTGCCGGCCGTCGGGTCACCGGTGGCCGCGCAGCCGTCCCCGTCGGCTGCACCCGCAGGACAATCGGCCGCCGCCCCGGCACCTGCCACCGGCGCGGACCACGGGCGAACCGATCCGTTGGTGGGCCCCGAGATGCTCGCGCAGTTGGCGCCTACGGCCTTGATGGCGGGCTCGACGCTGCTTCCCATGCTCGGTTCCGCGCTGTCCGGTCTACTGGGTGGTGGCGGGTCCGGCGGTGGCGCCACCGCACCGGTGGCGGAGTCGGGCGAGACCGGGATGGCGCCGGACACCGCGCGTGCCATGAGAGCGCTGAAAGCGCTGGAGGCGCTGTACGGCGAAGGGGAGCCGACCGATCCCGAGGTGAAGAAGCTGCGTGAGGAGATCGACGGATCGAAGGCCGGTGCCGGTGCGGGCCCGGCGATGGTCAAGGCGAAGCAGCTGTACCAGAAGAACGCCGCGAACGCGTTCAACAATCTGGACAAGCAGCTCGCGACCTATATCTCGGGCGTAGCCGGGACGAACACGATCGACAAGGGCGCGGTGCGTTCCCTGCTGAAAAGCGTGAACGAGGCTTTGGCCGAACTGGGAACGACGGCTTACACGAAAGAGGGGCAGCAGAAGGTCCGCCAAATCCTGACGGTGGCGTTGAAAGCCGCCCACCAGATAGTTTCGGGCGGTTCCGCGAAGGCAGGCGATACCGCGTCGGCGATCGACCAGCTGACCAATCAGTACCTCTACAACATTCTGGGCAAGGAACCTCCCGGGGGCGTGAAATTCGCCGCCGCTGCGGCGGCGGCATCGGGCGCCGGCGGTTCGGAGCGCGCGCAGTTCGCGGTCAAGACGGCACTCGCTCAGGTCGGGGATCCGTACGTGTGGGGCGCCGAGGGACCCGGCAGTTTCGACTGCTCCGGTCTCACGCAGTATGCCGCAGGTAAGGCAGGGGTGAGCATTCCGCGCGTCGCCGATGATCAGTACCGGAAGCTACCTCGGGTTAACCCCGGCGATATCCGGCCCGGGGATCTGATTTTCCCGGCCTCCTCCTACAAGAACGGCAAGATGGGGCACGTGATGATGTATATCGGCGACGGCCGATGCGTGCACGCCCCGAGAACCGGCCGGGATATCACCACCACCTCGCTGCCGAACAGCTACGCGGCGGCCCGCTTCGCCTGACGATATCCCGGGTGCCCCGCCCGGGACATCTGCGCGTGTGTCATCGGTTCGGGTGGATGATCCGATGGCTCAGCGTGTGAGACCGGAGCGGGGATCCAGTTGAGCGAGATTGGACATCCGGTTGCTCCACCGGCGGAGTGCTTCGCGGTTGACGGCGGTGGGGTTGGCATCGTAGGCGTGCGCGGCGTTCCGGAACTCCGTGGCCACCTCGCTGTGGATCGTTCGCCGGGTATCACGGCCGGCCTCATGCCACTGGCTGGGCGTGACCGTGTTACGCAGGGCGGTATCGGAATCCCAGACCTGCCGGACCGTGGCGATGAAGCCGTGGTTGACAGGAGCGCCGGGTGCCGGGGCGATGGTATGGCGCCAGTAGTTCTCGGCCGCGACGGCGGCCTGGGCCGAGAACGCCATTCTCGTGGAGTCGCTGTCGGTGGGCAGCAGGTGGTTCTCCACAGCCCGCGACGCGGCGATCGCTTTCTGTAGCGGTTCCCAGCCGTAGGGGTTCTTGGACATGCTGCCTTTCATCGCCGAGGCCGCGCGCATGGCCTGGTGCACCCGTTCATCCGGAGCGCCGGCGGCGCGCAGTGTCGCCACCAGGTAGTTTTCCGGTACGCGGTTATCGCCGAGACCGTCCAACGCATTGGCCACGCCAGTCGCTGCCGTCATGCCGCCGTGGTTCGCGGACCGTTTGAGCGCTTTGTCCACCCAGTTGGACCGGGCGAGTTGATTCCAGTGGTATCCCTGCACACGGGAGTCGGCGGTCCGGGCATTGGCCAGGTCCGATCGCTTCTTCCCCCTGGCCATCGGATTCAACGGGTTCGGGGTGGCGGACAGGAGCCAGCCGGTGAGCGGCGAGTTGTTGATGGTGCTCAACCCGGCCATATAGCTGAGCATATGACTACCGACGCTTCCGGTGCCGGTGCCGGCGCCGGACCCCTGGCCGCCCATACCGAGGGCGGTGCCGCCCCCGGACCCGCCTCCCGAGCTTCCGCCGCCCTGGATCGCCAGCGAGACCCGGTTGGCGATCCAATCGTTGCCATTGTTCAGGCTCTTGTTGAGGCGTTTGATCTGGGAGACGGCGACGATCTCGACCACGCAGACTATGACGAGTACCGATATGACCTGGCCGTTTGCCTGATCGAACAGGTTCTTCAGGAAGAGGATATAGACGCCCAGGAAAATGGTGAACGCTGTCATTCGGGCGGCGGCGACGAGGCAATCCACGATATTGCGGACCAGGAAGGTTTGTGTAGGGCCGTATATGAAACCGCCGGCGGCGAATCCGAAAATCGCCATGAACGCGTGGTAGATGGAATTCAGCGCGGATTTCGTCACCTGGAACGCGAAGTAGGCCGCGAAGACGAGCAGGACAAGGGCGCAGAACAGCAGGATCAGGCCCGTACCCACCTGTCCCATGGTCGGCGTATCGGCCTTGGCGTAGGCGGATTCGTTGCCGCAGTCCCGCATCCCCTCCCGGACGCTGTCGGGGTCACCCGACAGGACGGCGGAGGTCCACGCGGACTCGCAGGCCGGGTAATTGTCGACCACCTGCCCGAAATTCCATACCTGTACCGGGCGGCGGGCGAAATTGTCGGCCAAAGTGTGCTGTATCTCGGTGACCAGCCGATCCGGATCCGGAGTGCCCTCGCCGGTGAGCCCGGCAGCCACGGAGAGCCCGACGTCACGGCCCTGGGCGAGTATTCCGTCGGATGACAGCACATCCCCGAGAGGGTCGGCCAGGATGGTCGGGCCGATAACGGCCACGCCCAGCATCACCACAACCTGTATCGCGGCTTTGGCCGGAAGTCCGCGTGCCACGAACCAAGCAACGATGAACGCTCCGAACGACGCCGCGGTGATCAGGACCATCGGTGTGCCGACCACCCGCACCAGCGCCTCGGCCACGCCGGTGAGGGCGGCGGCGAACATATCGAGCCACCTGAAGTCCAGGGCGAAGTCGATTCCCCAGCAGCCGGCGCCGACAAACGTGATGTAGCCGACGAACATGGCGCTGATCAGAAACCACAGCATCGCGTAGGTGGGGTTGAGGATGCCGCCCTGGTTCGTGGAGTACATATAGCTCGCGAGCGGCACCCCGTGCGAATCGCGGATATTCATCCAGCTGAGTCCGTCGATCTGCGATACCCCGGAGCCGCCCTGCGCCATGGCGACAGCGCCGACGACGCCCGGGAATACAACCCAGACCACAACGATCAGCAAGGCCCACAACAGACGTCGTCGCCACGGTCGTTCGGTTGCCCAGGATTTCGCCCGGCGCACGATCGTATCGGGATACCAGCGCATCGGATCCCACTCAGGGGCGGATGCCGGGCGGGCGCCCCGTTCGTGCAGCGGATGACGACGCAGGTCCATCCTCGTTTACCTCCTGCGCAATGATCCGGCTCCCGAAGCTCGAAGGGGCGGGCATTCGTGCACGTCGGTCGATGACTCGGATATTCGATGATGCCGGGTTGGACCAGGTCAGCGCTTCCCCGTGCTGGGAATCCCGGACAATCGGAGGCGTCAGGAAGGGAGCTCGCGCATGGTCGGCTGCGTTTGTCCGGTCCTCAGGTGCGCCCGGCTCGAGATTGCCTGTCGTGGTCACCTCGGACCCGCGCCGGCCGTCGCCGTGAACTCGGCTCTGCGCACGGGGTGATCCCTTGGGCATCGGTGAATTCTTCAAGGACCACTGGGACGACGCCGTCGTCGGTGTGGCCAGTGCCGCGGGCTTCGCTCTCGGGGGACCGGCCGGTGCTGCGCTGGCCGGAGCGGCAGCCGGAGGCCTCACCGCACTCGCGCAGGGCGAGGATCCGCTCGAGGCCGCGGCCTTCGGGGCAGTGGGCGGGCTCCTGGGCGGAGTGGTGGGTTCGGTGGGCAGAGGCGGGATCAGTGCGATCTGGAAGACTTCCGCACAGGGTGTCAAGGGGCTCACGACCAACGGTGCCAAACGTGCGGTGCCCGAGGCTTTCGCCGGGGTGAAATTGGCGCTGGGGGACTCCGGCAAGAGGATGGCCTGGGGCATGTTCTCGGCGGGGACGTCGGCGATGCCCTTCGCGACCGACTTCGCGATACGTGAACCGGTGTACCAGGAGATGGGTTACCCGGACGTTCCGCTGATCGATATCAGTGAGGAGGAGCTCTCCGAGATCCCGAAGGGTATGCGGCACGTGATGATGCCCAATCCGGAGGAGCTGCCCTACGGGCTGGAGTTCGGGCCGGCGATGCAGACACACTATCGGACCCTCCCGCAGACCTACCTGGGAATCCGGAAGAGCTTCGGCGACGAGGCCTCGGAGACCACACTGCCCGGGAAGCTAAAGGTCGGTGATATATCGGGGGAGGAGTCGTCCGGAATCCCGCAATACGCCGAACGGGTGGCCGGGCTGCGCGAGCAATTCGAAGGGTTGCGCTCGATGTCCGACGCCGTGGCCAAGTACGCGGACCGGACACCGGAGTTGTGTTCCCAGGGCCGCGGGGATGTCGATGTCTCGATCGGTGCCCTGGAGAAATTCGCGGGCATCCACCCCAGAGACCTCGAGAAGATCCGGGCCTGCATCGGCGATTACGAGGACAAGACGACGAAGGTCGGGAAGAATCCGATATTCGAACTGCCGAAAGGCGCGGATGCGGCGCCGATGAACGAAGATTCCTACACCATGCTGCTCGTCGAGGTCGCGAGCATGAGTGCCCAGAGCATCATGGAAGACTATATCGAGCAATTCGAGCTTCTGGCCGAGGAAATCGCTGCGAAAAAGCCTTCGACACCGGATGACGCGGATACCGGCAAGGACACGAAAACCGGAGACCGGGAGCAGGATGGAACGCGGGAAGACGAGCGTGGGAACGGCGCCCCGGACCCTGCCTATGTGCCGGGCGGCAACACCCAATACGAGTCCCCGGCAGCCGATTCCACACCGAATACCGCGGTGTCCGCACCCGAGCCGATGGATTTGACGGGGGATACCGAATCCGGCGTCGATCCCATGTCGTCGAACGATTCTGCCCGGGTCGGCGACCCGGCCTCGACCACGACACCGAGTCCGAGCACCGCGGCGTCCGGAGATGTACGCGGTGCGGCCAATTCCATGGCGGGGCAGATCGCACCGGTCACCGCGACCGGGGGAAGCGGTATGCAGTCGGCACTGACCTCGATGTTGCTGCCGCAACTGATGAGGTCGATGTTGAACGGCGACAAGGCCGGGCCCCGGGACCGGGATCGCGAAGGGCGGGACGAAAACCACGCTGCCGGCGCGTCGCGTGCCGCGACTACTCCGGGTACCGCGTCCGCACAGGCCGCCGCGCCGTCGCCGGCCACCCCGCAGCAGCCGGTCCCGCAGACGGCGACGAAGGCGGTATCCGCGTCGAGCAACGCGGGTCCGCCACCGGGAGGGCCGGTGACGGCCGCCGGGCCGGCCCGGAACCCGGTCTACACCTTCCCGGACGGCCGGACGCAGGAAGTGTCTCCGGTAGTGGTACCGATTCTGGACGCGGCCCTCGGCAACGCCGCGGGCACCGATGCCCGGGCGGCTTATGCGGACACGTCCCTGCAGTGGTCGGATCCGTTGAAGATCGGCCGGCGGGTCCCCCCGGAGGAGGCGATGACCGGCGATGTATGGGTGTGGCGGGACCGAACTGCCGTACTGGTCAAGTTCGAGGACTCGGCGCCCGAGGTTGTCGCGAACGGAACGCTGCACACGGTGACCGCACTGGACGAGATGCGGGACAACAGTGGTGAATTCGGCGCGTTCGTCGGCATCTTCCATCCGCCCGGGATCGAACGGGCGGAAACGGGCCCCGGTGCCGGTGCGGCACCGTCCACCACCGGCGAAGCGGTTCTCGGCACCGCGGTACCAGCGTAGGAGGCGACCATGAGTCTGATGGGGCTGGGCATCGAGATCGGGGTGAACGTTCTCGTCGGTAGGCGTTTTCCCGGGATCGGCGGGGCAATGGGCGGTGGAGCGCTCGGCGCCGGGGCGGCGAAACTCTACGACAACGGCGGCAAGATGGACGGGGTCCTCGACACGGCAGTCAAGGGCGGTGTGATGAACACCGTGTTCGCCGGAGCGGCCTCCGGCGCAGGCTTCGCGGCGAAGAAGGCCGCCGAAAGGGCCGGGCAACGCGCTGCGACGAAGGCCGCTGCGAGCGGACCGGGTTCACACGCCGCAGCCGCTGATCAGTACGACGATATCGTCCACAGATGGCCCATCGGCAGGTCGACCCAACTGGTCAGGAACGGTGACGGCCAGTTCCAAAACCTCACCAAGTCGGAGGTGGAAGATCTCGCAAAGGCGAGTAGGGCGCAGGCCACGGCGGGTACGGCGGGTCTGACCAAACGCGAGAACATACTGAAAATCATCGACGAACAGATGAAATGGGGTAAGAAGGCCAAGGACCTCGACCCCAAAGTTCCCACAGGCTGGGGAAATCTGGGCACCCGTGCCGGTTTGTCGGCGCTCTTCGTCGACGGCCCCGGTTGGGGCGGCGGCGACTCCGACGGTAACGGCGGCAAGTCCAAGGAGAAGCCGGAAACCGAGGCCATCGACTTCCAGTGGGTCGGTGCGGGGGCGGCCGGTTCGAAAATGGGCACCGAGCCGTTCACGCAGGTTGCGGGAATAACTCCCCACGGGGACGGATTTCTGCTTCAGCCACTGAAAGGCCTGGACGAGGCCATCACGAAATGGCACGGGGGTGATACCGATTCGGTGGCCAAGGCCTTCGTGGACGGCCATGAGCTGTTCGGAGATCCGAAGCTCAAAGAGAAAATGATGGATGAGAAGAAACCTCAGCAGATGGCGAAGATCCCGCCTCTGCATGCGAGCCTGGGATCCAATACCGGCAGCGGCGCCTCCGAATACGGTAAGCTCGTCGGCTCATTGAACGGCAAGGCGACCAAATTCAACAACGCCCAGGCGAATGTCGTGATGGTCGAGTCCGAGATCGACAAGATCACCACCCGCGGCCAGGGGAATGTGGCCACCACGATCGGCAGTATGAACGACGCGGTGCAGTCGATGACCGCGGTGTCCAACGAGGCAATGCTGAAATTGATGATATCGGTGCTGAACTCAGTCGGCGAGGAGATCGAGGGCGCCAACCAGCAGACCAAGGCGCTGGCCGATCAGTTGGCCGAGCAGAAAAAGGCGCTGGAAGACGACAAAGCCGCGGCCGACGACCTCGAGGACCGGACGAACAACCTCCCGACGGGCACGCCGTCCCCCACCTACCCGCAGCCCGGATCGCCGACCGGAACGCAGACCGACACCCCCGATTCGTCGTTGCTACCCGATATCGATCCCGCCGATTATCAGACCCCGGACACCCCCGGCGTGGATCCGGGGGACTCGAACTCCGACCTGAACCCCGGCGACAACTCGTTGACGAACCCGGGTGGCTCCTCGACCGATCCGTCCGGCCTCGGCGGGCCCGGGTACAACTCACCCATCACGACCCCGTCGACCGGGGGGATGGGGGGCGGTTTCGGAGACGCGATGTCGGCCCTACCGTTGATGTCGCTGCTGCAGGGCGGCCTCAACCGGGATCGGCAGCTGGCCGACACCGATGGGATGCGGGATATCGACCCCTCTCGTTACGAGCGCGCCGCCGCCCCCAACATGCCGCAGCCCCAACAGGCCGGCACCACCCCATGGTCGAACAACCAGGCGGCCGCGAACAACGCGGCGACGCAGGCCCAGCCCGCGCACCACCAGACCGGCGCCCCCAACGGCGCCACCTCCAACCAGACCGGTGCCGGAGTGCCGAGGCGGGTGCCCGGCGATGACGGCCTGGTTCCCTATTCCTTCCCGGACGGCCGGAGCCAGCGGGTGTCGCCGACGCGGGCGCAGGGGCTCGACAAGGCCTTCGCCAACAAGTCCGGTACCGACGCGCAGGCCGCCTATGCCGGGACCGCGGCCGCGTGGACCGATCCGAAGAATATCGGTCTTGCGATGGATCCGTCCCAGGTGAAGACCGGTGATGTCGCCACCTGGACGATCAGCAGGTCGAAGGACGACTCGAAGGTGCCGGCCGGGGCGCAGGCGGTGATGTCCTCGCTCGGTGGCGACCTCGGATCCGCAGAGGACGAATCCGGGGATCCGAAGCAATCCGAGCAGAAAACCGAGGAGCCGAAGGCCGATCCGGAATTCCGGACGGCGGTCCTGGTTGCGTTCGGGGAAGGGGAGAGCGGCACACTGGAAGCGGTCGTGGCGGGCGAATTGCAGCAGTACTCGCCGGATATGACCGACGCGGAGGGGCCGTTCGGTGATTTCGCCGGGTTCAAGCGTCCCAACGGCCTCGAGGCCGCTGGAGACACGGGCCAGGACGTCGACGGTGCGGCGGACCCGTCCGCGACCGATGTTCCCGCGCTGGCGCCGGCTTAGCGCGGAGGTTGGTGATGGGTGAGAGGGAAATGGCATGGCGCTGAACGTCGATCTCGGTGAGCTCGTATCGGTGGCCGGACGGTCGGCGGATACCGCCCGGATCACCGGGGCGGCGATGCCCCGGGAATGGGTGTTGCCCGCCGGGAAGGATCCGATTTCGGCTCAGGCCGTGCCACAGCTGAATTCTCAGGCCGCCTCGCTGTTCAACGCGACGGTAGGCGTGCTGAACAAGATCCAGCGCGACGCGCATCTGGTCGGGCAGGCGGCGGTCGACTACGCCGCCGCCGACGACGAGGGGGCCCGGCTGATCAACGGGTCGGGCGGCGAACTCGTGAACAATCCCGTTCCGGCGGTGGAGCAGGTGGGGCTGCGACGTGTTCCGCCGGGGCTCGCCACCATGCCCGTGGTCACCGGTGATCCGCTGACCTTCGCGCAGCAGTTGCAGAACGGCCCCGGCCCGGAGCCCGCGCACCGGTTCGCGGATTCGGTGCGGTTGTTCAACACCACTTCCCGCATGCAGGCGGCCGGCGATATGGACCGCGCGGGGGCGGTCCTGCAGCATTGGTCTCCGGTGGGTTCGGATGTCGCGCTGCGATTCGGCACCTACCGCGGCTGGATGGATCAGCTCGGCGACGCGATGGACAAACTGGCACAGTCGGCGGAGTCCTACGGCAATGCCTTCGCCAGGGTGAAGGCCAAACATCCCACGCCCGAGGAGATCAAGGCCGCACGGAAGCGGATGCTGGCCGCGGCGCGGTCGAAGAACGAAGCGGCGCTGGCCGCCGCGACAGCGGAATACAACGAGCTGAACCTGCGGTCGGGGGAGGCCGCCGGGTCCTATGCCTCGGAAACGGGTTTCAGTGTCGCGAATTCGGAATCGGGCGCGGCGGGCGCACAGGGCACGGGCGGGGGCCAGGAGGCCGGGGCAGGGGCAGGGGCCGGGTCCAGCGACCAGATGCTGTCGCAGATGCTGCCCATGCTGATGAGCATGATGGGGCTGGGCGCCAACGGGTTGTCCGAGACCGAGGAGATCTCCGACGACTACTACGACGACTACTACGACGATTACGGTCTGGGCGACTACGCGGTGCCGTCGTACCCCAATACCAGTAGCGGTGGATCGCCGTCGATGCCCGGCGGCGGAGTTCCCAGCGCCTCCGATGTGCAGACGTTGTCAGCGACGACGAGCATGCCACTGGCCGGTGCCGTCACCGGTGCGAATGTGGGTGCGGCGCCGAGGGTTCCGGTGGGTGACGGGGCGCTCGGGGGCTCGAGTGGGCAGGGCACTCGGGGCATGGGGGGGTCGCCGATGATGCCGTACGCGCCGATGGGCGGCCCGGGGATGGGTGGCGCCGGAGCCGGTGGCGGCAACGAACGCAACCGGGTGGTCGCCTGGCATCCCGACCGGCTCATGTATGTCGACGACACCCCGCATACCGAACCCGTTATCGGGGAACGGCCCACCATCGCGCCGACGGTCACACAACCGACTCCGGCGCCGGCCAACCAGGCCCCGACCCGCTCCGGAGGGAACCTATGACCATCCATCCCGACGTCCAGGCCGCGTTGGACGCGGCCCGCCAACTCCGCCATCGGATCGCCGATATGCGTGAGCGCATCGACGATGTCCGCGCCCGGCGTCCATCACCCAGCGGTGCCATCATTCCCGAGGTCGACGCGATGGGCCGGCTCACCAGCCTGTATATGGCGCCGGGGACGGCGGACCGGTTCACCAGCGACGAACTGGCCGCCGATGTCATGGCGGCCATCCGGGAGAGCACCCAGGACGCGGCCCGGCAGTATCAGGTGATCATGGAAACCGTGATCACCGAGAACGAGTCCGAGGACCAGAGTTCGCCGGAGCCGAAACCGGAACCGGAGCCCGCACGATGACCGATGCCGAGATGGACGATTCGGTTTCGGCGGCCGACGCCATCGGCTGGCTGCACGAGGAGGGGCTGGCGCGGCTGGCCGGACTGGGTGACGGCTCGTCCGCGGCGGCCGTCGCCTTCTCGGTGGATGTGTCCACCGGGATCGTCACCAAATTTCCGGCCGCCAACGGCGGTATCGGCGCGGATTCCACCACTGTCGCCGCGGACGACCTGCCCGCGCCCACCGCGGGCGCGCATCGGCTGGTGATCGTCGGTATCACCACCGGCGAGCAACTGCTGGTCGTGGACCTGGCCGGTTCGCTGGTGATCGGGATCAACGGTGACCGGCCCGAATTGGCGGCGCGTTCCTGGGTGACCCAGCTGCTGCTGAACCCGGACGTCACTGTGACGACCAACAGTGCGGACGTGGCGATCGGTGGCAGTCCGCGGTGCCGGAAGAGTTTCATCCCCGGTGGCGGTGGTTCGGTGATCTCCGTGGACGACGGCCGGCCACCGGTGACCACCGTATCGATGAACTCGGATATGGGGAGTTCCGACTATCTGGACCTGCTCGGCGACGGTTCCGGGGAGATGTATCTGGGTGCCCGGGTATGGCCGCTGAAATTGGTGATGACCATTGCCGACGCGCCGTGGGCGGTGCTGTCGCAGACCCTGGCCGAAACCGCTTAGCAGACTCCGGGCGACCTCTGGGAGAGAGATGACCGACGACTACGACTACGACACCGCCGACGATTTCGACAGCGAAACGGATGCGAAACCGGCCCCGCCGCAACAGGTACACGAGGTGTTCAACCCCGATCACACGGTCGGGGTGGCCTGCGACCGCGACGGTGAGATTGTCGGATTGCACCTCACCGACGACGCCCGGGAGAACGGCGATACCTGGTTGAGCGCGGAGATCCTGAAACTGGCCCGCCTCGCGCACGCCAAATCCCGGCTCGGGCTGCGGCGGGAGATGGAATCCAACGGCGCCCGTTCCTACACCATCGACTCCTTCGGCCTGCCCAGCGAAGCCGCCTACCAGGCCATGGAAGACGAAGCCTTCGGACTCCGGCCCGCCTGAGCGCGTCCGCAGCGTTCGATCGACAGACAGGAAACGACACATGGTGGATATGGACGACCCCGAGACGGTGCTCGCCATCGGCGGGAATTTCGGTGGAGCCATGACAGCGATGACCGGAGGTTTCGGTTCGACCGCCGACAGGCTGGTGCTCGAATGCAAAGGTGATTCGCCGGTGGACAGCGTGACGACGACGAGACTCGACTGGATCCGCGATACGTTCGCCGATGCCATCACGGAGGCGTGCCGGCAGGCGGGCATCACCGTGCGGGCCAACGATTTCGCTGTGAAAACTATCGACAACAACGATATCGACGGCGGTAATACCATCTCATCCGCCGCTGTCTGATCCCCTGCGATGGCGCCGGAGCAAGCGAGTCCACACTGGGACCGGATCGTCGGTGACGACTGGCCGCAGATCCCGCCCTCGGCCTGGCATGCACTGGAAACCGCGGCCCGGGAGGGCGCGGAGGCGCTGAACCTCTCCGATGTCGCGCAGGCCCGCCGTGCCTTCGACGAGGCGGTCCGGCGTTCGGAGGGGCTGGAGCGGATTCGGCTGGCGATGGTCGCGCTGGAGAACCGTCCGCGGGCCTTCGCGGCCGCGCTGTCGGCGGCCGCGGATACCTTCGGCACCTTCGGTGAGGTGGTGCGCCGCACCCGCAACCAGATTCTGGACGTGGTGGACGACGCCTCGGATCGGATCGAGCAGGTCGGGCGGGAGAACAACGCCGAAGACGACGGGGAATCCGACGACTCGGAGGAGGCGGCGGCGGACCGCCGGGCCGTCGAAGCGATCCTCACGGAGGCGCGCGACGACGTCCGCGATATCGTCGCCGCCGCCGTGAACTCGATGGGGCCCCAGGGGCTGCCGCGGCTCGACGATATCGCCGAGGCGCTGGGCCAGCCGGGGCCGTGGCGTTCCGGTTCGGTGCCGGATGCCGGGCCTTCGAAGCGCCGCCGTTCCTATGCGCCGGGGGACAAATCCCACCACCACTGGGATCCCCGGCGCCGCGGTGACAAGCACCCACGGTGGGGGCCCGGCTTCGGTGAACTGGTACCGCCCGATTCGCCGCTCGGACGAAAATTGATCGACCTGATCGACGATATCCTCCATCCCGCGCCCGGTATGCCGGGGCCGGTACTGCCGCCGCCGGGCGTCGGCGCCGAGATACCGGTGGGCGCCGATGATCCCGTCGGTGCCGGACCTCCTGCCGGCGAAAACCTCCCCGCGAACGGCGGCCAGGCACCCACGGGGTCCGACCCCGGTTACAGCGCGGGCGGTCCGCCGGCTGGTCAGCGCCCGGACGCCGGTGCGCGTGGCGGCGGCGCCGAGGTGTCGGACGGTGGTTCCGCGGCCGACGACTCTGCCGACGGCTCGGCAGTGGGAAGTGAACCGGCGGGCGATCCCGTCGATCGGGCGGCGGCCGACCGGTCCGCCGGTACGGAAACCGCTGCGGCCGAAACACCCGATCAGAAGGCGGAACCGGCGCGGACCGACGGACCCGGCCGTGACGATATGTCGGGAATTCTCGCTCACGACACCACCCGGGAACCCGGGTCCGCGTCCGGAGTTCCGGCCGTGCCCCTGGTGCCCCCGGCGTTGCCGGGCGGCGCACCGGCCGCCGCTCCGGGGTCGGCGATATCGACCGCGGCGGCCGCGACGGGCAATGCGGGCGCCCCGGCCTCCGGCGCCCCGGCGCCCGGTTCGCCCGGGAACTCCGCGTCGGCGGTATCGACCACACAGGTTGCCAAAGGGACGCCCGGGGTGGTGGAGGCGCATCGGGCGCCGGGCGCGACCGGCAAAGTCGCGCTGCCCGGAACAGGAGCCTCGGTACCCGCCGCCACTGTCGGCAAGATCCCCGGCTCGTTCCCGGAGGGCGCGCCGGACGCGAACAAGCCCGAGGGTGCGGGGACCGTCCAGGAAGCCCTCGGCATCGCGATGCTCTCCTCGGCGGCACCGGCGTTCGTGGTGGGCGAGCGGGTGGACGGCGACCTCGTCCTCGCCCGTACCGTGCTCGGCGGTATCCGGGCCGCCACCGATTCCTGGGTGGTGGGGGTGGATTGGGCCGTGGCGGTGCTGCGCCACTCGAGCGGGGTGAGCGCGTTCGTCACCTCCAATGAGGGGCGCGGCTGGTTGCCCGCGCGGTTGTATCTCCCGACCGAGATCTCACTGCCCTGGCTGTGGTCCGTGGCCGAGGAAGCGGGCTGGGAGGGTATCGCCGACCCGGCGCGGATCCTGGTGGAGTTCGCCGCGGCCTGGGGTTCGAAATCGGGTTCCAAGCTCGCGGCGCTGGCATCGTCGAAGCCGATCGATCCGGTGTTGGGCAGGCAGCTCGGGGCCGTCGGGCTCGCCGGCTCGGTCGGGCCATCGGACACCATGGACCTGCGGACACCGGGTCACGGTGCGCGGGATCGGCTGGGGCTCACCGCCGCTGACGGATTGCTCGACCGCACGGCCGCCGTTCCGGACAATATGGTCGCGCTGCGCTGCCTGGAACTGGCTGTGGATGCCCATATCCGGGTCGCGCGGGCGGAATTACCGGCGGTCGATGCGATGGGGGCGCCAGAGATCCGGCTCCGGCTGCTGCGTGCCCTGCGCGACGGCCGGGATTTCGCGGCGAGCTGGTGGGAGGAGATGCAGGACGCCGACGATCTGATCGCGGCGACGGCGCTCGGGCACCGTGCCGATACCAGCCGCATCGCACTCGGCGATCTACGCGCGGGCGCGGATGAGCCGGAACCCGATTCGGATCTCTCGGTATTGCGTTCGCTGACCTTCCAGCGCCGGTGCAACGAACTCGTCCTGTTGCTCGCCGAGCACCGGGACCGCCAGACTCTGCGCGACGCGGTGTACGCGCACGCCCAGATCCTGACGCACCCGGTCTTCACACGGCAGACGGAGGCTCCGCCGCCTCCTGCAAGAGGCACGGTATCCGCCGGCCCCACCCGCTGACCCCTGCGTAGCGCCCACCTAACTCCCCAGTATTGGGAAGAATTGACAATGGGGGTAATAGCTGGCGGAAAGGATTGATCGAGCATGCCGGACCGGTTGGATATCGAACCCGCGGTACTGCGCCAGCTGGCCGACCAGCATGATCAAGTGGCGGCCGAAACTCGGGAGTGGGCACAGCCGCCGTCGGACTGGCTGGCCAACTTCGAACCCACCTACGGCAAGATCGCCTATCCGGTGCAGAAGGCGCTCGAGGACTATTACGGTGCCCGCCTGCGCGCCGGTGAGGCGCTGGCCCGCGAGCACGAGCAGACGGCCAGATCGCTGCGCAATTCCGCAGACGAATACGAACGCAGCGATCTGGAGGGGGCGTCCGCCATCGGCCGGGCACTCGAGGACACCGGCGGGGGGCCGGGTTCCGGATTCGGAGACCCCGCCCCGGCCCCGAGCGGACCCGCGTTCAACACACCGGGCGGCCCGGAGACAGCTCCGGTCGGCGCGGCGCAGAACACGGTCGGCACCGGTCCGGCCGTGACCGGTCCGGGGGGCGGGCCCGTCCCCACCGGTGGTGCGGACGCGGCCGGCCCCGGCGGCACCCCATCCGGCGGTGCGGCGCAGCCCGGGCAGCCCGGCACGGCACCGCAGACCGGCGTCACCGCGCCCGGTTCGGTGCCCCCCGGGGAGAACGTCGCCGCCTCCGCGGCGGGGACACCCGGCGCCGGTGGGCCCGCGGGTGGACCGGCCGGAACCGCAGGCGTCATGCCCCCGGGCAACGGCCTCGTCGGCGGACCTCTCGGCGCCGGCTCCGGCGACGACCGTGCGAGCGCGGCACCCTCGAACGCGACACCGGACGGCACACCCGTCCCGGTGGCTGCCCCTACACCGTTCAACTCGGCCGTGGCCTCCGCCAAGGACCGGGAAGCCGAACCCGATTACATCGTCGGCGATACGGCCAACGACGACCTCGTCCTCGCCAAGACCCTGCTCGGCGCGGTCCTCGCCGCGACCGACTCCCCGGTCGGAATGACCTGGGCGGTAGCGGTACTGCGCGGCCCGGGCGGCGCCGGAATGTTCATCACCTCCAACGAGGGCCGCGGCTGGCTGCCCGCCGGGCTCTACATCCCGCGCCAGGTCTCCACCCCGTGGCTGTGGGATGAACTGCTCGCCGCCGACGGCGATGTCGCCGCTCCCTGGGAGGGTGTCGCCGACCCCGCCCGGGTCCTGGTCGAGTTCGGGCTGGCGTGGGGCGCGAAAGCGAACGCGACCCTGTCCGCGCTGGTGTCGTCCGGACCGATCGATCCCGGACTGCAGGGCCGGCTCGGCGAGGTGGCGATGCAGGGCCTGGTCGGACCCGGGTACGACGTCGACCTGCGCGTTCTCACCCCCGATACCGCAGACCGGCTGGGCATCACGGGATCGGTGCCGTCGTTGGAATCGGTCGCCGCGGTCCCGGACGCCGGAGTTCGCGCGCGCTGTATCGCGCTGGCACTCGACGCCCATGCCCAGCTCTCCCGTTCCGTGCCCGGTCATTACGACACGGTCGGAGCCCGCGGTATCCGCGATCGCATCCTGGCCCGGGTCGAAGCGGGCGACGAGATCCCCCGGTCCTGGTGGGAGGAACTACGCGACGCCGACGATCTGCTGGCCGCGGCGATGATCTCGCAGCGGGTCGATGTGGGCCGGGTCGATATCGGTGCCATCAGGGTGGGCGACGAGGTCGGCGCGCTGCGCGCGATGGTCTGGGAGCGCCGCTGCAACGAACTGGTCGCGTTGCTGGAACGGGAACCGGACCGGCAGGTGTTGCGGGACGCCGTCTACGCGCACTGCCAGGTGCTGGAGCATCCCGCGTTCACCGCGGTACCGGCCACGGTGGCGGTGGGCGCGGACGAGCGGGTCGCGCAGCCCGGCGGCGGAACGGGTGCCGTCTCCGCGCCACCGGTCGCCGCGGACGCCCCTGCCGGCGAGACCCCGCCGGCTCCGCCCGCCGGGGCCGTCTCGGCGCCGAACACGACCGCGGGCCCGCCGCCCGCTGTGGTTCCACCGGTGGTAGCTCCGCCTGCCACCGACCGGGAAGCACAGTGACCCCACAGTGAGGGCCAGTCGGGGGCTCGCCCGGGTTCGTGACAACACGAGTGTCCCGAACCGGGTGGGCCACCGCGCGAATCGGTGAAGCGGCGTTGCCGGCCCGCGGCAGAGGCACTTCGCCGGCCTCTCCGGCTCGGAGTCCGGTGGCCGAATCCAGCCGCCGCCACACCGCCCATCAGGTGGACGTCACAGACGGACCCGCCGACGTCATGCGCCTGGCCCGACCGCGCCGGCCGCGGGATGCGGTGAACCTCTCGACACCTGGCCCGGCGGGTGTTGCGAGGTCATCGTCGCTGGTTGTCGCACGGGCAACGGTATCGAGTATGCGCTCCGGTCGGCCCGGCCTTCGGTCGCGAGTGCGCGCGTAGAGCCATACGACAGGTCCGGCAATCTCGTTGTCCCGGGATTCGTCGTCGGGTGGTTCACGACTCTTGCCTACCGTCGTATCCGCGCCGCCGGAGTCGGTAGCCGTGGACGGGCGCTGTTCTCGGCGCTCTCGTTATGGTTGCCGGGCAGAGCGGTGTCCGGTCAACCGGTGAGCGATCGATCGCTCACCGGTTGACCGAGATTCACACCTGTTTGCTGGGAGGTGTCGGGCCGAAGGGAATCTCGGTCTGCGGTGTCCCCTGCTGCGGATTCTGGTTCGGCGGCGGTGTGCCTTCCGGCGGCGGTGCCGCACCCTGTGGGGCCTGTGCGGTGGGGTCGGTCGGAGAGGGGCCGGGCGACGGCGCCGGTTGGCTCGGCGGCGCCTCGTCCTCGTCCTCGTCGTCCTCTTTTTCGTCGTCCTTCTTCCCGAGCATCTCCGGCAGCTGGCCGAGCATCGGCATCAGGGCCATCGGCAGCATGGCGAGCATCGGCAGGATGGAACCGAGCCCGCCACCGGCGCCACCGGCACCGGCCGCGCCGGCCCCCGCGGCGCCACCGCCGGCGGCGCCACCGCCCGCGGCGCCACCACCCCCGCCTGCGGATCCGCCGCCCGCGGCGCCCGTGTTCACGTCCTGGGCCGCCTGGACGACGTCGTGGACCTTGGTCACCGAGACGGCGACGGCGTCCATGATCTTGGCTTCCTGGGCGGGTTTGAGCTTCTTGGGCCCGACCGACGCCAGTGCGGCATTCAGATCGGATTTGATGTGGTGGATTTTGAAAAGTGTCTGCGCCTGCTCGGCGGCGACTATCTGCGAGGTGCCATCCACCTGGGCGTCCATATCCACCATGGAGTCCTGCCGGGCACCGGCCGACAGCACCTTCTGCTTGTACTGGTCCACGCCCGCACCCGATCCCGGCAGACCGGCGAGCTGAACCTTGTCCGGTGTACGGCCGTTCTTGGGTGGCGGTGGCGGATCCGAACGGCCGTATCCGAGCACGTCCACCGACTGCTGCATCGCGGATTCGGCCTGGCCGATGAAGCCTTTGAGTTCGAGCGAGGCTCCGGGCGGCCGGAGCAGCGTGATGGTGGTGTACGGCTTCTCCGGCCCGGTTTTCCCGAGAACATGCAAACCACCGGACTTCGCGGTGTTGCCGTCGGTGGGTGTCGTTCCGGTAGCGCCGGATCCGGTGCCGGGTTCTTGTTTGCCGGTGGGCGCCGCGGTGGATCGGATATCGGCGCGGTGCGGCTCGGCGGGACCCGCTGTGGCGGCCAGTGTTCGCGGATCACGCGGTCGTTGATCAGCCGGCCGGGGGCCGCCCGACGCAGGCTCGGGGGTATCGAGATTCGCGTCCGCTGTCGCTGTATCCATCCGCTGTCGTCGCCTCCCGTGCAATCTCTTTCATTGTGTTGTCTTCCTAAGGATGGGAATACGATGCGCGGCGTTCACCGCCGTCGTGTCGCATAGTCGAGACACGAAAATAGGGCGTAGTTGCCACGAAAATAGGGCGTAGTTGCCGAAGAATTGCCCGGGGTGTGGGGCAGAGAGGTAAGTCGGTGCGATGAGCGAAGCTGAGCTGATCGTATGCCGGCACTGACCGACGATGTGCACGGTGTGTTGCGTGAGCTGCTCGGCCTGTACGGTGCCGGGCAGCCGTCCGAACGCGCGTCGGCTGCTCTGGCGCAGGCCATGGCCGCGGATCTGAGCCGGCTCTCCGGCGGCGGGGTCACAGGCTACGACGGCACCCTGGGCATGCAGCGGACGGTGCTCGAGACCCAGCACGGCCGCGAGGGGGTCGTGAGCAAAACGGTCACCGAATCGGGGACCGGCACGTTGAACGGGCGGGGTGTTCTGACCAGTCAGATCTCCGACCTGCAGGCGCGCATCCAGGCCATCACCACCATCGGTGATACGAGATTCAGCGGTCCGGCGCTGCTCGATTCGGCCCAGCAGACCATCACGAACGCGACCAGGCAGGTGAACTCCGATATCGACGCGGCACGTAGACAGGCGGCGCAGATCATGCCGCCGGTGGCGCTCGCCGAGCGCGCTCGCACAGCCTCCACGCCGCCCCGGAAACGGCGGCGCCGGCGGCGCCCGCGCATGGTGTCCGGGCAACAGGTCACCCAGCAGCAGCCGTCCCGGAGAACGCGGCGTAATTGGGATAAGACCAGGGGCGGCCAGGCGGCCCAGGCGGCGGAGACCGCGCTCGGGCTGCCCTATATCTGGGGCGGTGGCGGCGCCGGGGGTCCCTCCGGGGGCGGTTTCGACTGTTCCGGCCTGACCCAGTACGCGATCGCGCAGGCGACCAACGGCGAGGTGGTACTGCCCCGGACCACCTACGAACAGATCTACGCGGGGGAGCGGGTCGATCCGCGCGATGTCCGGGCGGGCGATCTGGTGTTCCCGGCGGGGTCGTTCAGCTCCCGCGGACCCGAACACGTTCAGCTCGCCGCCGGCAACGGTATGGTGATCGAGGCGCCGTATTCGGGTGCGACGGTCACGTATTCATCGATGCCCCCGAGCGCCGTAGTGGTTCGAGTCGTCTGAGCGGAATCCGCGTCGTTGGCCATCGAGATACCCCACGAAGTGGCGATGTTCCTGAACTTCGTCGGTGTCCCCTACCCGGATATCAACGAGGACCAGGTCCGTGAACTGGCCGGGCATGTGCGCACGTTCGCCGACGAGGTCGCCGGTACCCATGCGTCGGCGACCGGGGCCATCTCCGATATGGGCGCGGTCTATGAGGGGCAGTCCTACCGCGCCCTGGTGGCGTCGTGGGCGCGGCTCAGTTCGTCGCATATGGAGAAACTCGACGAACTGTGTAACGGCGTTGCCACGGCGCTGGAGATCGCCGCCGAAGTGATCACCGCGGTGAAGGTCGCGGTGCTCACCGAACTCGGGTTGCTCGCGGCCGCCTACGCCACGGCGATGGCGGCGACCGTGGCGACGGGGGGCGCCTCCATGGCGCTGGGGCAATCCCTCTCCATGGCGGCCAAGCAGCTGGTCAAAGCCATGGAGCAGATGCTCATCGCCTATATCCTCGCCGAGGTGCTGGGCAAGGCGATCGAACCGCTGGAAGAGGCGGTCGGCGATATGATCAACGGCGTCGTCTACGACGCGGCCGCCGATCTGCTCGGAGTCGATCCCGGGGGCAACGATGTGCTCCGCATCGATCCGGACGAGGTCCGGCGCTACGCCCAGGTTCTCGACGACCATGCCGACGACATCATGGGGCACGCGGAGAAGTTCGCCAACAACGTGGCGGCACTGGATTTCACCACACCGGTGGGGCCCGCTCCCACGACCCCCGCGCAGCCGGGCGGGGTGCCACCGGGATCGAATCCGGCGGATTCCGATCGCGCTCTCTCCGTCGGCAGTCCCGCGCAGCAGCCGACCTCGGCGCCGCAGCAGGGTGCGGTTCCCCGCAACTGGATACCGGATTCGGGGAAGACCCCGGAAACGGACTCGCCCGGGGACGAGTCCCGGCGCAACGGGTCCGGGCCGGGAAGCGGGGGACCGGGCGGGGCAGGGGCGCAGCCGGAACCCGCGACTTCGGCACCGCCGGCCGGATCGCCGGACGGGGCCGGGCGGATGCCGTCCGCCGCGCAGGCGGCCGGCACCCCGGGGGCGGATACGACGGGAGCGCCGGGCGCGCGATCCGAATCGGTCGACCGGGCGGGTCCGGATTCGGGTGTGACAGCCGGAAACGATTCGCCGTGGGCGCCCGCGACAGCTGTCGACAACGGTTCGGCGGGCCCTGCCGAGCGGGTATCGACCGCTTCCTCGTCGTCGGCTGTGTCGCCGGTCGACAGCGCTGTGCTCGCATCATCCGATGGCCCGGCGGCCGCCGCGACGGAGGTGCCGCCGGCGAATCCGTGGAGCCGCCCCGCAGCCGCGGGACCGGGCGGCGCGGACGCCGGTTCCGGGAAGGCCGCTCCCCGGGATTCGGCGGGCCCGGCTGCACGGGCTCCGAGAGGGAAGTCCGCTCGGCGCCGAGGCTCCGGAAAGCCGAATCCCTGGTCGCTGCGTCCGGCCGGCGCCGGTGCGGAGCCGTCGAAGACACCGTGGGCCAGGCCCGATCGTCAGGTCCCGCGGATTCCTGTCGTGGCGGCACAGGGGAATTCGACGCCGCCATCCGGAGAGATCGCCGGGCCGCCGCGAGGACCGGACGCCGACAAGGAGGCAGTTGCCGTCCGGCCGGCCGAGCCGGTGGATGTTCGAGCTGCCGGGAACGGCGACGATATGAGCCGGGAGAGTGCGGGCGGGAAGCCGGATGCCGACGGGATTCCGTCATCCGGTGCACCCGCTCGACCGTCGGCGAAGGTCCCTACCGGGCCGCCGGGCGGGGGAGCCCACCAGCGTGACGAACGGAATGGACACAACGATGACGGGCGGCCGGGGGCCCCGCGGGTATCGGCTCCGCCGACTCGGGATGACGGCCCGCCTCGGATCTGATCGAGAGAATGCGGCGGCCGGTGGCTCGCTGTTTCCACCGGCCGCCGCTGGAACGGTCATCAGGGATGAGGGAACTGGTGACCTGCCGACTACTCTAGCGGCAAATAACGAGCCGTCAAATAACGGCACTATTGCCAGTGGGGGGAAGACGGATGGCGCCGGAGAGCCGGGTCGCCCGAAATTTGCGGAATGTGCGGCTTCTCGATGAATGCAGGCAGAAGCCGGCCCCGGATCGCGGAGGCCGGCTGTCTACAGGGATCGGCCGGCGCGGGGTGTGGCGTGCGGCCGTCGATACCCTAACGCTGTTTTACGAGCCGTTCAAAAACGGGAAGGTTGGACTCGGGGCGCGTCGCCCTTCGTATGGCTGATCCGAGAGGCCGCCCCGATCGAATACCGCACCGGTTCGGGCTGATCGAATGATGAGTATTCCCAAGGGCGGGAAATGGCCGGTGCGTCCGGATCGGTCGCGGTGGCCTACCCTGCCACCAGGCGAGGGTCGGCGGAAGGGAAGTCCGAGTTGTCAGCGGCCGAGGACGCGTTCTACACGGGCGTGCAGAGTTTGGGATTGGTCGCCGGTGGGGTGCGCAACGAAGAGCACGCACGCGCGGCGTTCACGGCGGCAACGGATCTCGATCCGGATATGTGCGATGCCTGGCTGGGCCGCGCGATGGCCGGGGAGGTGACCTCCGAGGTCATCTACGGTGCCTATCGCTCTTCGCACAATCTCTATCGTGACCAGCAGCGCGCCGGTCTGGTCGACCGCGCCCTGTGGTGCCAGGTCGAGATCGGCGTCTTCGGGCTGCGGGTGGTGATGGCCGACCGCGATCAGATCGCCATCGCGCAGGCCTGCGCCTACGCCAACGGTGGTGAATGGCAGGAAGCCGTGGCCATTCTGGACGAGGTCCGGGGCGACGATGTCGCCGATTTCGCCAGGCTTTCATTGTTCTACCGGACCGGCCGCTGGCCCGATGTGCTGGCCAACCGCGGGCAGAAGCCGGTGCTCGAGGACGGTTTGCTCGATATCGCGGCCGAATTGATGGCGGCGACCGCCCTGGCGCATCTCGGGCGCCTCGGTGAGGCGATGCCGCGGGCGCAGCGGATCGTGGAGGACAGCCAATCCGGCAACCTCTCCTATATCTGGGCCGATGCGCACTATCTGCTCGGGATGATCCTGCGGCACAACGGTGAACACGACGCCGCCGAGAAGATTCTCAAGGGCCTGCAGGGGTCGGGCCTGTGGCCCGACCGGCCGAAGTGGCAGCAGGCGGTGCGGGACAAGAACTTCCGGCTCGAGGTCACCACACCGGCGGTGATCGCCTCCCGCGTCGATATCTGGGACCCGAAGTCCGGTGACGATCCCGCCGAGGTCGCGGCGAGTGCGGCGAAGGCGGAACGGGACACCCTGCTCGACGAGGCGTCGAAGCTGCTGCAGTCCCAGATCGGTATGGATTCGGTCAAGGAGCAGGTCGACCGCTTGAAATCCGGTGTGCTGATGGACCAGGTGCGCGTCAAACGCGGGCTGGCGGTCGATTCGCGCTCCAACCACCTGATCTTCTCCGGGCCGCCGGGTACGGGTAAGACCACCATCGCCCGCGTCATCGCGAAAATCTTCGCCGGATTGGGTGTGGTCGAGAACGCCGAGGTGATCGAGGCCTCCCGCAACGATATGGTCGGCACCCATCTGGGCCATACCGCGCCCAAGACGAACGCGCTGATCGATTCGGCGCTCGGCGGTGTGCTGTTCATCGACGAGGCCTACACCTTGATCCAGGAGGGGCTGTCCGGCGGCGACGCGTTCGGTAAGGAGGCGGTGGACACGCTGCTGGCCCGGATGGAGAACGACCGCGACAAACTGGTGGTGATCATCGCCGGATACGAGGCGGAGATCGATCGTTTCCTGCAGTCCAACGAGGGTCTGTCGTCGCGGTTCACCAAACGGGTGCGCTTCCCGAGCTACGACCCCGATGAACTGGTCCAGATCGCCGACCATATCGCGGGTAAGAAGGATTCCATCCTCTCCGATCAGGCGCGCGAGGTACTGCGGGACCGATGCACCGTGATGTCGGAGCAGAACAAGAACGGCCGCCGGCTCATCGACCTGGCGGGTAACGGTCGTTTCGTGCGCAATGTCGTGGAGGCCGCCGAGGCCGAACGGGATTTCCGGTTCACCCGCGACAATGTGGACATCGCCGCGCTCACCGACGAGGAACTCATGACCGTCGACGCCTTCGATATCACCGCGGCTCTGCAGGGTTTGGCGCCGGTCGCCAAATAACGCGTTCCGCCCGGCCTACCGGATCTTCCCAATTTTGGGAATATTCCGGCAGTGGGCCGCGCGTTAGGTTGTGGCCGAGGTCGGCGGAAGGAACGTATACCGGTGGCACGCTTCCGGGTGGTGACCAAACACCAGGTTTCGGGTTGGCGGTTCCTGCTGCACCGGATCGAACACGCCCTGGTACGCCGCGATGCGTCGATGATCGACGACCCCTCCCGTGGCCGGTCCACCGCGCTGGCGATCGGGGTGGCGATCGCCTGTATCGGGATCGCGGGGGCCGCCGTGCTGGCGTTCTTCAAACCCGCCAAACCGGTGGGTGATTCGCCGATCATCGCGGAGAAGGACAGCGGCGCCCTCTATGTGAAGCTCGGCGACCGGCTGCATCCCGCACTGAACCTGACCTCGGCACGGCTGATCGTGGGCCAGGCCGCGAATCCGGTGAAAGTGTCCAAGGGCGAACTGGCGAAGTACCCACGCGGTGCCTGGGTCGGGATACCGGGTGCGCCGGGTCAGATCTCCGACGAAGAAGAGAAGGATTCGCAGTGGACGGTCTGCGATACCGCCCGCACCGGAGCCGCGGCTCCGGTGGATCCGAAGACGGGTCTGCCTACCCTGACCCGGTCGGCGGTGCTCACCACCGCGATCGCCGGACCGCTGACGGTGGACGACGACGCCGTCCACGAACTGAGCGGCCGGCAGGCGCGGCTACTGCGGGGTGACGACGCGACGTGGCTGGTGTACTCCGACCCGGTGCAGGGCGTGGTGCGCGCGGAGATCAATCTCGCCGAATCACCGGTGATGCTGGCCTTGGGGATCGACTCGACCGTGCAGGTCGCCGCCGCGTCGCCGGGACTGCTCGGCGCGATACCGGAGGTGGCGCCGATCCGGGTCCCGGATGTACCGGGCGCGGGGGCACCGGTGACATTGAAACCGGCGCTGGACGCGGTGGTCGGCTCCATCGTCACCGTCGCCACACCGAATCAACCCGCCGCCTACTATCTGGTGTCGAACGCGGGACTGGTGCGCGTGAGCGCGGTGCTCGCCTCGATCGTCCGCAACGCGAACTCCCACGGTTCGGTGGCCACCAGCACCATCGGCCCGGATGTCGCCGCGGCGAATCTCCGGCCCGGCGATTGGCCGGGAACGGCGACCTATCCGGTCGAACCGGTGGAGATCCTCGATCCGATCCGCGATCTGATCACCTGCTATGAGTGGACCCGCACCGGTACCGACCCGGACCCGCACACCCGGCTGCTGTTCGGCCGGCAACTCCCGCTCACCAAGGAGGAGCAGGGCCGCACCGTGCAGCTGGTCACCGCGCCGTATTCCGGTGGCGCCACCGCCGACTTCGCCTATCTGCCGCGCACTTCCGGCAAATTCGTGCAGGTCACCGGCTCGGAACCGGGTTCGCCGCTGCGTGAATCCCTGTTCTGGATTTCCGACAGCGGGGTCAGATACGGGATCGGCGCGGATATGAAATCGGGTGGCCAGAGCGATCCGACGCTCACCGCCCTGGGATTGCGGCCGCCGGTGACGGCGCCGTGGAGCATCGTCTCGCTCTTCGCGATCGGGCCCACGCTGTCGGTCGGCGACGCGATGATCCAGCACGACGGGATACCACCGAATATGGCGGGTGTGCAGATGACGGGTAAGAAATGACCGCGACCCGCCGTTTCGTGCGGCCGGCGCGGATGGCGCGCGGCCCCAAGGCGCCCGCGGTCACCGAACTGCGGCTGCAGCCACCGACCGAACTGCCCAGTTCGGTGCCCATGTCCAAGATCAAGATGATCATGCCGGTGATCATGGTGGCGGCCATGGTCGGCATGATGGCGATGATGTTCAGCGGCGGCCGGGCCATGTCGCCGATGATGCTGATGTTCCCGATGATGATGATCGTGTCGATGTTCGGCATGATGGGCGGTCAGTTGGGCGGGGGCGGGGGTGCCACCAGCACCGCGGCCGGCCTGAACGAGGAACGCAAGGACTATCTGCGCTCGATCACCGACAACCGCAAAACCATTCACGAGTCCGAAACCGAACTCTACGACTACCTCTCCTATACGCACCCGGGCCCGGCGGGGCTCGGCCGGCTGGTCGGCGGTAAGCGGATGTGGGAGGTGCAGGTCGCCAATCCGCAGTTCCTGCGGGTCCGGATGGGCCGCGGCCGGATCGCCAACCAGGTCCGGGTGATCGTGCCGGAAGCGGCGCCGACCTCGGATCTGGACCCGGTGGGCGTGGTCGAACTGACCCGGTTCGCCAAGGCCTATTCGACGGTCGGCGGGATGCCGGTGGCCATCAATCTGCTCTCCGCGCCGCTGGTCGGATTGGACGGCGACCCCGCCGCGGTGGCGGGCCTGGCCCGGGCGATGATCGCCGAGATCGCGGTGCTGCACGGCCCGGACCAGGTCGCGGTGGCGGCGGTACTGAACCATCCGGATTCGCCGGAGTGGTCCTGGCTGAAATGGCTGCCGCATACCCAGCATCCGGCCGACAGCGATGCCATCGGCTCGAGCCGGATGATCTACCGCACCGTGGCGGAATTGCGTACGAAGGTGCTCGCCGGACTGAACCGGGGTCCGTTCTCGGCCAACAACGAGCCCGCGCTGGACAAATCGCATTTCGTCCTGATCGTGGAATCGGGCGGTACCAACACCGACCGCGATATCTCCGGTATCGACGGCTGCACCTGGTTGCGGCTCGGACCCTCGGAACAATCGCTGCCCCGTTCGCTGAAGTTCGCCCTCGGCGCCGACCACGCGCTGCAGGAGATCACCGCCCGCGGCACTCGGCTGGTCGGGACCGCCGACCTCATGTCGATACCGCAGGCCACCGCCGTGGCGCGGCGGCTCTCCCCGTACCGGCTGTCCACGGTGGTGGAGGCGGTGGCCGCCGAACAGGCCACCAGCAGCACCTCCTGGGAGGATATGGTCGGTATCAGCGACCCCGGCAGCGTCCGCGTGGACCGGCAGTGGCCGGTGCGCCGGGACGCCGACCGCAACCGCTTGAACATTCCCTTCGGGTACGACCCCACCGGCCAGGTGGTGCGCCTGGACATCAAGGAATCGGCCGAAGAGGGTATGGGCCCGCACGGTATGTGCATCGGCGCGACCGGTTCCGGTAAATCGGAATTCCTCCGGACCCTGGTGCTCTCCGCGATCGCCGAACACTCTCCGGACGTACTGAACCTGCTGCTGGTCGACTTCAAGGGCGGAGCGACCTTTCTGGGCTTCGACCGGCTCTCCCATGTGACCGCGGTGGTCACCAATATGGAGGAAGAGGCCGATCTCGTCACCCGTATGGAAGACGTGATCAACGGCGAGATGGCACGGCGGCAGCGGATCCTGCGCGACGCCGGCAACTTCGCCAGCGTCGCGGACTACGAGAGGGCGCGGGAACAGGGCGCGCAGCTGGAACCGCTGCCGACCCTGCTGATCATCCTCGACGAATTCGCCGAACTGCTCGAACAGCATCCCGGCTTCTCGAAACTGTTCGTCGCCATCGGCCGCCTCGGCCGCTCGCTGCGGATCCATCTGCTGCTCTCCTCGCAGAAGGTCCCGGCCAACCGGATGGGTGAGCTCGAGGCGCACCTGTCGTACCGGATCGCACTGCGCACCAACCAGACCAGCGATTCCCGCGATGCCATCGGCACCGCCGACGCCTACCACCTGCCGAAGAAGCCCGGCTCGGGCTATCTGCGCGTCGGGGCGGGCGATCTGCAACGCTTCCAGGCCGCCTACGTGGGCGCCCCCTACACCGCACCCGCGCAGACCACCGCGTCCAGCGCGCAGCGGGCCCGCCGCCCCGGCGGCGGATACCGTCCGCCGCAACGGTTCACCGCCGCCTATATCGCGGAGATGCGCCCGGCGCAGCCGGTGGAGGTGGTGCACGCACCCGAACCCGGCGACACCGACGGTGAAGTGGTCACCGTGATGGAGACGACGCTGCAACAGTTCGCCCGGCACGGACGTCCGGCGCACAAGATGTGGCTGCCCCCGCTGGCGGTCCCGCCGACCCTGGACCGCCTTGTGCCGGCCGTGGAGGCGGGCACGCTGCGGATTCCGTGGGCCATTGTCGACCGGCCCCGTCAGCAGCGGCAGGATGTCTGGTCGGTGGATCTGTCCGGCGCCGGCGGGCATGTGGCGGTGGTCGGCGGTCCGCAGTCGGGTAAATCCACCGCCCTGCAGACCCTGATGGTCTCGGCCGCGCTGACCCATACGCCGGAGCAGGTCCAGTTCTACTGCTTCGACTTCTCCGGCGGTCTCTCACCGTTGCGGGCGCTCCCGCATGTGGGCGCCGTGGCCGCGGCCCGTGATGTGGACCGGATCCGCCGTACCTTCGCGCTGATCCGCAATCTCATCACCTCGCGTCAGACGCTGTTCGACCATCTCGGAATCGATTCCATGCGGGATTTCCGGCGGCGCCGGGCAACCCCGCAGGGTTCGGCGGAGTTGTCGTCCTACGGGGATGAGCACGGTGATGTGTTCGTCGTGGTGGACGGCTGGGATATCGGTTTCGCCGTGAACGGGCCGTTCTACGAAGAGTACATGCCGACGATGGAGAATATCGCTCTCCAGGGACTGAATTACGGCATCCATCTGGTGGTGAGCAGTTCACGATGGGCCGCGATCCGGCCGCAGGTGAAGGATCTGCTACAAACCCGTGTGGAGATGCGTCTCGGTGATCTCACCGATACCGTGTTCAACACGCATCGGGCAGTCGTCGCCGGAATTCCGCCCCACCGGCCTGGGCGCTGTATTTCCACAGACGCGCTCCATATGCTGACTGCGCTCCCACGGACGGATGGTGAAGGTGATGCCGAGACCGCGTCCGCGGGATTGACTGCGACGATCGCTCAATTGAGCCAGACGTATTCCGGCCGCCGGGCGCCCGAAGTCCGGCTGCTTCCAGGACAAGTGAGTTTGCCGGCGATCCTGGAAAACGTTCCCCGCCCGACAAATCTGGCCCAGCGGCTGGCAGTGCCGTTCGGTGTCCGTGAATCGGATCTCGGGCCGGCCGTTATCGATTTCGGGGTGTCGCCCCATTTCGTGATCCTGGGATCGACCGGATGCGGTAAGTCGACAACTGTCGGTGCGATCCTGGAGTCCATCCGCACCCGTTTCACCCCGGACGAGGCCCGAGTGCTGCTCGTCGACTACCGGCGTCAGCACATGGACGCCCTTCCGCCCGAATATATGGTCGGCTACCTCACCAGTTCTCGCGATCTGACCGAATACCTGCCCCCGTTCGTTGCGAAAATGCGGGGTCGGCGACCGCCGGACGCAGTGACCACCCAGCAGCTCAAGGAACGATCCTGGTGGAGCGGGCCGGAGATCTTCGTGGTGGTGGACGACTACCATATGGTCTCGCAGCGTGGCCAGATGAATCCATTGGATCCGCTGAAAGAGATCATTCTGGACGGTCGCGACACCGGCTTCCACCTCGTGGCGGCACGCAACATCGCCCAGGCGGATTCGGCCATGTACGACTCGGTGCTCGGTCAGGTCAAGAACCTGAACTCATCCGGCTTCATCATGGACGGAACCAAGATGGACGGCATGCTCATCGGAGACGTGAAGGCGACCAAGCAGCCGCTGGGCCGGGGGATTCTCGTGGAACCGCTGCTGTCACGCCGAGACCTCGTCCAGGCCGCCTGGCAGTCGGCGTGAGCAGCCACCGATATCGGCGTAAGTCGATGTCTCGCAGTTCATCCCCACAGTTGGGAATGGCTTAGCGTTTTCGGTATCGCCTCGATGCGATCTCGGCAACGGTCGATTGGAGATATCCATGGTTCCCCTGTCAGTGACCGAACATCGTCCGGCCGTCGGAGCCCGGCTCGGTGCGGAGCGGTCGACTCCGGGCGGCGCCGGTAACGGGACGCAGGGCGTCGGGATCGCCGCGCCGGTATCTCCCAGATGACCCGGTAACTGCTCCGGAACGGAGTCGCCATGCCAATTGACAATTTTCACGCGGCCGATCCACCGCTGAAGCGGGCTCCGCTGCGGAACGCCGGCCGGGACGGATTCGGACCGGAGCTGTCCAATTCGGACAGCCTGTGCGACATCTCACTCCCTCCGACTGGACCACTTTCGGCACGTCCTCCGGTTGTCGAGCGCGCCGGTGCGGAACGTCCGGAACAAATCGGCGCACTTTCGGCGCGGAAGCGTCGACGCCCGGAGGGAGGAAGACCGAAGGCCGGAGCAAACTTCGTACCAGGCGCGTTACTCGTCGGTGCACTCGACAGTCCGCCGGTGGCACAGAATCCGACGACACAAAGATGTCCCGGTGATCATCCGAGGCGCAACCACATCATTCGAGAGGATCGGAAACCGCTATGAATATTGAAACAGTCGCCGATGGCGATCTGCTGCGAACTGCGAAAGGTCAGTTCGCGGTCATCCAAGGCGATATCGAGAGCGCCGCACAGGCCATGTCCGGTATCCAGCAGCAGTGGTTGGCCGCGGTCAAGGGGCAGATCGGCAACGCGGGCTATGAAGCGCTCGGCAACGTGTACGAGCACCTGAAGGGCTCCGCCCACATGATCCAGGACAAGATCATGAATCCCCTGGACTCCGCGGGAATCAAGACCGATACCACCGCACTCGACGAGTCGGAACGTCTTCGGGCTGCCATGGGCGATGACGGTGTCGTGAACGTCGGAAACGCCACCGGCGCGTGGAGTGACGGGCAATTCACCGATACCGCTGTCCTGGAGCAGGATTACGGGAAGATCAATCTCAACTTCGACTGAATTGTCGAATCCATACCATTGAAAGGATTGAACCGACATGGGTGAAATTTCCAATCACTACGGAAAAGTCGATGAACTCACCGGGGAAACCAACAGGCAGGTCACCCGGCTTCGTGAGGAGATCATTCCGGATGTGAAGAATCGTTGGAACGAAACCGTTGCGACGTTCCAGGGTGACGGTGCGGACCAATTCGGTGTCATCACCAAGGAGTTCCACGCACGAATGAGTGCGCTGGAGGAGTCCTTGAAGAACCTGAACAGCAAGGTCATCGAAATCGCCGCCAGTGGCGGTTCCGTGCAGCAGACGGACAGCGCGATCGCCAGGCTGTTCCAGTAGCAGACGGCATCGCTGGACGGAGTGGCCTCGGAAGCTTTCGGTGCTCTCTCGGCGGTGATGTCCGGGTGTGCTGTTCGAGGCCGTGCGGTGGGGAGGGTCGGACAGCGATCCGATCTCTATCAGTAGGTGCGTCGATGTCGCCCTGATCCTCCGGGAGATGGCCGGCATCGACGACTTCCTCGCCTCGGCAATCCGCTTACGCAGGCGGTTCGGATCCCGGAATGGGGAGTGTCGCATCCGTACCGAACCCATCCGGTGAGCGGGACTCCCCAGGGTTGGGGATAGCTTAGCGTTCTAGATGCACCGCTCGGATGCGGAAATCAGGAATACAGTCGATCGGAGCCATCGATGATCCCCCTTTCAGTCTTCAACGAAGAGCTTCCCGCGATCAGCGCAAAGCTGGGGATCGGGGAGTCGACGCTGTCGTCCGCGTTGCACACGGCCGGCCCCGTCGCGGCATCGCGCCCCACCGGAGCGCATCTGCCCGGCTACATACTCTTTGGCGGCTTCAAGGCAATGAAAGAGGCCTATTTCGCCATCCTCGAAACCGGGGTCCTCGAAAAGGTGCGTGCCGGCCAGGCGCTGGTCCCCGTGAGCGTCACCTATGAAACCGCGGACACCACCGGAGCCGCCACGGTGAGTGCCGCCGATCGAGCTCGTCTCCAGGCGGAGGGCAAAGAAATCGTCGACGATATCTTCGGCGACTGACCCGGAGGCCTGTGGAGCGGAGTCGCTATGCCGTTCTTGGAGTACTGGGCCCTGCCCCCGCGGGCGAACTGGACCAGTCTGAACAGCGGGGAAGGCGCGGTCCCGCTCATGAATACGGCTACCGCCTATCGCGGGGTCCGCGCCGCCCTGGATTCCGCCGCGTCGAGTACGGACGGTTCCCTGTCCGATCTGGCCGTTTCATGGCCGGGCGGTCTGGGTACGCAGCGTGCTCAATCGGCATTCCGCAAGCACAACGAATGGGTGCGGGGTCAAACACTCATCGCCGACGCGCTGGCGCGGGCGGCCGACGAGGGCACAATGGCGCACCTGACGGCCGTCGGCATGATGCCGACGCTGCCGGAGATCACGGCGGCCGAAACGGCCCTCACAGAGGCCATCATCGATTTCGTTCCTACGGCCAATACCCCCGCGGCGTTGGTGACCGGTCCCAAACTGGCGATGGCGGTCGGTGCCTACATGCTGCTCTGGGATCGGGCGGCCGCGTCGATGACGGGCTACGAAATCGATGCGGTCCGCATCGTGGCGGCTCTGGCCACCGTGCCGATTGTGCCGCCGCCTCCGATCCTCACCGCGCCCGGCGGGGGCGGGCAGCCGCCGCTCGATCCCGGCGACGCCCTACGGGATCTGGCGGAGAACGGTCCCGACAGTCAGCTGCTGTCCGAGCATTACAACCAATCGGCCGGTGACGGCACTCAATCCACCGGTGACGGGCAATCCGGCGGTGACGGGCAATCCGGCGGCGACGGGCAATCCGGCGGCGACGGGCAGTCGGGGGGTGACGGGCAGTCGGGGGGTGACGGCGGCGATCCGGGTGGCTCGGATCCGACGCAGTCCCAGGGGCTCCCGGAACAATCCACCTCCGGGCTCGATACGGTCACGGACGGCGGATCCGGTATGGATGGACCGTCTTCGGTCCTGGACCAATTGGTCGGGGCCCCTTCGTCGTCGACTCTCGCGGGTCTCAGCGGCGGAGTCGGTAGTCTCGTCGCTCTCGGGATGACACGCGGTGGCCTCGGCTCCATGCCGGGTGCCGCCACCGGTTTCCGGATGCCGACCGGGTGGACGCCGGGCACGGGAACGCCGTTCGGTGCCACCAGTGGCTCGCCCAGCGGTGCACCGGTGCGCAATGTGCCCCAGCGGGTCTCCGCGCCTACCGCACGGATGCGGCGGCGGAAGAAGGACGAGGACGAGCGGACCGGCAAGGTCTTCACTCCCGGTGAGCAATTCGAGGTACCCGTGCTCGAGCGCCCGCCGGCCATCGGCGTCATCGAATACCAGGACGAAGAATCCGAGGAGCACCTCCTCCTCGACTCGTCTTTTGTGGGGGTACTCGATCAACTCGACGACGACGACGATGAGCGACGCGACGACGAGAAGACTTCCCGCTGAGCAATCAGCGAGTATCTGAAATCAACCTTGAAAGGAACGATATGGCCCGCAACGAGTTCCTCGGTATCTTCTGATTTGTTCGAGTATCGCTCGGCCGATGCCGGAACGGCGGAATCGATGGCTACCGATCCGGTATCCATCGATCTGAATGTCGATGCCGCTCTCCTGCTCCGGAGCATGGTCGGTATCGACACCTATCCGCCGGTTCTGTCGATCCGGCCGAATATCTTTCGGATCCAGGACCGGGACCGGGTATGGGCGATCGTCCGGGAACAACTCGCCGAGGCGGGAATGATTTCCGGTGACGAGGTCCATCCTGTGGTCGCCGGCTGGATCCGGCGGCTCGCGCGGCCGGACACCGAACTGATGGTGCAGGTCATCGATCGGGACCAGGGGACGCAGACGCCCACCATTCTGCGCGCTTCACTGGTGCGTGCGGGCAATGAACACGTGCTGGCCGTCCGCCACGACGACCATATCGTGATTCAGGCCGTGTTTCACGAAGGCCGCGATTTGAATACACTGACGGCGGTGGTGAAGTCCGCACTGGGCGACTATCCGGCGCTGGATTTCGATCCGCTCGTGGTGCCGGCGGCGGCCCTGGAGGATATTCCGGCCGGGCCGGACGAGCGCCGGGCCGAACTGCGGGAGCTCGGTGCGCTGCCGCGCACCGCGAGTGTGCTCACCCGGGCCATGGAGGAAGTTGTACGACGGGCCGAAGTGATCATGGTCCAACACCGGGACGGTGGCGGTGTCCCGGATATGAATGCCTGTATGAACGTGATCGACACGCTCGCGGGACGATTGGTGGCCACGCCCAGCCGTGCCGCGGACGGGCAACTCTGGTCGACTTTCCGCCCCGGCGACGACCCGGCCCTGCACAGTGGTATCAACGCATTGGCCGAACTGCTACCCGGCCGCAGCTGGTTCGACACCGCGCGCACCGGTTGACGTTCCAGTGCTGGATGAGAGGACGGTGAGATGAACCGGGCACCGACAACGAACGGCGACGCCTCCGCGGCGCTCGCCAAAGGCGGCTACGACGCCTATTTCGCGCAGCTCGAGGAACGTCCCGGCAGTGGTCCCGCCACACCGGTTTCCCCGCCTCCCTCCGATACCCGTCCCGCGGCGGAGGCGTCCGGCGCCCCGGCCGCCGATACCGTCCCGCCGCCGGAAACCGATGCCGAGCGAGGGAGTTCAGTGACCGCCGAGGATCCTGCCAGACCGGTGTCCGGGCCGCCGACATCCGGCGCGGCCCCGGCCGCGGTCTCGCCTGCTCCGACCCAGCAGCCGGCTCCCACGCAGCCCTCGACCGGCCCGCAGGCCGGAAACGACGCACCGATCACCTCCGAACCCGATCTGGCCGAACTGCGCCAACGGGCGGCCACCGCGCATCAGCAGGCGGCCGAAGAGGAACGGCGGGCGATAGCGCAGCGACAGCAACAGAGCGCGCAACCGCCGGTGACACCACCTCCTGTGGGCGCGCCGCCGGCGCCCTACACCGAACACATGCCCGCGGCGGGAGAACCGGCCGCGCAGTCCTGGGCGACGCCGCCCGCCGGTGACGTACCGCAAGCGGGCCACGGAACACAAGCGGGTCACGGAACACACGCAGGCCCCGCAGCCCAAGCAGGCCCCGGAGCGCACACGAGTTCCGGGGCGGAAGCGGGTTACGGATCGCACAGCGGTGCCGTGACGCCTCCGGCCGCGGTGCATTCCGAGACACAGATCGGCTATACGGGGAGCACCGGCTACACGGGCGCCGGACAGGCCTACGGCAGCTATCCCAGCGGACCCGCGACCTCCGCGAATCCATCGACCGACAACTCGCGCGTACCCGACCGGATCCACCGCCCCGCCTACGAAACCTCCGGTCGCATCGAAATCCTGCCCCCGGCCCTGGCGTCGGCGGAACTGCTCGCCGAGATCGCGGCGGTACGCCAGGCGCATCTGCGGTCGAACAGCGGGATGCGCGGCGCGCTCAACAAGGTCGGGTTCAACCTGGGGCTCTCCCCGGCCGAACAGCGGGCCGAGAACCGCCGCAGCCGCATACGCCGCCAGCTCACCGCGCCCTACCAGATCGCCGTGGTGAGTGTGAAGGGCGGTGTCGGCCGGACGACCATCGCGGCCGGGCTGGGGTCCATGTTCGCGAAGGTGCGGCCCGACCGGGTCGTCGCCATCGACGCCAACCCGGATTTCGGCGATCTGTCCAGCCGCACGGCCCGGCACCAATACGGTCTCACCCTGCGCGATCTCGCCCAGGCGAAGGGCCGGCTGGATTCGTTCTCCGCCGTGCACTCCTACACTTCGGTGAATACCGCCGACCTCGCGGTGATCGCCTCACCGTGGAGTACCGACGCCGGCGAAGCGCTGAGCGGTAGTGAGTACCAGACCGGCGTGGAGATCCTGCGGCGCCATTACAATCTGCTGGTGGTCGACTGCGGAACGGGTGTGCTCGATTCGTCGACCAATACCGTGCTGCGGACCAGTGACGCCGTCGTCGTGGTGACCCCGGCGACGGTAGGCGGGGTCACCGGCGCGGTGGCCACGCTGAACTGGCTGAGTTCGCACGGATTCGATCATCTGATCGCCTCCTCGGTGGTCACGATCGTCCGGCAGCACCCCGCCAAGCCGACGGTGGAGATCGAGGCCATCGAGAAGCTGTTCGCCTCGGCGCAGCGGCCGACGATCCAGATACCGTTCGACCCGCATCTGGCCGAGGGCGGCGAAATAGATCTGCGCATGTTGGAGAAGGAGACCGTGCTGGCTTTCGAGGATCTCGCGTCCGATCTGGCCGACGACTTCCCCGGGTATGTCGCCGAGCCGACGGTCGGCGACCACGGAGATTATCGGTGACCGCTGTGCAGGCGGCGCCGCCGTCCCCCGCGGGGGGCGCGGCGCCGGCGGAGGTCGCGCGGGCGCGGATCGCGGTGATGGTGGCCACCTACCAGGTGGATGTGGTGGTCCCGACCAAGTTCACCGTGGAAACCTTCATCGACGACCTGGTGGCCGTGCTGGCCGACGCCATCGGCGACGAGGAGGTCGATTTCAGTCCGCCGCATGGACAGTGGAGCCTGGCACGCCCGGGCGAACCGCCGATTCCGCGGTGGCGCAGCCTGGGGGATCACGATGTCGTCGACGGCACGGTCCTGCTGCTGGCGCCGGTCGAATCATCGGAGGTCTTCACCCCGGTGGTCGAGGACATCACCGATGCGCTCGCGCTGATCAACGAGCGTGAGTTCGCCGAATTCGATTCCGATACCGCCGCCGTCGTCGGCCTGGGCGTTTTCGGTATCGGCTCGGTCGGTATCGCCACCATGCTGTCTTGGACCTGGATGCAGTCCGGATCGTTTCTGTGGTGTGGGCTGCCCGCGCTGCTGCTGGGTGTACTGTGCTGGGCTGCGGCGGTGGCGATCAAGGGCACCGATGCGGCCCGGCGGATTTCGCTGGGCGCCGCACTCGCGGCCCTCCCACTGCTCTTCTCCGGTAGCGCCATGCTGGTACCGCCGGCCTACGGCGAACCGGGCCCGTTCGCACCCGCCAATATCGCCGCGGGCGCGGTGGTGGCGGCGGTCGCGGCGATGGCCCTGATGCGGGTGACCGGTTCGGGTATCGCGACCCTGATGAGTGTCGCGGTACTCGGCGTCACTGTGACGATCGTCGTGTTGCCGCTGGCGTACTTCGATCTGGTGACGCGCCAGGTCGCCGGTGGTGCGGTGTTCGTCGGGCTGGTGCTGCTCACCCTCGCTCCCCGGATCGCGGTGGTGATCGCCCGGATCCGGCCGCCCGACCTGCCCGATCCGGGCAACGAGGTGAACCCGGCCACACTCACTGATATCTTCGACGCGGAAACCCACCGTGATGTCGAGCAGAACGCCGAGGACGCGGCCGCGGCCGAACAGTCGCGCCACAACAACGAAGTCGGTATCGAGAGCCGGGCCCGGCTGGCGGTCACCAGCCTGCGCGGTCTGATCGTCGCCATCTCCGGACTGTTGTCGGTCTCGACGGTGATCTGTGCTGCCGTGAGCCCGGGCGGAATCCGGGAGATCGTGATGGGCACGGCCGTCGCGGGGATCCTCGCGATGCGGTCGCGGTGGTACCCGGACCGGGTGCAGGCCATCGCCCTGATCACCGGATCCGCGGTGACCGTCCTGGGTGTCGCGGGAGTACTGGTCACGGCGTACGGGAGTTCGTTCGCGCGAGTTTCGGTCGTGCTGATCGTGGCCCTGATCGCCTGCGCGGCACTGGCGGCGGCACTGACGCTGCCCGAGAAACGACTGACGCCGGTCACCCGCCGCATCACCGACCTCATCGAATACGCGCTCATTCTGATCGTCCCGGTGATCGCGTTCTGGATCATGGGCATCTACACCGCTATGCGAGGAATCTGATGAGGGTGGGCAGGGCCGCGGCCGCGGCACTGGCCGTACTCCTGCTCAGTACCGGGGCCGGCCCGGCCGGGGCACTGGTACCGCCGGAGGTGGTGGTCGGGGTGGCGCCGCCGGACGGCCCACCGGGTCCGGAGGGACCGACCAAACAGACGAGCGGCTGCGTGTCGGCTGGTGTGCTGAAGGACACCGACGTCTCGCGGACACCGCCGTCGGAGATCGCGCTGAACCTGGGCGATGCCCGCACTCTCAGCCGTGGGGCCGGGGTGACCGTCGCGGTGGTCGACACCGGGGTCGCGCCGCATCCCCGGTTGCCGAACCTGACCGGCGGCGGCGACTACGTCGTCCAGGGCGGCGACGGCCTCCAGGACTGTGACGCCCACGGCACGCTCGTGGCCGGGATCATCGGAGCCGCGTCCGATCCCGCGGACGGGCTGACCGGCGTGGCTCCCGACGCCCGGCTCATCTCGCTGCGCTACCGCTCCAACGCGTTCCGGCAGGACGGGGCGTCCAGTGAACCTCGCGAGCAGATCTCGCGGGAGTTGCGAACCATGGCCCGCGCCATCACGCACGCCGCGAATATGGGAGCGGGGATCATCGCGATACCCCTGCCGATCTGCGTACCGGTGGATTCGGGCGTAGATCTCGCTGTGATCGCCGAGGCCGTCGGTTATGCGGTGCACACCCGGGGCTCCCTGATCGTCGCGGGAGCCGGCGATACCGGGGGCGGGAACTGCCGGCAGAATCCCGATCACGATCCGGGCCGGCCCGGGGATCCGAGGAACTGGAAGTACGTCCAAGCCGCCTCGGTACCGAGCGTTTTCGCCGAATCCGTGCTCTCGGTCGGTTTCACCACGGCCAGCGGTGGCGTCACCAACGAGTCCATGCTGGGTCCGTGGGTCACCGTGGCCGCTCCCGGCACCAGTATCGAATCGCTGGGCCCGGACGCCGCCGGCGTGATCAACGGCGTGGGCGAACCGAACAAACTGTCCCCGGTCGGCGGCTCCTCGTTCGCGACGGCCTACACCGCCGGTGTGGCGGCGCTGCTGCGGTCGAGGTATCCCAACGAAACACCTTCGGAGATCACCGCCCGGCTCACCGCGAGTGCGCACGCCCCCGCCCGCGGGATCGACAACGTCGTGGGCGCGGGCATGATCGATCCGATCGCGGCCCTGAGTTACCGCACTCCGCCCGAGGCGCCCGAGGGCCTGTACCAGTCGGCGGCACTGGAACTGCCGCCACCCCCGCGACCGCCCGACAACACACCGGGAATCACGGCCGCGATCGTGATCGGCGCGGCGGTGCTGATCGGGGCCGGCGTGACCTACGGCGTGAACGCGCGGCGACGGAGGCACGAGTGACGGTGACTGCGGAAAGGGCGGTACGCGCGCCCGACCGCCGGGTCGCCGGGATCGAACGCGGCCCGTTCGCGGTGATGGCGATCGGAGGCAGTGTGGTGGTAGCCGGTTTATCCGCGTACCTGCCGTTGTGGGGTGCGGCGCTGATCGTTGTCGCGCTCATGCTGTCGGTGCTGATCCGGGTCCGGCAGCGGACACCGATGCGGTGGTTCCTGGACTGGCTGTCCTTCCGGACCGGCCGTACGGCACGGGCCGCCCTGCTGGCCGGCCCGCTTCCGGTCCGCGATATCGAGGTTCCGGCCGGAGTGTGCGGTATCGCGCAGGAGGGCGATGTGCTGGTCGCCATGGTCCAGCTCGCGCCGAATCTGGATCTGCCCACAGTGATCGCCGATCAGACCATCTACACCGAGGACACGGTGCCGGTCGAGGCGCTGCTGCCGATGCTCGACCAGTTCGGGATCGGGGTCGATATCGATATCGTCACCACCGGTCAGCGGGTCCGGGCCGCGGGCAGCTACAGCATGCTCTACGACCAGCTGATCGGTACCCAGCCGGTGGTGGGGAACCGGCTGACGTGGCTGGTGCTGCGCCTGGACCAGGAACGCAATCTCCGGGCGCTGTCACGTCGCGGCCCGTGCGCGGTGGTGGGCCCGAAAACGCTGGCCACCGCGGCCCATCGGATCGCCGGCCGGCTCCGTGAACGCGGAGTGGCCGCGCATCCGCTACCGGCCGCGGCGTTCGTGGACGCCACCCGGCTGCTGCACGCGGGGGCCGAGCTCACCGATCTGACGGAGCGGTGGGATTGTCTGCGGACTCCGGTGCCGGGGCGTTTCGTCACCAGTTTCGGTATCGATTGGACACAGCTGGACGATTCGGGCCTGGACGACTGCTGGACCTGGAACAGCGGCCGTACCACCATGGTGGTCGGTCTGTCGGCGGACGACGGTCCGCGTGCCGTGGTGCGGTATGTGGGGCCGGCGATGAACGAGGCGTTGCCGGACTATCTGCGCCGGCTACCCGGCCGTCAGTCGCTGGCGCTGCGTGCCAGCCTGCCGACCGGGGTGACGCTGAACGCGCTGGCCCGGGACGAGCGGACCGTCGAGGAGGCGCCCGCGGAGACGGCGGCGTCGCTGGCGATCCCGATCGGGCCCAACGGCCAGATCCTGGGGGCGATCAACGGGCAGCCCCGCCATCAGCTGGCGCTGCCGCTCTACGATCCCGCCCGCTACAACCCGCGCCGCCGTACGGTCGATGTCCAGGCCCTGTTGCCGGTGGCCCAGCAGTTGGTGCTGCGGGCGACGGTGGTCGGCGCGGATATCGAAGTGCACACCAACCGGCCGCAGCGGTGGCAGAATCTGGTGAGCGCGGTGGGCGATGCCCGGTCGCTGCGACTGGCCGGCGTCGACGAGGGCGATTCGAGTGGCGACGCCACCATCGCGGTGTTCGACCAGTTGCCCCCGCAGGTATCGGCGGCGCCCACCACCCTGTCCATCAGCGATCCGGGGAGCCCGCGGCGCGGGTCGGTGGATCTGTCGATCGAACAGGTCGGGGAGGCGCAGCTGGATGTCCGGATACCGATGCGTACGGTCCGGGTGAATCTGGTGGAACCGCGCGGAGAAACCCGCTATCTCGATCAGCCGGAACGCCCGTCGAGTGTTGTCGCGCCGCCGGTGAATTCCGAGCGCACCGTGCCGGTCACCCGGCCGCACGGATATCCCACCCGTTGACTATGGCAGAACAGGTAATCTCGATGACCGTGGTAGCGGACCCCGAACCGGACAGCGCAGCAGCCGACCCGGACGGCACGCAGGAGCAGACCCCGCGGCAGGCCGCCGCGGCGATCTTCTCCAGCCGCCTGTCGGAACTCATCGCCGAATCGGTGGTATCCACCGAGGACGGCTCGACGCGCGGGCTGACACTGTATTCGCTGGCCCAGCATCTGGAACTCGCATATCCCGATGTGCCGGTTTCGCAGTCGGGCCTGTATCGGCTGATCCACGGTGACGCCATCCCACGACTGGATCTGATCATCGCGCTCGCGCGGGTATTCGATGTACCGCCGGAGTATTTCGTCACCACCGAGAAGCCGCGCTAGAAAACCTGCTCGCCGCCCGCGGCCCGCGAGCGGAGCTCCCCATCGGTGGGAATATCGATCAGGGTGAGGTGCCGGCAGCCGATACCATTTCGCCTATGCCCGAAGCTGATTCCGGAGATGTATTTCTCCGCAATCGAGGCGCGATTCTGGATGCGCTGCTGGCGGATCCGGCATTCGGGCTCGGTGTAACAGCTCCCGCGGATACCGAAATCCCCGATTCAGTATCCGCGGAGAACTCCGCGGTCGGATTCGACGACTCGCTGCTCGCCGCGGCGCCGTCGGCCAGGGAGCCGGTCGAGGTCGGAGTCGGCGTCACCCCGCCGTCGGTGGGGTCGGAGAGGGCCGCCCCCGATTCCGGCCCCGTCGTGTCGAGGCCGCGCCGTTCGACTGCCGGTCCCTCGGCGAGCGAACGGATCAATGCGCTGCTCAGCGGGCAGCTCCCGGACGCCGGACCGTCGTCCTCGCTCGCCGCCGAGAACTCCGAGCGGGTCGCCGGACGGCTCGCGGGCAGCAATTCGCTCGATGCCGAACCGGAACGGCCGCCCGAACCCGAGCCCGCCCCTGCCGAACGGCAGTCGCCGCAGGAACTGGCGCGTGAGGTCGTCGACCAACTGCGCAAACCGAAGGTCGCGCTCGCGGTGGCGGCGGTGGTCGCGTTGCTGATCGTGATCCTGCTGGTGTTCACCAGCGGGACCGAGAACTCGGACACCGCACCCCTGGCGGTCACCGCCGCACCCACCCAGGCCGCCCCGCAGACCACCGACGAGGCCGCAAGCGGCACCCTGGAGGTGAAATCCGCGGAATCGAGCTGCCCGGACGGCGGTACCGACGGGATGGATGCCTTCTCCGGCGAACCGGACAAGGCGTGGTCGTGCCCGCGGGCGTACAAGATCGACGGGCAGGTTCTGCGGATCGATCTGGGCAAGGAGTACGAGATCGATTCGATCGCGATCGTGCCGGGGTGGGATCACGTGGGTACCGATGGCACCGATCAGTGGACCAAATTCCGCACGGTGAGCAGGCTCTCGTACCAGTTCGACGATGACGACAAGACCACCTACACCCAGGAGACGCTGGATCAGCGCTCATTGGTGGTGACGCGGATCGAGCCCCCCATCACGGCGTCGGAGATCACCCTGACCGTCCTCAAATCCAGTGGTTCCACCTCCACCAACACCGTCGCGATCTCGTCGATCGTGATCACCGGGCAGTGAGGCGGGGATGAGACGCGGAGCGCGTGGATGACGGTCCGGTGTCAGTACTGCGGGCACGCGGGGGGTCCGGGTGCCGGGGCCTGCGCGAACTGTGGTGCGCCGCTGCCCGCGGCGGAGATGCCCGCGGTCCACGGCCGCGCGGCGGGCGATGAGCACGGGCCGGCGCGGCACGGGATGCTCGGTGCGTATCAGGCCGAGGTCGCCGGATGGGCTGCCGGGCTCGGTGGTCCGCATTCGCCCGCACGGCACGGTGCGGCAGACGGCCATCGGCCCGGCCCGCATGCCGAGCACTCCGGACACCAACACCCGGAACATCACCACGCCGGGCATCATCCGGCGCGCGGGGCCCTGGGGTTCGTGCGCCGGCATCTGGCCGGCGAGGCGGAGGCCGTGGTCCATCGGCATCATCCGAAGTGGCAGTGGCGGGCGGCGGCCGGTGCGGCGGTCGCGGTGTTGCTGCTACTCGCCTTCCTGATGGTCAAATCCTGCGCGCTGACCACTCCTGCGCTCACCGGGCCGCCCGGTTTCGCGCCCGCCGGTCCGGGGGCGGTGGATTCGGATCCGCTTGCCGCGCTCCCGGCGCCGCTGCGTGCCGCGACCTGCCGGCCGCACGCCGAAACCGAGGGTGTGCGCAGTTGCGTGCTCGCCGCCGGCAGTCCGCTGCTGATGGGGGAGATCACCGGTGGGCGTGCGCTCGCGTTTCAAGTGCACACCTCGACCCCGGCCGCATTGCGGCAGGCCATCGCCCAATGGCGCACGGCCGGTGCCAGCGTGGTGGCGGACGGCGATGTATTCGCGGCGGTGAGCGCCGCCGCCGCGGTGTGGTTCGCGGATACGAACTCCGGATTGCGAGTGGACACCGGTTCATTCGCCAATGCCGCGGGCGCACGCACTTTCCTGACGCGCTCGGGTCTGCTGCAGCCCTGACGCGCGCGCGAACACCCCCGATCGCGACCTTCTTCCAGACCAGTGCCAGGGTGATCACCTACACACGCGCAACGTACCGCTATACAACGGCACATTAAACGCGTACAGTACCCAGGTAGCAAGTGCTCGAAACCGAAGCGGAAAGGCGCGATCACGGTGACGACAATTCAGGAGACAGTTTCGCCGATGCGATTCCGGATTGATCCGAACGAACTGGGGACGGCTCGTTTCCGGACCGCGCTGTACCGCACAGCCGATGCGCCGCCGGGCGAATGGCGATTCACCCTCTACGCCGCCGGCGAGGGTGTGTCGCTGAGCCGGGTACTTCCGGTTCTGCACAGCCTCGGTGTCGAGGTCGTCGACGAGCGGCCCTATCAGCTCGAGACCGAGAACGAGAACTCCGACTGGATCTACGATTTCCGGTTACGGGTGGTCTCGGCGGTCTTACGCAGCCAACTCGACCCCGAACTGGAGGCGGATCTGGATCTGCCCGACAGTCCGGGGGCTCAGGGCATCGCGCAGCGATTCACCGCCGCGTTCGAGGCCATGTGGTTCGGCGCGGCCGAGGTCGACGCCCTCAACGAGCTCATCCTGTGCGCCGGCCTGCACTGGCGGCAGGTGGTGATCCTGCGGGCCTACGCGAAGTACCTGAAGCAGGCCGGGTTCTCCTACGGCGCGGCGGGTATCACCAGGGTGCTGCTGGCCAGCCCGGATATGTCGCGCGGATTCGTGCGACTCTTCGAAGCCCATTTCGATCCGGACGGCGTCGCGGAATCGGCCGCGGCCATCACCGAATGGCTGGAAGCCGAGATCGACGCGGTGGTCAGCCTCGATACCGACCGGGTGCTGCGCGCGGTGCTCGGTGTGGTCTCGGCGACCCTGCGGACCAACTACTTCCGGCGCGACGCCGACGGGGAACCGCCCGCCCATCTCTCGCTCAAATTCGATCCCCAGTCGATCACGCTGTTGCCGCAGCCGCGGCCGAAGTACGAGATTTTCGTGTATTCGCCGCGGGTGGAGGGTGTGCATCTGCGGTTCGGTGCGGTGGCGCGTGGTGGTTTGCGGTGGTCGGATCGGCTGGAGGATTTCCGGACCGAGATTTTGGGTTTGGTGAAGGCGCAGGCGGTGAAGAATGCGGTGATCGTGCCGGTGGGTGCGAAGGGTGGTTTCGTGGTGAAGCGCCCGCCCGCCGCCACCGGCGACGCCGGTGCCGACCGCCAGGCGCTGTTCACCGAAGGTATCGCCTGCTATCGGACTTTCATCTCCGGGCTGCTCGATCTCACCGACAACGTCGAACACGGCACCGGTGCGGTGCTGCCGCCGGATCGGGTGGTGCGTCGTGACGGTGACGATACGTATCTGGTGGTGGCGGCCGACAAGGGTACGGCGACGTTCTCCGATATCGCCAATGATGTGGCGGGGCGGTACGGGTTCTGGCTGGGCGATGCGTTCGCGTCGGGTGGTTCGGCGGGGTATGACCACAAGGCGATGGGTATCACGGCGCGGGGTGCCTGGGAGAGTGTGAAGCGGCACTTCGCGGAAATGGGTGTGGATACCCAGTCGCAGGATTTCACGGTGGTGGGTGTCGGGGACATGAGTGGGGATGTGTTCGGCAACGGAATGTTGTTGTCGGAACATATTCGCCTGGTGGCCGCCTTCGACCATCGGCATATCTTCCTGGACCCCGATCCGGTGGCGGGGCCGTCGTTCGCGGAGCGTGAGCGGTTGTTCGGGTTGGCCCGGTCGAGCTGGGCGGATTACGATCGGTCGCTGATCAGCGCGGGTGGCGGCGTCTACGACCGCACCGCCAAGGCGATCCCGGTGAGCCCCCAGGTCCGGGCGGCGCTGAAACTGCCGGCCACGGTCACCCGGCTCTCCCCGCCGGAAATGATCCGCGCCATCCTGGAAGCTCCCGTCGACCTGCTCTGGAACGGCGGTATCGGCACCTATATCAAGGCGAGCACCGAAACCAACGGCGATGTCGGCGATAAATCGAACGACGCGGTACGCGTGGACGCCGATCGGCTGCGGGTGAAAGTGATCGGTGAGGGCGGCAATCTCGGCGCCACCCCGCGCGGCCGGATCGAGTTCTGCCGCAACGGCGGGAAGATGAATACCGACGCGCTGGACAATTCCGCCGGTGTGGACTGCTCCGATCACGAGGTGAACATCAAGATTCTGCTCGACGCCGCGGTCTCCGCGGGCGAGCTGGATATCGCCGACCGAAACCCGCTGCTGGCGGAGATGACCGGCGAGGTCGCCGAACTCGTGCTGCGGGACAATATTTCGCAGAATTTCCGGATCGGGCTCTCCCGTTCGATCGCCGCGCGGCGCGGAGCCGTGCACCGGCGTCTGCTCACCGAGCTGGAGACCCGGCGCGGTGTGGACCGTCACCTGGAGGCGCTGCCGTCGGACGCGGAGATGGAGCGCCGTATCGCCGCCGGAGCCGGGCTCACCTCACCCGAACTCGCCACTGTCATCGCTCATGTCAAACTCTCGCTGAAAGCGGATCTGCTGGCCGGCGATCTGCCCGACAGCCCGACTTTCACCGCGATCCTGCCGCGGTACTTCCCGACTCCACTGCGGGAGCGTTTCGCCGGGGCCATCGCCACCCACCCGCTGCGCCGGGAGATCGTGGCGACCGTGGTGGTCAACGAGATGGTCGATTTCGCGAGCGCGACCTTCGCCTTCCGCCTGGCCGAGGAAATCGGTGCCACGACCGATGATGCCGTGCGCGCCTTCACCGCCGCGGTGGAAATCTTCCAGCTGCGGGAGCTGTGGGCCCGGATCCGGACGACTCCCATGCCCGCGGCGGTGCGCGATCGGCTCGAGCTGGAAACTCATCGCATCCTGGAACGGGCCGCCCGCTGGCTGTTGCTGAATCGGCCCCAGCCCATCGCCATCGGTGCCGATATCGCCCGTTATCGCGACGGTGTCCGGGCGCTGGCCAGCCGGGTCCCCGGCTGGCTGCCCACCCCGCTGTCCGACCATGTCACGGCGCGGGCCGCCGACGAGGCGGAGCACGGTGCGCCCGCCGACCTGGCCGTCGAGGTCTACCACCTGATTCAGCTGTACCCGCTGCTGGACGTGCTCGATATCGCCGATATCGCCGAACGGGACGCGCGCGAGATCGCCGAGCTCTACTTCGCGCTGAACGCCCATCTGGAGATCACCCGGCTGATCAGCGCGGTGAACGACCTCGACTACGACCAGCGCTGGGCCGGACTGGCACGGCTGGCGCTGCGTGACGACCTGTTCGAATCGTTGCGGCTACTCACCCTGGATATCGCGACCGCCACCGACCCCGAGGATCCGGTGGGCGAGAAGCTCGACTACTGGGAGCAGACCAACCGTTCCCGGCTGACCCGGGCCCGGGCGGCGCTGACCGAGATCTTCGGGGTGACCCGGCACGATCTGGCGACGCTCTCGGTGGCGGCGCGGCAGGTCCGCAGCCTGGCGGGCAGCACGGAGTCGGGGCTCGTGGGCTGAGCCCGGTTCGGCCGGCTCGGTGCGACAGGACCGAGCCGGCCGAACCGCGTGGTTCGGCAGGACCGGTCCGGGGGCAGTCTTCACGAGTAACCGCACGCTGGATCGTGGTGTGCGGTGGGCTCGAAGGGATATATGGGACCGGTAGGTGTGGGTGCGGTGATGCGCACGGTCAAGGATCGGGTGCGTTCGGTGTTGGGTTCGGTGGCGCGTGGCAGATCGGGGACCTACCACCGGGCCGCCGGGGGACTGCGCAGTACCGAGGAAATACGGCGTCTCGATCACCGCCGGGGGAAGGAAGTCGGGCTCATCGTGGGCACCGGATTGAGCGTGTACGTGGCGGTAGAAACCCTTGGTAATGCCGAGGGCCCGCCTTCCGGTGTGGAGATCGAATCGGGCCTCGACCCCGAAGTGGAACGCTATGCCGAGATGTCCCCTTTTCTGCGGGAAGAACTGGCACGTCTTCGTGCCGAGGGGTGGGAGATCGGCTATGGCGATATCGACTCCCTGGGCGTGACCCTCGGGGGCGAGAAGAAAATCGTCATCGACACCGATATGCGCGAGGACCCCCTCTGGGCGACCGCCATACTCGCGCACGAAGTGGGCCATGCCTACCCCGGCGCCTACCATGCGACGACCGACGCGCCGGGGCCCGGTGAGAAATTCGGCACCTGGTTGGAACGGAACATGCGGCAGCGCGACCTGGGTGAGGCCGAGAGCGGCCTGACCACCGCGCAGGCACGGCGGGAAATATTGGCCCGCGGCGGCCCCGATATCGGAAATGTCGACGACGAGATCGTCTCGATCTACGAGCGACAGCGCGCCGGGGAACTGTCCCGTGCCGATGCCCAGGGCGAGGTGGCCGACTTCATCGGCAGCCGGCCGTACGAACACTATGTGTCCGAGCTCGAGCGACTCTGGGACGAGAACTACGCCGATTCGCACGGACCTTCGGAGCCCCGGGACCGAAACGCCGAACCGGGCAGCGACGGTGGCGATGCGGTGCCCGGGAAGGGTTTGCCCGGGCTTGTCGGGGGTGAGGGGCGTGAAGGGCCTGCCGGAGAACCCGATACCGACAGTGCCTCGTCGCTGCAGGGTGACCAGCCCGAATAGAGGGTCGACCCCGTATGGCGTGTCGGAGGTCGGCGCCGTCGCGCTGAGCGGACACTGTGGTGGAGATCGGTTCGGCCGCCGCGTCAGGTGCGGGCGGCCTGGGTTCCGCAGGCGGCGCAGAATTTCGCCGCGGCCAAGAGGTTCGCGCCGCATCCGCGGCATGGAGCGGGTTCGGCGGGAGCGAAGCGGTTACCGCAATTCACGCAGAAGTTCGCGCCCGGGGGATTGACCGTGGCGCACGCGGTGCACGCGGGACCCTCCGCGCTGCTGCCCGGCGGCAATTCGGCCGGGGCCGGGTTCGCGAGTTCCTGGGGCTCCGATGCCGTGTGAGCCTGCTGCCAGGGGGAACGCGGCGCGGTCGGCAGTTGCCCGGGAACCGGAGGACTCGACTGCTGTAGCGCGTTGATGCCCAGCGCCGCCCCCAGGAACCCGCCTTCGTGCCCGTGCCCGGTCGCCAGGCCGTGTCCCGCGCCCAGCGCCATCTCACCGGCCGCGTACTGCCGGAAATCTCCGGCCAGCCGGATATAGGTGACATCTTTGGCCAGTCGTTTCAGCCGGTCGGCGTCTTCGGGGGCGAGGGTGATATCGAAATTGCCCAGCCGGGGGAGCCGCAGCCCGTACTCGTAGAGGGCGGTGTTGGTGTGGTGCAGGACGGCTCGCTCGATATCGATCAGGTGTCCGGAGAGGCCCAGGACCGGCCATTCGCCCTGGGAAATGCCCTGGGTGACGGCAATTTTCATGGCCTTGAGCAGCAGGTCGGCGCTCCAGGATTCGATTCGGGCCGGGTCGTGCAGGTCGGTGCTGCCGGCCAGGGAGGTGATCAGCTGTTGCGCGTCGCGCACGGTGACCGCGAACTCGCCGAAAACGCGCAGGGTGACGATCTGCTCGCTCACCGGGTCGGCGATATCGGCGAGCCGGCCGCCGAATTTGAGACCGGCGAATTCGCGGGTGGAGACGAAGTACAACTCCGCGCGGTAGTAGTTGCCGCCGGAGAGCGTATCGACCAGGGCGCCGAGCAGCGGGAGCTCATCGGCGTCGATCCGGTGCCGGCCGGGGCCCAGGGTCCCCACCACATGCCCGGATTTCACGAAGAGCGCGGTCTGGTCGGCGTTGACGATCGCCCGGGAGTACCGGCGGATGCTCACATCCGGCCACTTGTAGACGAGTTGCTGTTTTCCGGTTTCCGGTACGGCGATGAACTCGCGTTCGAACCAGGCCATCAGAGCACTCCCTCATCGATTTGACCCATCCAGCGTATCGACGTTCAGCGGCTCGATCAATCATTCCCATCCAGGTGAAACGCCTGCTCGAGCCAAAGAGCCTGGTTTCCACCGTGTTACACACGGTGGGCACCTGTTGATTGTGCCGCTGAATAGCGGTACATTCATCGCAGACATGATCTGCGCCACTCGAAAGGCAATACGATGACCACTGTTCAACAGCCTCGGGGACAGGAGGCGCCGGCGGCGGATGGACTGCACGCCGAAGACGCGGGCTATCACAAATCGCTGCGTCCCCGGCAGCTCCAGATGATCGCCATCGGTGGCGCCATCGGTACCGGGCTCTTCCTCGGTGCCGGTAGCCGGCTGCACGATGCCGGCCCGGGCCTGTTCCTGGTCTACGGCATCTGTGGGATCTTCGTCTTCTTCATCCTGCGGGCCCTCGGCGAGCTCGTGCTGCACCGCCCCTCCTCGGGCTCGTTCGTGTCCTACGCCCGGGAGTTCTACGGCGAGAAACTGGCCTTCGCGGTCGGCTGGATGTACTTCTTCCACTGGTGCATGACCGGCATCGTGGATATCACCGCGATCGCCACCTACGTCCACTTCTGGGGCGCGTTCGAAGTGATACCGCAGTGGACCATCGCGCTGATCGCGCTGGCCATCGTGGTCGCGATCAATATGATCTCGGTGAAATGGTTCGGTGAACTGGAGTTCTGGGCCGCGCTGATCAAGGTCGTCGCCCTGGTGAGCTTCCTGATCATCGGCACGATCTTCCTGGCCGGCCGCTTCGATATCGAGGGCAACCCGACCGGACCCAGCATCATCTCCGATAACGGCGGCCTGTTCCCGACCGGATTCCTGCCGCTCATCGTCGTCACCACCGGTGTCGTATTCGCCTACGCCGCCGTGGAACTCATCGGCACCGCGGCCGGTGAGGCCGAGAACCCCGAGAAGATCATGCCGCGCGCCATCAACTCGGTGATCGCCCGGATCGCGTTGTTCTACGTCGGCTCGCTCGTCCTGCTGGGCCTGCTGCTGCCCTACACCGCCTTCAAATCCGGTGAGAGCCCGTTCGTCACCTTCTTCTCCAAGATCGGTATCGACGGTGCGGGTTCGGTGATGAACCTGGTGGTGCTGACCGCGGCGTTCTCCAGCCTGAACGCCGGTCTCTATTCGACCGGACGCATCCTGCGCTCGATGTCGATGAACGGAAGCGCTCCGACCATCGCGGGCCGGATGTCCAAGAACGGCGTGCCCTACGTCGGTATCCTCGCCACCGGTGTGATCGCACTGGCCGGCGTCGGACTGAACGCGATGGTGCCCGAGCAGGCGTTCGAGATCGTGCTGAACGTCTCGGCGCTGGGCACGATCTTCTCCTGGACCGCCATCGTGCTCTGCCAGCTCCAGCTGTGGAAGTGGGCACGCGATGGCAAGGTGACCCGGCCGAAGTTCCGGCTGCCCGGTACCCCGTACACCAGTTACGCCACCCTGGTCTTCCTCGTCGCCGTGGTGCTGCTGATGGCGTTCAGCGAGGAGGTCGAGCAGCGGGCCGCGGTGATCGCGATGGTCGTGATCGGCGTGCCGGCCCTGGTCGGCGGCTGGTTCCTGGCCCGCAAGCGGGTCGGCGAACTCAACGCCGGCCGGGCGGCGGTCGCAGCCGGGCCCGTCGAGTCCGGCGAACCGTCCTCGACCGTGCGCATCCTGGACGAACCCGAAGATCAGCGGTAGTCACCGCGGTCGGAGAGCGAACTTCCCCGGGGTATCACCCCGGGGAAGTTCGTATTTCCCAGGGAAGGGAAACCTTCGCCTCCCGGCGCCGGGGCGGCAGGATCACAATGGACTCTCGGTTCACCCGTGGGTTTTGAGAGGTCGTGCATGCCAGAGCATCCCAGCTCCTCCGAGCGTCCGCTCCCACCGCCGTGGTCCAAGCGGCGGATTCGCGGTGCCGATATGCCCCGGCGTGCCACGCACACCTGGTCGACCCGCCGCACCACCAGCAGCGAGAGTGTGCACCGCGCCGCCGCAGAATCGGATCTGACCCGCGCCGCGGAGGAACTGCTCGCCGAGTCCGGTCCGCGCAGCGCCACCGACGCCGCGGCCCTGCCCAGCGTCTCCGGGGTTTTCGTCCCGGTCACCGCCGGTTCCGGCCCGGCCGTGGCGGCGCCCCCGCCGCCGGACGCGGTGATACCCGCGACCCAGCCGGACACCGCCTCCGGACCACCTCCGGACCTCAGCGATTTCGATCGTGCGATCGCCGCCCTGACCGGCGACGATATCGCCCGGCTCAACAGCCTCGGCGGGGCCGACGACGACGATGACGACGACCTGGCGCTGCTGCTCGCCGCCGCCGACGACGAGGACGATCCGGGTGACCTGGATCCCTTCGCCGGTTTCGAGGACGAAGCGGTTTCCGGTCGCAACGCGCGGTCCCGGCCGAGCGTGCGCCGGCTCGGCGCCGGACTGGTCGCCCTGCCGCGGGTGGATCCGGTGGATCCCGCGAGTGCGGTACTCGCGGATCCGGTGGTGCCCGAGCACAAGCGGTTCTGCTGGAAATGCCAGGCGCCCAACGGCCGTTCCGGACCGTCGGGCCCGGGGGCGGTGGCCGGGGAGTGCGAGCGCTGCGGTTCGGCCTACAACTATCTGCCGGCGCTGTCCGAAGGAGAGGTGGTCGCCGAGCAGTACGTGGTGAAGGGCTGTTTGGCCCACGGCGGCCTCGGCTGGATCTACCTGGCCGTCGACACCAATGTCAGCGACCGCTGGGTGGTGCTCAAGGGGTTGCAGAATCCGCAGGATTTCGAGGCGCATGTGGTGGCGCTGGCGGAGCGGCAGTTTCTCTCCGAGATCACCCATCCCGGCGTGGTGAAGATCTACAACTTCGTCAAACATCGGTCCCATCGCGAAATCGCCGACGGTTATATCGTCATGGAGTACGTCGGCGGGCGTTCGTTGAAGAAGATGCTTGATATGACGGCCCCGGAGCGGATTCCGGTGGCCGAGGCGCTGGCCTACACCATGGAGGTCCTGCCCGCCCTCGACTACCTGCACTCCTTCGGGCTGGCCTACAACGACCTCAAGCCGGACAACATCATGGTCACCGACGACGAGGTCAAACTCATCGATCTGGGCGCCGTAGCGGCGATGGAGTCCTACGGCAGTATCTACGGGACGCCCGGCTACCAGGCTCCGGAGATCATCGAGACCGGTCCGACGGTGGCCTCGGATATCTACGCGGCCGGCCGCACGCTGGCCGCACTGGTGCTGGACCTGCGCAAGGATGCCCAGGGCAACTACAGTCCCGACGCGCCGACCGCCGCGGACTATCCGCTGTTGCGGCGGTATCCGTGTCTGCAGCGGCTGCTCGTCCGTGCCACCCATACCGATCCGACCCGCCGCTTCCCGTCCGGCTACGCGATGTACTGTCAGCTCGCCGGCGTGCTGCGGATGGTGCTGGCCGCCGATTCCGGCCGCGAACATCCACAGGCCTCGGTCGAATTCGGTTCACTGCGCGGTGATTTCGGTATCGATACCCTGATCGGCCAGACCGACGGAATGGTCGACGGCGGACATCGCAGCCTGGGACTCGACGCCGCGGCCGTCGTGGCCGCGCTCCCGATCCCGCTGATCGATGCCGACGATCCCAGTCTCGAACTGCTCGCCCCGCTGTTGCACAGCGATGCCCGCCAGACCCTCGACTCGCTGCGGCAGACCTCCGAGCGAATCGCCGCGGGCACGATCGACGCACCCGAGACCTTCGAGGTGGAAGGCGCACTCACCGCCATCCGCGCCCATCTGGACCTGGGTGATCTGGACTCGGCCCGGGCCCTGCTCGAGGTGCTGCGGCCACGTGCGGTGACCGACTGGCGGGTCGAATGGTTCTCCGGGGTGACCGCCCTGCTGGCCGAGCGGTACGAGGACGCGTACCTGCATTTCGACGAAGTGCACACCATGCTGCCCGGGGAGATCGCCGCCGCGCTGGCCCTCGCCGCCAGCGCCGAACTGGTACTGCAATCGCTGTCGGATCCCGCCGACTCCGAGCGCTGGCACCGGGCCGCGGAGGGCTTCTACCGGCTCGTCTGGCAGACCAACCACGGTGTCGTGAGCGCCGCTTTCGGCCTGGCGCGGCGGCTGGCCGCCGATGGGAAACTGCTGCAGGCGGTGCAGGTACTGGACGGGGTCCCCGACACTTCCCGCCATCACGGCACCGCGCGGATGACCGGCAGTCTGCTGCTGGTCTCCCGGCCGCACGGTGACATCACCGAGGTCGACCTGCTCGAGGCTGCCTCGCGGCTGGAACTCCCCGATGAGCCCCGGGCACTGCAGATGCAGGTGGTGGTGGTCGGGGCGGCGCTGGAATGGCTGCGGTCGCGGTTGCGTCCGGCAGCGGCCGACAGCACGCTGCTCGGCTATCCGCTGACGGTGGCGGGCCTGCGCGGCGGGCTGGAATCACGGTTGCGCGCGCTGGCACGCACCGCGCCGGGCAAATTACACCGCTACCGTCTGGTGGATCTGGCGAACAGCGTGCGTCCGCATACCCGGTGGTGAGGGGTCAGAGCCGCCCGATCGCCCGGCGGCGGTGCAGCACGGTCGGCAGCAGCGGGGCGGAGACCAGCACTATCACCAGCAGCAACAGCCACAACCACCCCCCGAAGACGATGGCGAGGATCAGCGCGAACGCGGCCGCGATCCCGGCCATCACGGCGAAACCGGCCGCCGGATCGGAGGGTTGCGGTGGGGCGGCCGGAGCGGGCGCGGCCGGGAGATCGGTGAACAGCGCCGCCAATTCGGGGATGGTGACGGCTGCCGCGGCGGCCGCCGATCGGCGCTCGTATTCGGTGAGTGTCAACCGGCCCGCACCCAGATGCTCGGCGAGTTCTCGTAACGCTCGATCGCGCTCCGTGACGGTGATCCGTGCCCCCGGTAACTCACTCATACCCGCAGCATAGGACGGTTTCCGGGGGTCGGGCCGGACCGGTGTTCGCCACTGCCGGGAAGTCGGTGCGCCCCGCTCCGGGACCGATTCCCAGATGTGGGGAGTAATTACGCTGGCCTACAGATCCGCCGGCAGAGGAGTTGTGTATGACGACCGTGACTCGGTATCGGCGCCCGGCCGCCGAAGCCTGGGACTGGCAGTTGCACGGGTCGTGCCGCGGGCTGGAGTCGACGGTGTTCTTCCACCCCGAGGGGGAACGCGGCCGGGCCCGCGCCGCGCGGGTGCGCCGGGCCAAGCAGATCTGCGATTCCTGCCCGGTCCTCGACCGTTGCCGTAACTACGCGCTGGCGGTGGGTGAGCCCTACGGCGTGTGGGGCGGAATGTCGGAGGACGAGCGTCGCACCCATACCGAACGGGCCACTGTTTCGCGATCGACGAATTAGCAAATCTCGCACCAACTTGCGCTGAATCGGACGTTTCGGTCGTGTCCGCCGCCGGTCGCGACCCCGCCCGTGTGGTTTCCTTGATATATGGCTGCTGGTGACGAGTACACGATCGATGAACTGGCGCGCGCTGCCGGTACGACCGTGCGCAGCCTGCGGGTTTATCACGAACGGGGGGTTCTGCCCCCACCGCAGGTCAAGGGGAGGACAGGCTATTACAGCCCGGAGCACCTGAACAGGGTGCGAACGATCAGCCGGTTACTGGATCGCGGTATCAAGCTCAACGGGATAAAAGAGCTGCTCAATGCCTGGGATCGGGGCGACGACCTCGGCGATATCCTGGGTGTCGGGTCGTTGCTCAGCGGTTTGGAGCCCGGTGAACCGCCGACCGGCGCACCGATCGCTGACGGAGATACGATTCCGGCCACCGAGCTGCAGGAACGTTATGCCTCGGTGCCCAACGGCTTGGCCCGTATCGTCGCCGCCGGCCTGTACGAACCGGTGGATGCCGTCACCTATCGGCCCGCCGACCGGCAGCTCGTGCGGATGGCCGACCAGCTGGCCGCCGCCGGGGTCCCGGATGCCGACGTGCTGGGCGAGCTCGAGCGGATGCGGGCCGATTGCGATCGGATGGCGCGCCGGTTCGTCGATCTCTTCCACCGCACCGCCTGGCAGAAGTACCGGGAATCCGAGCGCAGTTCGGCGGATCTGGCCGAGTTGACCGGGCAGTTGCAGCTGGCCAGGACGTTGCCCGGTAAGGCCGCCGCCGAGCTGGTCAACCGGTTCGTCGCGCACTACATAGAGAGCGACAGCGAGCTGTCCGAGGTCGCCACCGAGGAGTGATGCCCGGACACCGCGCGGGGCTTTTCCGGCTGTGGGAAGTCACGATCGAATACTGCGCCGGATAACGGTACATTCGACGGCGGCTCTTCCACTGTCCCCTGAACCCTCGGTGAATTCCTACTTAAGTAGGTTTGTCGCCGGCTACCGATGCGCCGCACCCCGGGTGGGTGCAGAATCTGCTGCCTGGTATCTGACGCGGTAGATGAGGCTTGGCATGGGAAGCGTGACACTCTGGATGCAGATCTCACTCGACGGGTTCGCCGAGGGCCCGGACGAAGCGGTCCACTGGCCGGTTGTCGACGAGGAGATCTGTACGGAGTACCTCGATGAACTCCGGCGGGCGGATCTGCTGCTCTGCGGCCGGAAAACCTACGACATCATGGCAGCTTTCTGGCCCACCGCCGATCTGACGCCCGTCTCCCCGTTCTACGTCGAGTTCGCCCGGTTCTGGCGGATGGCGCCGAAGCTGGTCGTCTCCCGGACCCTGCGCGATCCGTCCTGGAACACGCAGGTCATCGGGCTCGATCTGGTCGAGGAGGTGACCCGCCGCAAGGCCGCCGGTCAGCGCATGGTGCTGCTCGGCGGCGCCGAGACGGCGACAGCCTTCCTCGAACACGACCTGATCGACGAGTTCCGGCTCTTCGTGCACCCCCTGCTGCTCGGCAGCGGTGTCCCGCTGTTCCGCTCGCCGGTCGACACCACCGGTCTGCGGCTGCTGGATGTGCTGACCTTCGACAGTGCCGTGGTCCAGATGCACTACCGGCAGACCGCGCACGCGTTGTGCTGAGCGACATCCGATTTCGGCGAATCCGTCGATCCGGAATCTCCGCCGACGACCGGTGAATGACCGGGTTCACCCGACACTGGCCCGTGACGTGCACTAATTTACGTTCCTATGGCGGTGATCTACCCGGACGGTGCGGCACCCGCCGCGCCCTCGGCCGAGTTCTTCGGCCGGGACCGCGAGCTCGTGCGCCTGCAGGACCTGCTGCGATCCGGTAGGGCGCGCCTGGTCACCCTGGTGGGTCCCGGCGGTATCGGCAAGACCCGCCTCGCCGCCGAGGCGTTGCGCCGGGCGCAGCGCGACGATCCGGGCCGGCCGGTCTACTGGGCGCGGCTGGCCGAACTGGAGCGCGACTGCGACGGATCCCCCGAATGTGTGCTGCGATCGGTGGTCCGCACCGATATCAGCGATCCGAGCGCCCCGGATGTGGCCGCCGGTGCCTCCGCCGCGGTGGTCGCGGATCGGGCGATTCTGGTGCTGGACAACTGTGAACATGTCCTGGCCTCGGTGAGCCGGGTCGTGATCGATCTGCTCGCGACCACCGCGGGCCTGACAATCCTGGCCACCAGCCGCGAACCCATCGGCTGGGCCGACGAATACATCCTCACGGTGCCGCCGCTGTCGCCGTTCGAATCGCTGGAACTGTTCCGGCAACGCGCCGAACTCATCGGCCGGCCGGTACCGGACGAACCGGCCCAGCTCGCGGTCGTACGCCGGATCTGCCGCCGCGTGGAACACAGCCCGTTGCTGATCCGGCTGGCCGCGGCCCGGCTGCGGCACCGGCCGCCGGCGATGCTGCTGGCCGAACTCACCGGCGACGCCGACGACCAGCGGATGCGCTGGTCGCACGGGGATCGGTCGGGTACCGAGCGGCGCCACCGCGGCGTATTCGATGTGATCGCCTGGTCGTTCGACCTGTGCGAGACCGAGGAACAACTGCTGCTGCAACGGTTGTCGGTGTTCGCCGCCGGATACGAGACCGACGGGGTGGAACCGCAGCGCAACGGGGTCGAACTCGCCGCCGTCGTCGCCGTGTGCGCCGACGAGCGCCTGCCCGAGCGGCGGGTGATCGCACTGCTGGAGCGGCTGGCCGAGCGTTCCCTGGTCTCGACCTTCCGGTCCGCGACGACTGTGCGCTGGTACCTCGTGGAGAGCGTGCGGCTGTTCGCGGCGGACCGGTTGCGCGCCGACGCCGCCGAGGCGTCCCGCCTCGCCGGGCGGCACCGCCGCTACCACCGGGACCGGGTGGTAGCGGCCCGTACGCTCTGGTTCGGGCCGGGGGAGCAGTCCTGGATCGATTGGGCGCGTACCTCGTGGGACGACATCCTCATCGGAATCGAAACCGGGCTCGCGGACCCGGATGAGGCGCTCATCGGGTTGGAGACGGCGTCGGTCCTGCTGTCGGTGTGGGTTCCGTTCGCCAACGGCGGCAGCCGGGTCCTGATCCGGCTCACCGAGGCGGCGCTGGAGGTCACCCGGGAGGCCGCGTCCGGGGCCACCCGGCATCACATCCGGGCGACGGCCCTGCTCGGCTGGTACCACCTGTGGCAGGGCGATGACGAACGCGCGGCGCAGTTGCTCGACGAATGCGTGGCCGGATGTCATCCGGGCGGCGTGCCGGGTCGTTCCTGGCGGAACGCACCGGAGACCGATACCGGTCTGCCCGCGTCGGTCGAGTGGATCTGGGGGCTGGAACTGATGCTGTTCCGCCGGGATCCGCGAGCGATCCGGGTGCTCGAACGCGCCGGGCGCAAATTCACCGCGGTGGGCGACCGGATCGGAGTGGAGCGTGGTTGGGTATTCGCCGCGCTGGCCGCGTCCATGCTCGGCGATCCGGTCGAGGCCGACCGGATGACCCGGCGCCATCTGGATCGTGCGCTGGCCTCGGAATCAGCGTTGGCCGCGCATTGGGCCCGCGTGGCCCGGGCGCTGGCGCTGGCCCGGTCCGACGAGCCCGCCGCCGCCCTGGAACCGGCGCGGGAGGTGTTGTCCGGGCCGTGCGCGGTGCGCGATACGTGGATGACGTCGTGGTCGGTGGCGGTGTGCATGGTGGTGCTGACCCGGGTGCTGGCGGGCGATTCCGCCGCCGTGGGCGCGGTGGCCGCGGTGCGGGTGCGGGCCACCGAACTCGCCTGGCTGACAGGTGTTTTCCGGGCCTGTCATCATGCCATGGGCGTATGCGTCGAGCGGGTGCCGATGATGGTCCTGGGCGTGCGGCGCGCGACCGAGGTGGCGGAGGCGATCATCGGACCGGCGGAATTCGCCGCCGCCCACGAGAGCGGCGGCGAATTCCGGCCGGGTACCGGTGTGGTCGAACGGTATCTCCGCGACCGGTGGCCGATGCGGGTGTCCGAGCTCCGCCCGTCGGATACCGGAGGGGTATCGCGCTGGGATGCCCTGTCCCCGGCCGAACGCGAAGTCGCGTTGCTGGCCGCCGCGGGGTGGCCGAACAGCGCTATCGCCGAACGGCGTAAGAGTTCGGTGCGCACGGTGGACGCGCAGGTCGCGAGTATCCGGCAGAAGCTGCTGATCTCCTCCCGCCGGGATATCGCGGGCCATGTTCCGGCGGAACTGGCCGAGACGGTGCGGGCCGAAGGCGCTTCCGCCGCCGGTAACCGGCGGTACCGGCGGCGGGCGACGAGGTAGCCCGCCGCGCGGATTACCGGCAGGCGTAGAAGTACGGCTTGTAGGCGCAGACGTCCATGTAGCCGCCGTCGCTGTCGTAGGTGACGCTGCGCTCGGCCGGGATCGCGTGCACCGGCTCGCTGCGGTTGCTCGGATCGCTCGGGAGGCTGTGGGTGTCGTTGTAGGTGCCGTTACCCGGGTGGCTGTCGCCGCGGGTGCTGTGGCCGACATCGGCGGAGGCCGTCTGCGTGGCCAGGGTGGCGGGGGCCAGCGCGAGCGCGCCGGCGAGGGCGGCGGCCACGGCGAACTTCTTGATCAGGGCGTGGGGGCGGGTGGTGATGGTCATGGTGGGCTCCGTTTCCGTGTGTTCGGCGTCTAGAACTTCTACGGCGGATCAATGTCTGTGGGTCCGTAGTTCTATGTGCCGCTATATAACGGTACGGTACACGAGTGCTCGTATTCGGGCGGTTTGGTTTTTCTCTCTGGTGGGAATAGTTGTGGTCAGCCCGATTCGATTACTCGCCCTCGGCGGCAATCAGGGAATGCGCAGGTCGTGGGTTGGCAGGCCTGCCGGCTGCCGGGCGGCGCCGATCAGGCGGTACGAGGATGGCCCCGGAGCGTGACGCGCTCCGGGGCCATGCCGTTCGTCCGTCTGTTCAGGTGGATCGGGGGCCGCAGATCAGGCGGGCCAGCTCCAGTCCGCGACCTCCGGGATGTCCTCGCCGTGTGTCCGGGTCCAGGTGCGGGCCCGCAGCCGCGCGTCCACCATCTCCTGCCGCAGTCCCGCTGCCTGCTGGCGCAATGCGGGCACCCGGTCGATCACATCCATCACCAGGTGATATCGGTCGAGGTCGTTGAGCATGACCATATCGAAGGGAGTGGTGGTGGTCCCGCGCTCTTTGTATCCCCGGACATGCATTCCGGCGTGGTTGGTGCGGCGATAGGTCAGCCGGTGGACCAGCCACGGGTAGCCGTGAAAGGCGAAGATCACCGGGGACTCACGGGTGAACAACGTATCGAATTCGCTGTCGGGCAGGCCGTGCGGATGCTCGTCGGACGGCAGCAGCCGCATCAGATCCACCACGTTCACCACCCGGACCCGCAGCCAGGGCAACTGCTCCCGCAGGATGGCGGCGGCGGCCAGCGTCTCCAGGGTCGGCACGTCGCCGGCGCAGGCGAGTACCACGTCCGGTGTCGTCGCCGGCTCATCGCGATTACCGGCCCAGCCCCAGATGCCGATCCCGCGTGCGCAATGCAGAGCGGCTTCGGTGGCCGGGAGCCAATCCGGCTGCGGCTGCTTACCCGCCACGACCACATTCACGTAATGCCGCGACCGCAGGCAGTGGTCGTAGACCGACAGCAGGGTGTTGGCATCCGGCGGCAGGTACACCCGGACGATTTCGGGCTTCTTGTTCATCACCACGTCGAGGAACCCGGGATCCTGATGGGTGAAACCGTTGTGGTCCTGGCGCCACACATGCGAGGACAGCAGGTAGTTCAGGCTGGCCAGCGGCCGCCGCCACGGGACCTCGGCGCTGGCGTCGAGCCATTTGGCATGCTGGTTGAACATCGCGTCGACGATGTGGACGAAGGCCTCGTAGCAGGTGAAGACCCCGTGCCGGCCGGTGAGCAGATATCCCTCCAGCAGGCCCTGGCACATATGTTCGGACAGCACCTCCACCACGCGGCCGGCGCGATCGAGCTTCTCGTCGTGGACGCCGATCTCGGCCTGCCAGTTCCGGCCGGTGACCTCGAGGATGTCCTGTAGCCGGTTGCTGGCCAGTTCGTCGGGGGCGAAGGTCAGGAAGTTGTCTGGATTGCGCGCGGTGACCTCGCGCAGCCAGCCACCCAGCACCCGCGTCGCCTCGTGGACGGTACGGCCCGGTCCGGGGACGTCCACCGCGTACTCGCGCCAATCGGGCAGCCGCAGGTCGCGTACCTGCTCGCCGCCGTTGGCCACCGGGTTGGCGCTCATCCGGCGAGTCCCGAGCGGAACCAGCGCCAGCAGCTCCGAGACCGGCGCCCCGGATTCGTCGAACAACTCCTCGGGCCGATAGGAGCGCAACCACTGCTCGAGTACCGAGCGATGGGCGGCGTCGTCCCGGGCGGCGGGCAGCGGCACCTGATGGGCGCGGAAGGTGCCCTCCACCGGTTTGCCGTCGACCTGTGGCGGGCCGGTCCACCCCTTCGGCGTGTGCAGCACGATCATCGGCCAGTGCGGCCTGCTGGTATCGGTGCCGTCCCGGGCGGCGCGCTGGATCTGCGCGATCCGCTCCAGGCAGGCGTCCATCGCCGCGGCCATGTCCTGGTGCACCTGTGCCGGGTCGCGGCCCGCGACGATCAGGGGCTCGTACCCGTTGCCCCGCAACAGCGAGACGAGTTCGGATTCCGGAATCCGGGCGAGCAGGGTCGGATTCGCGATCTTGTACTCGTTGAGCGCCAGTATCGGGAGCACCGCGCCGTCACGGGCCGGATTCAGGAACTTGTTGGCATGCCAGCTGCCGGCCAGCGGAGCGGTCTCGGCCTCACCGTCGCCGACCACACAGAACACCGTCAGTTCCGGATGATCGAGCGCCGCGCCGAACGCGTGCAGCAACGAATAGCCCAGCTCGCCGCCCTCGTGGAAGGAGCCGGGCGTCTCCGGGGCGCAGTGGCTGGGCACCCCGCCGGGGAAGGAGAACTGGGCGAACAACGCCCGCATGCCCTCGCGGTCGCGGGGGATATGGCTGTACAGCTCCGAATAGGTGCCCTCCAGCCATGCGCACGCATTGGGACCGGGGCCGCCGTGGCCGGGCCCGGCCACGAAGACCGCGTCCAGGTCGCGCGCCAGAATGGCCCGATTCGCGTGCACCCACACCAGATTCAGCCCGGGGACCGTCCCGAAATGGCCGAGCAGCCGGGGTTTGATGTGTTCCGGCGCCAGCGACTCCCGCACCAGCGGATTGCCCATCAGATAGATCTGCCCCACCGACAGATAGTTGGCGGCCCGCCACCAGGCGTCCAGTGATTCGAGCTCGTCGGGGCCCAGCGGACCTGTCGCCGTGGCGGACAGGACATAGGGCCGGGGTGCGAGGGATTCGCCACCGCTCGCACCCACATTGTCGGCGCCCGTATCCCCGCCGGTCTTCGCCAACTGCGTCATACGCCGAACCTCCTGGAGGTCGTGGTCGCAACGGCCGCCCACCCGCCGGGTGCGGTACTGCCACCACGATAGCTGTAGGTGTGCCGTACCGCGTCCGGTTCGGCGGGTACGAACCGGCGGCCATGCCATCGAAACGCTGTCGCAGGGCGGCATACCCGACCCGCGACCCGGTAACCGGCATGCCGAGACTTCCGGGAGTCGGACCGCTCGGCCCGGACGGGTTCCGGCGCCGCCGGGATCGCCCGGCCGTGGTGGCCGGCCGGGTGGCGGATAGGGTCCCCGCATGCAGACATTCGGCAGGATCATCGCCGTCGCCGCGGTCGGCGCGGCCGCACTCGGCCTCACCGGGTGCGGCTCGGAGGACAGCTCCGAGAGCACCGCCCCGACCACCACCGCGGCCGCCTCGGTGACCGCCCCCCCGCAGGCCGGCCCCACGGCCTCCAAGGGCCGCGAATGCGGCGCCGACGATATCGGTGTCGGCGGCGGCTACGGTGAGGTCCCGCAGATCACCATCCCCGACGACTGCGATCCGCCGAAACAGCTGATCGTCAAGGATCTGGTCCCCGGCACCGGCCCGGGCGCCGCCGCCGGCCAGCAGTTGAAGATGAACTACGCGCTGGTCACCTGGTCGGACAAACAGACACTGGACTCCTCGTTCGAGCGCGGCGAACCGTTCGAACTGACCCTCGGCTCCGGCATGGTGATCCCCGGCTGGGAACAGGGCCTGGAAGGGATGCAGCAGGGTGCCCGCCGGTTGCTGATCATTCCGCCGGAGCTGGGCTACGGCGCCGGCGGTAACGGCGTGCAGCCGAACGAGACGCTCGTCTTCGTCACCGACCGGCTGTAATACCGCCACCGGCCTGCAGCGCGAGCAGGCCGGTCAACTACCCTGGTCGGGATGCGTATCCCGGGCGCGTGAAACCGCAGGTGCTCGCCGCTTCGGACGGTACGCCGAGGGCGCGTACCCACGTGCCGTCGCCGACCACGCGCCACCATCCGGTGACCTGCACGTATGCGTGCGGGGCCGGAGAGAACACGAACCGACGAGAAACAAGGAGCATGTCCGTGAAGAGCACCGTCGAGCAGCTGAGCCCGACCCGGGTCCGGATCAATGTCGAGGTGCCCTTCGAGGAGCTGAAGCCGGACTTCGATCGCGCCTACAAGGCCTTGGCCAAGCAGGTGCGTATTCCCGGCTTCCGTCCGGGGAAGGCGCCGGCCAAGCTGCTCGAGGCGCGTCTGGGTCGCGGCGCGGTGCTGGAGCAGGTCGTCAACGACGCGCTGCCCGGTCGCTACAGCGAGGCCGTCACCACCTCCGAGGTGAAGGTGATCGGTCAGCCGGAAATCGAGATCACCAAGATCGAGGACGGCGAGGAGCTGGCGTTCACCGCCGAGGTCGATATCCGCCCGGAGATCACCCTGCCCGAGGACTACAGCGGTATCGCCGTCACCGTCGACGCCATCGAGGTGACCGACGCCGATATCGACGAGCAGCTGCAGTCGCTGCGGCAGCGTTTCGGGACCCTCACCGGTGTCGAGCGCGCGGTGCAGGACGGCGATTTCGTCTCCATCGATCTGTCGGCCACCGTCGGCGGCGAGGAAGTCCCGGAGGCCGCGACCACCGGGCTGTCGCACGAGGTCGGTTCCGGCCAGCTGATCGAGGGCCTCGACGAGACCCTGACCGGCATGTCGGCCGGTGAGTCCAAGGAGTTCACCTCCACCCTGGTCGCCGGTGAGCATGCCGGGCAGGAAGCGACCATCACCGTCACCCTCGGTTCGGTGAAGGAACGCGAACTGCCCGAGGCCGACGACGAATTCGCCCAGCTCGCCAGTGAATTCGACACGATCGACGAGCTGAAGACCGATCTGCGCGCGCGCGTCGAGCGGGTCAAGAAGGTGACCCAGGCCGGCGAGATCCGCGACAAGGTCCTGGAACATCTGCTCGACACCGTCGAGGTGCCGCTGCCCGAGGCCGTGGTGAAGGCCGAGATCGACGCCGTCGAGCACGACGCCGTCCACGGTTTCGACCACGACGAGGCCAAATTCGCCGAGGCGCTCGAGGCGCAGGGCTCCAGCCGTGAAGAGTTCGACGCCGACACCAAGGAAGCCGCGGAGAAGTCGGTGAAGACCCAGCTGCTGCTGGACGCCGTCGCCGAGGCCGAGGGCACCCAGGTCGGCCAGGAGGAGCTCACCGAGCGGATCCTGTTCCAGGCCCAGCGTTACGGGATGGCGCCCGAGCAGTTCATCCAGCAGGTGCAGCAGGCCGGCCAGCTCGGCGCGGTGTTCGCCGACGTCCGCCGCGGCAAGGCCCTGGCGGAGGTGGTGGTCCAGGTGACCGTCACCGATTCCGAGGGCAACACCGTCGACACCGACGAGATGTTCGGCAACAAGGCCGACGCCGACGCCGACGCCGACGCCGACGCCACCACCGAGGAATCCACCACCGACGCCGAGTAATTCCACGAGGACCGCGCAGAGAAGCCCTGGGACCGAGGCGGTGTTGGCCATCCGGAGACAGCAAACGAACAATCGCTGTCCGCGTTGTGCCCACACCCCGACCCCCAGGGCTTCCGCGTCCTCCCGATGGTCGCATCCAGTGGGCGGGGAGGTCGTACCTTTCCTTCATCCGTATGGTCAGCATCCAAGGTTCGGGGCCCGTCTCGGTTCTGGAGCGACGGAGCGAAGGAGCGCAGCGACTGAGCGCAGGAGTGAAGAACCGAGACACCAGGGGGCCCCGAACCCCCGCGCCGCCGGAGGCGGCGCCATAGATATTGCGCTCTGAGCGAATCGGGGTGGTACCGGGAGATCGGTGCCGCCCTGTTTCGTTAGTGTTTGTGACAGCAACGAGCCGGCGAAGAGAAGGCAGGTATCCGTGACAATCAACAAAGCCGAGGTCATGACAGCTCCGACCGCTGGGCTCAATCTCAGTGATTCGGTGTACGAGCGCCTGCTGCGTGAGCGCATCATCTTTCTCGGCACCCAGGTCGACGATGACATCGCGAACAAGATCTGCGCGCAGATCCTGCTGTTGTCGGCCGAGGACCCGACCAAAGATATTTCGCTCTACATCAACTCACCGGGCGGCTCGGTGAACGCCGGTATGGCCATCTACGACACCATGCAGTACGCCGAATGCGATATCGCCACCACCGCGATGGGTCTGGCGGCGTCCATGGGGCAGTTCCTGCTGACCGCGGGTGCGCCGGGGAAGCGTTTCGCGCTGCCGCACACCCGGATCATGATGCATCAGCCCTCGGCCGGTATCGGCGGTTCGGCCGCGGATATCGCGATCATGGCCGAGCAGTTCGCCTACACCAAGCGTGAGCTGAACGAGTTGCAGGCGCAGCACACCGGTAAGCCGGTGGAGCAGATCAATGCCGACGCCGACCGCGATCGCTGGTTCACGCCCGATCAGGCGCTGGAGTACGGCTTCATCGACCGCGTGATCAGCAATGCTCGCCAGGCGGGCGGCACGGGCAACTAGGGCGTCGCCGCGGATCCGGACCGGTGCGCGGTTCGTTTTCGCGAATCCGTCCGGCGGAAAGCTCACTCACAGACTTGGAGACGAATATGGCCAATCCGAACGATCCTCGCGGCCTGGGTGGTATCGCCCCGGCGGGGCCGCAGTCGCGCTACATCCTGCCGTCGTTCATCGAGCATTCGAGTTTCGGCGTCAAGGAGTCCAACCCGTACAACAAACTGTTCGAGGAACGCATCATCTTCCTCGGCGTGCAGGTCGACGACGCGTCGGCGAACGACATCATGGCGCAGCTGCTGGTGCTCGAATCGCTGGATCCGGACCGCGATATCACGATGTACATCAATTCGCCCGGTGGTTCGTTCACCTCGCTGATGGCCATCTACGACACCATGCAGTACGTGCGTGCCGATGTCGCGACCGTCTGCCTCGGGCAGGCCGCGTCGGCGGCGGCGGTACTGCTGGCCGCCGGTACGCCGGGTAAGCGGGCGTGCCTGCCGAACGCGCGGGTGCTGATCCACCAGCCTTCGGTCGAGGGCGGCATCCAGGGGCAGGTGTCGGATCTGGAGATCCAGGCCGCCGAGATCGAGCGGATGCGCCGCCTGATGGAGACCACCCTGGCCCGGCACACGGGTAAGGACGCGGACACCATCCGCAAGGACACCGATCGCGACAAGATCCTGACGGCCGAGGAGGCCAAGGAGTACGGGATCATCGATACGGTGTTCGACTACCGCAAGCTCAGCGCCCAGAAGTAGGGCGTGCCCGGATCCGGCGGGCCGTGCGAGCGCGGTACGCCGGACCGGGCGGGGGTGGGCCTGTGGCCCATGCGGATATCGCGGGCGCGTCGCCCGACACGCCCCGTTCGGCGCGGCGCGCGAAAAAGGCACCGCGACGAGGTATCCGCGTGAAACCCCGCACAACCGCGACGAGAAACCTGCCCGAGTTGTCGACCTCCATCGCGCACACCGGGTACGGTCAAACACAGGGACCTTTGTTCCCGGTTGACAGCACCGCCCACAGATCCGGGTGATACCGCCGGATTCGCTCCACCTCAGGCGGCGGCCGGCTGACAGCTGGACGGATGGTTGCACGCGAACAAGGAAGTAGGGACCCACGAGATGGCGCGCATCGGCGACGGCGGCGATCTGCTCAAATGCTCGTTCTGCGGAAAGAGCCAGAAGCAGGTCAAGAAGCTCATTGCGGGACCAGGGGTGTACATCTGCGACGAGTGCATCGATCTGTGCAACGAGATCATCGAGGAAGAACTGGCGGAGTCGAGTGAGGTCAAACTCGACGAGTTGCCCAAACCCGCGGAGATCCGGGATTTCCTGGAGAATTACGTGATCGGGCAGGACACCGCCAAGCGCACCCTCGCGGTCGCCGTGTACAACCATTACAAGCGTATTCAGGCCGGGGACAAGGGCCGGGATGCGCGCGGGGAGAGCGTCGAGTTGGCGAAGTCCAATATCCTGATGCTCGGTCCCACCGGTTGCGGTAAGACCTATCTCGCGCAGACGCTGGCGAAAATGCTGAACGTTCCGTTCGCGATCGCCGATGCCACCGCGCTCACCGAGGCGGGTTATGTGGGTGAGGACGTCGAGAATATTCTTCTCAAACTCATCCAGGCCGCCGATTACGATGTGAAGCGCGCGGAGACCGGGATCATCTATATCGACGAGGTCGACAAGATCGCCCGTAAGAGCGAGAACCCGTCGATCACCCGCGATGTCTCCGGCGAGGGTGTGCAGCAGGCATTGCTGAAGATCCTGGAGGGTACCCAGGCCAGCGTGCCGCCGCAGGGCGGGCGCAAGCATCCGCATCAGGAATTCATCCAGATCGATACGACGAACGTGCTGTTCATCGTGGCGGGCGCGTTCGCGGGCCTGGAGAAGATCATCTCCGATCGCATCGGGCACCGCGGGATCGGTTTCGGTGCCGAGGTCCGGTCCAAGGCCGAGATCGACACCACGGATCATTTCTCCGAGGTGATGCCGGAGGATCTGATCAAGTTCGGTCTGATTCCCGAGTTCATCGGCCGCCTGCCGGTCGTGGCCTCGGTGACCAACCTCGACAAGGATTCGCTGGTCAAGATCCTGTCCGAGCCGAAGAACGCGCTGGTCAAGCAGTATATCCGGCTGTTCGAGATGGACGGTGTGGATCTGGAGTTCACCCGGGACGCGCTCGAGGCCGTGGCGGATCAGGCGATTCTGCGGGGCACCGGGGCACGTGGGCTGCGCGCCATCATGGAAGAGGTGCTCCAGCAGGTGATGTTCGATATCCCGAGCCGCGACGATGTGGCCAAGGTCGTGGTCGACGCGGATACCGTCAACGACAATGTGCTGCCGACCATCGTGCCGCGTAAGCGGGAGCGCCCGGAGCGCCGGGAAAAGTCCGCCTGACGGCAGTCGCAATCGTTCCGATGCCGGATCGGGGCCTATCCTGATCCGGCTCGCAGTACCCTCGGTGACCACCCGGCATTCGTGCGATGTAGGAGCAGGTCATGGCGATACCGCGACGATGTGCACCCACACGGATGAACCGTGTGGGTGCTTTCGTATCTGTGCTCGGTGCGGCGGTGGCGGTCGTGCTGCTCGCCGCGCCCCCGGCCGCCGCGACCGTGCGTCAGGTGAGCGTGGCGCCCGATATGAATGCCGGCATCCGTACCAACTACGGCACCGGCTGCACGTACACCGTGCGAGCCTGGTTGAGCGAGGCGGTGTCACCGGTGACGTTCTTCGACAACGGGGTCCCGTTCCGCACCGTCCCGCCCCTCGGCGGTGGGCTGGCGCTGGCGCACTGGGTGCCCGGGTACGAGGGTGATCACACTCTGTCCGCGCTGCAGGCCGGCGGGGACGGTCAGGCGCCCACTGTGCGGGTCTTCGTCGGGCGCGGCGAGCATATCGGCTACGCCTGCTGGGTTATCTGAGCATCAGGCCCAGGGCACCCGGCAGGAATCGGTGCTGAATCCCTGGGCGGTGATACCGAGAGCGTGATTGCCCCGGGCCCGCGAGTTCTCCAGCGCGATCTGATAGGTCAGTTCGATCACCCCCGGGCGGCCGAAGCGCCGTTCGAGGTCGGCGACCTGGTCGTCGGTGACGGTCATCGGGGTGGCGGTCATGGCGTCGGCGTAGGCGATGGCGGCGCGTTCGTCGTCGGTGTAATGCGGCGAGGTCTCGTAGTCGGCGATGTGCTGGAGACGGTCGATATCGAGGCCGTCCAAGCGCTGCAGCATGGTGCCGAAGTCGACGCACCACGAGCAGCCGACGGTCCACGCCGTGCGGTACACCGCGATCTCGCGGATATTGGCGGGCAATTTCTTCGATGCCCGCTCGACGGCGAGTTCGTGGATGCCGCTCGCGATCAGGATTCCGGGGTGATGGGCCGAGACCGCGAATGGTTCCGGGACCTCGCCCATTCGCCGGCGGGCGAACCAGTACATCACCCGGGTCAGAGGTCCGGCGTCCTGCGGTGCGACTGCGGGGATGCGGGTTGTGCTCATCGATGCTCCTCGTGCCGGTGGTTATCGGTCTACAAGCAGGACGAGACAGGGGCGCTCCGCGTGACGCGGACGAGAATATGGCGCCCGGGGCGCCCACGATCTCGGCCCGGCGCAGCCGGAACTTGTGGGCAGGTGCCGGCTGCGTGATGGGGGCAGGGCCGGTCGTGGGCGACCCGGGCAAGCGATGCGGGCGGCTCAGCGCAGTCGAGTCGCCGCATCGCGGCTCATTCGGGTTCGACGGACATATCGTCGGCACCCCAGTAGGCGCGCATCCGGGTGATCCGGCCTTCGTCGTCGAATTCCATGGTGTCGATCGGGCTCAGCGTCATCCGCTGCCCGCCCGCCTTGGTGACCAGGGTGAAGACGAAGGCGGCATGGCGTCCGGCGATGCGGACGGTTTCCGGGGCAAGGCCGGTCTCTCGATCCAGGCTCGCGATCACGTTGTAGAACTCGCGGATGGCGTCGTGGCCCTGTTTCGGCTCGGTGCCGATGGGGTCCTCGATGATGGCGTCCGGAGCGTAGAGAGCGACGATATCCTCGGTCGGGCCCGAGCCGACGAGTTTCACATACTGCTCGACCACATCGCGGATCTCGCGTGCCATCATCACTCCTACCGAATTGAAACGTGTTCTAGGTTCGGCAGCGTAGCAGTCGTGTGGGTTTACGTCAGCGGATTGGTGCGGCGCGACCGAATACCGGGTAGCGGCCTCCGCCTCGTTGTCGAAGAAAAACTGCTGGTGGACGCGGTTGCCGCTGCTGGCGGGCGGGTATCGCCGCTGACTCCCTCGGTTCGCCGTTGAATCGCCGCCGTGCAGATTATGCGTCTGCCAGGAATGTCGGTCTGCCGACTCCGAGTGTTACGTGTTCCAGTGTCCGATCGCGCAGAATTCCCGGTCACGTGTGCAGCCGTTCCGCGAGCCACGATCCGGTCGCCAGTGAGAAATCATTGCTATGACTGCAGGTCCGACCGGTGTGTCTGCGGTTAGGTGTCGGTATTGTGATGTTGAATCGACCCGATCAACCAGATGTTCGAGCGACAAGTGGAAGCGGAGGAAATATGGCACTGCCAACGATGACCGCGGAACAACGCACGGAGGCTCTGGCCAAAGCGGCGGCGGTGCGCAAGGCGCGCTCCGAACTGATCGGTCAGGTGAAGGACGGCAAGGTTTCTGTAGCCGACCTGCTGCGCAAGGCCGACAGCGACGAGCTGGTCAAGAAGACGAAGGTGGTCGCCGTGATCAAGGCGCTGCCCGGCGTCGGTCCGGTGAAGGCCGCCAAGCTGATGGATCAGGCGGATATCCCGGAGGACCGCCGTATCGGCGGCCTGGGAGCCCGGCAGCGCGCCGCGCTGCTCGAGGCGCTGGCCAACTGAGGAGGGGGAGCGTTCCGTCGTGAACGCTCCGAACTCCGGCCGCGGGCCGGGCCGGTCGTAGCGCGACACGACCGGCATGGCCCGGGCGGGACGCGGTGGGGGTGGTTACTGTGGCGGTATGGCCGTTCGCGACGAAATCGAATCGTTCCTGGACGAGTACCAGTCCACGTTGAGCAGCTATGACGCGGAACGCACCGCGTCGTTGTGGGGGACGCCGGGCACCATCGTCGGTGACGAGTTCGTCGGCGCCCTGCATTCGCGCGAGGATATGGCCCAGGGGTTGGCCCAGGCGCATCCGATCTATCAGGCGCTGGGATTGTCCCGCGTCGATCATACGATCATCGAACTCGCCGAGTTGACCGCCGCGCTGGTCCGGATCCGGGTGCGCTGGCACTTCTTCGACAGCGACGACGCACTCATGGCCGATAGCGATTACGAATATGTGCTGCGTCGCGATGACGAAGGTTGGCGCGCCTATGTCGCGATCGATATCGACGCCGCGGAGCAGCTGTCCCGGCTGGCCGCGGAGAAGGGCGTCCGGTTGCCGGGAATGTGACCGATGCCCGGGCCGCCGGCGTTCACGCCCCGCGCCCGTCGCGTTCCGCGAGCAGGGCGGCGATACCGTCCAGAATCCGTTCGATCCCGAATTCGAGGGCGGCGTCCCGGCCCGGCGCGCCCGCGCCCGACGGCTCCGATAGTGCGGCGAGGACGGCGGGGAAGCGATCGCCGGCCATTTCCAGTGATGCGGCGATACCCCGGGAGAACGCCGCCTCGTTACCGCCGGGGCTCATCAGCTGCTGTGCCAGGCTGCGCACGTGGCCGTTGAGGACGACCAGGGTGTCCAGGCGTTCCGGTCCGCTGAGGGCGGTTCCGTCGAGGGCTCGCAGGGCGGTATCCATCCAGCCGAGTTCGTGGGGGCCGATCGGTCGCGCGCCGGTCAGTAATTCCATGACCCAGGGGTGGCGCCGGTAGCGTTCGAAGGTCAGCAGGGCCCAGGACCGGAGTCCTGGCCGCCACTGCGGTGCCGCGGCGGTATCGAATTCCGGTGGTGGCCCGAGCGCTGCCTCCAGCATCAGCGCGGTCAGTTCCGATTTGCCCGGGAGATGGCGGTACAGGGACATCTTGGTGTAGCCCAGCCGGTCGGCCAGGCGCTGCATGGAGAGTCCGGCCAGACCTTCGGTATCGGCCAGCCCGACCGCTTCGGTGACGATCGCGGCACGTGTCAGCGTGGGTTTCGGGCCCCGGGTCGGCCGCCGGTCGGTGCCCCAGAGCAGTTCGAGCACGGTCGGGGTCGCCATCGGGGGCCTTTCGAAAAGTCGTTGACGTGCCACCGTGTCTACCATACGCTAATCAGCGTCCATCATAAACAGTTTCCGGTGGACGCCGATAAGAGGGAGTTCGTCATGCAGAACCGCACGGTTCTCGTTTCCGGCGCGAGCATCGCCGGCCCCGCTATCGCCTACTGGCTCGACCGCTACGGATTCGACGTCACCGTGGTCGAGCGCGCCCCGGCCCTGCGCCCGGGCGGTCAGGCGGTCGACTTCAAAGGGTCGGTGCAGCGCACAGTGCTCGAACGGATGGGCGTCTACGACGAGATCCGGCGGCGCCGTACCGGCGCCACCGATATGGTCTTCGTGGACGCGGGCGGGCGAGAGCGGGCGCGGATCTCCGGAGATTTCACCGGCGGCGATATCGAGATCCTGCGGGGTGATCTCGCCGAAATTCTCTACGGGCTCACGGCACAACGCTGCGCCTACCTGTTCGGCGATTCGGTCAGCGCGCTGCGGGAGACCACCGACGGTGTCGAGGTCGAATTCGAGCGCGGCCCGGCGCGGCGGTTCGACCTGGTGATCGGTGCGGACGGTATCCATTCGCGGGTGCGCGGCCTGGTATTCGGGCCGGAAGAGCAATTCGTGCAGCACCGCGGCTACTACTACGCCATAGCGGGGAAGCCGCCGGCCGGCGAACTCGCCGACGGTCCGCGCCGGCGCGTGGCACCGGCCTACAGCGCGCCGGGACGGCTCGCGGTCCGGGGTGGCCCGAAGGCGCAGAGTTTGTACATGTTCGCCGCGCCCGCACTGCGATTCGCCGACGACGCCGAGAAGCGCCGCGTCCTGGCCGACCGTTTCGCCGGCATGGCGGGGGCCGTACCCGAGATGCTCGCCGAACTCCCGGATTGCGAGGAGTTCTACCTGGACGCGCTGGCCCGGGTGCGCCTGCCCGCCTACACATCGGGGCGCGTCGCCCTGGTCGGTGACAGCGCCTACGGGAATGCATTGGCCGGCTTCGGGACCGGTCTGGCGCTCGTGGGGGCCTATGTACTGGCCGGTGAACTCGCCGCCGCCGCGGGCGATCACACCGCGGCCTTCGCCCGCTACGAGCGGATCATGCGCCGGTACGCGAAGCTCGGCGGCAGCAGCAGCCCGGGTCCGTTCCTCGCGCCGAAAACCGCCTGGGGCCTGCGACTCCGCAATTGGTTCCTGGGGTCGCGCTGGTTCGGCCTGATGGACAGGTTCGCCGCCGGCGCCAAAGACGATATCGAGCTGACCGACTATGCCGGCGCGGTGGCGCGATAGCGGGCCTGGCCCCCCTCCGATGCCTGCCGAGCCGGCTGCCGGCCGACGTCACCCGGCGAGAGCGGATCCGCGGATCCGCTCCGGGTGGCTGTAGATGTTCATCGTTGCGCCACGGACGAAACCCGCGAGGGTGAGCCCGGAATCCTCGGCCAGGTCGACGGCCAGCGAACTGGGCGCCGAAACGGCGGCCAGCACGGGGATACCGGCAAGGACCGCTTTCTGCGCCAGCTCGAACGACGCCCGCCCGCTGACCACCAGGATCAGGTCGGAGGCCGGGATCCGGTTCTCCCGTAGCGCCCAGCCGATCACCTTGTCCACGGCGTTGTGGCGGCCGATGTCCTCGCGCACAGCGAGCAGCGCGCCGTCCGGTGTGAACAGGCCGGCGGCGTGCAGACCGCCGGTGGCGTCGAATACCGTCTGCCGGCCGCGCAGGACCTCCGGAAGCCCGGCCGCGACGGTCGCGTCGAGCAGTGGTTCCGGCGCCGGGATGGGGTGGCGGCTGCGCAACCGGATCTCCTCGAGCGCGGTTCGCCCGCACAGCCCGCATGCGCCGGTGGTCAGGAAGGGCCGGGCCGGAAGCGCGACCGGGGCACGGAGATCCACGTCGAGCACGTTGTAGGTGTTGCGGCCCTCGTCGTCGGTACCGGCGCAGTAGCGGGCGGTATGGATATCGGACGCGTCGGCGATCAGGTTCTCGCCGAACAGGAATCCGTGCACCAGGTCGATATCGTTGCCCGGGGTGCGCATGGTGACGGTGAGAGATTCCCCGCGCACCCGGATTTCCAGGGGTTCTTCGACGGCCAGGGTGTCGGGGCGGATGATCTCGCCGGACGGCGTGAGACGCCGCATCCGGCGTCGTGCGGTGACTCGGCTCATCGCGGCCCGGGCCGGTGGATATGGGCTTCGAGCCGGACGGTGACGGCCTTCGATACCGGCGTATTCGATCGTGCCGCTACGTGGTCCAGCGGTACCAGCGGATTTGTCTCGGGATAGTAGGCGGCCGCGTTGCCGCGCGGTGTGGGGTAGGGAACCACCCGGAAGCCCTCGACCCGGCGTTCGACGCCGTCGGTCCATTCCGACACCAGATCGACGAGATCGCCGTCGCGGAAACCGAGTTCGGCAATATCCCCGGCATGTACCAGCACCACCCGCCGGCCGTGATGTACGCCCCGGTAGCGGTCGTCGAGTCCGTAGATCGTGGTGTTGTACTGGTCGTGGCTGCGCAGGGTCTGTAGCACCAGCCGGCCCGGTGGAACCGGGACCCAGTGCAGATCGTTGACCGCGAAATTCGCTTTGCCGGTGGCGGTGCGGAACTCGCGGGCATCGCGCGGCGGATGCGGGAGCACGAAACCGTTGCGCTGCCGGACCCGCGTGTTGTAGTCCTCGCAGCCGGGTACGACCCGGGCGATGGCATCCCGGATGCGGTCGTAGTCGTCGCGGAATTCCGCCCAGGGCACCGGATGATCCGGGCCCAGCAGTTCGCGGGCGAGTTCGCAGACGATGGCGACCTCACTACGCAGTTCCGGTGAGACCGGGGTGAGACGGCCGGTGGACAGATGCACCATCGACATCGAATCCTCGACCGAGACCTGCTGGCGTACACCGTTCCGGAGGTCCAGATCGGTCCGGCCCAGGGTCGGCAGGATCAGCGCGGTGGCGCCGTGGACGATATGGCTGCGGTTGAGTTTGGTGGATACCTGGACCGTGAGCGCGCAGCCCCGTAATGCCGCCTCCGTGACGGCGGTGTCCGGGGTGGCGGCGACGAAATTGCCGCCCATACCGAAGAACACCCTGGCCCGGCCGTCGCGCAGGGCGCGGATGGCGGCCACGGTGTCGTACCCGTGCGCGCGGGGGCTGGTGATATCGAACTCGCGGTCGAGGGCTTCGAGGAACGAATCGGGGACCTTCTCCCAGATGCCCATGGTGCGGTCGCCCTGCACATTGGAATGCCCGCGTACCGGGCACACCCCGGCGCCCGGTTTGCCGATCATGCCGCGGGCCAGCAGCAGGTTGGTGGCCTCCTCGATGGTGGCGACCGCATGCGTGTGCTGGGTGAGACCCATCGCCCAGCACAGGATGGTCTTCTCGGACCCGGCCAGCAGCGCGGCGGTGCGGTCGAGGTCGGCGCGGGTGAGCCCGGTCGCCTCGACCACGGTATCGAGATCGACGGCGCGGATATGTCGTTCGTACTCGTCGAACCCGGCGGTATGCGACTCGAGGAAGGCGCGGTCCAGGACCGTGCCCGGCGCGCGGTCCTCGGCGTCGAAGAGGAGTTTCGCCAGGCCCTGGAACAGGGCCATATCGCCGCCGAGCCGGATCTGCAGGAAATCGTCGGCGATATCCACACCGGTGGTGAGCCCGCGCACGGTTTGCGGATCCCGGAAGCCGATCAGCCCGGTCTCCGGCAGCGGGTTGATCGCGATGATCCGGGCGCCGGACTTCTTGGCGTCGGCGAGTGCGCTGAGCATCCGGGGATGGTTGGTGCCCGGGTTCTGCCCGGCCACCAGGATCAGATCGGCGGCGGCGAAATCGTCGATGGTGACCGAACCCTTGCCGATCCCGATCGAGGCGGTGAGCGCGGTCCCCGAGGACTCGTGACACATATTGCTGCAATCGGGCAGGTTGTTGGTGCCATAACTGCGGACCAGCAGCTGATACAGGAACGCCGTCTCGTTCGCGGTGCGGCCGGAGGTGTAGAACACCGCCTCGTCCGGAGATTCCAGGTTCCGGAGTTGCCCGGCGATCAGGCGGTAGGCGTCGTCCCAGGAGATGGGGGAGTAGTGGGTATCGCCGGGACGCAGCACCATCGGGTGGGTGAGCCGGCCCTGACGGCCCAGCCAGTAACCGCTCTTCCCGGCGAGATCGGCGAGGGAGTGTTCGGCGAAGAACTCCGGGCCCACGGTGTCGAGGGTCGCCTCCTCGCCGACCGCCTTCGCGCCGTTCTCACAGAACTCCGCGGGGCGGCGATGACCCGTCGGCTCCGGCCAGGCGCAGCCCGGACAGTCGAACCCGTGCACCTGGTTCACCCGGGCCAGCGAGCGCGCGGTGCGAACCACACCCATATCGGAGACGGCCCGCTGCAGGGCGACCCCGACCGCCCGCAGGCCCGCCGCCTGGGTTTTCGGCGGTGTGACGGTGAGTTCCGCCTCGTCGATATCGTCGGCCGGGCTGTTGCGGTGCATACCGCCATTGTGCGCCGGGCCGGCCGGCGGCGCGGTGGGGGCACCGGCTCAGGACGAGCCGTTCCCCGAATCCTGGTAGGTCAGGACCTGTTCACTGATCCTGATACGGCCGCCGGGCGGCAGTTCGGTGGGCGACTGGCTGATCCTGGTCCACCGGGGTTCGCCGGGGGTGGAGACGAAGGTGCCCGCCGCGGTCCCGGCATCGCGCAGGAAAACCTTGCCGCCGTCGACCGCGAGGTAGGCGTGCACCCGGGAGATATGCCTGTCCCGCTGGAGCACCAGTGGTGCGGCGGTGTTGCGGCGCACCGATTCGTCGACCGACGGGCCCCGGCCGATGACGTACGCGCGGTCCAGCGGGTAGGCGGTCCCGTCCTCGGCCACCAGGACCGGGGCGGCGGGGTGCCGGCCCTCGTCGTGTCCGCGGGACGCGTACGGGTGTCCCGGCTCCTTACCGAGGCGGACCGGTTTCTGCTCGGCTCCGGCTCGTCCCGGCTTCGCCTCGGGCTCCGCGCGAGCCCCCTTCGTCTGCGGCTCCACCCGAGCCGCTTTCGTCTGCGGGTCCACCCGAGCCGGTTTCGCCTGAGGGCCGCCCGAACCGATCGCCTTCGCCGCGGTACCGGCGCGGGATCGCTCCGCCTCGGGACGGATTCGGACCGGTTCCGCCTTGACCCGGGGCCCCGGTGCGGCGGACCAGGCCCGGGTACCGGGCAGTGGATCCGCGGCGGGCGATCCCGCGAACCCGGTGGGCGGGCCGGAATCGGATTCGGGTTCCGGTTCGGCGGCGGCCAGTCCGGCCGGGGCGGTGGCCGCGGGCTCGTTCGGGGTGCCGGCGGCCACCACGGCGGCGGGATTCTTCGCGCGTTTGGTGCGGCGCACCGCGGCGTGGATCACGAAACCGCCGCCGGGAACCACACCGGCGCGGAGGTCGGTGCGCGGATACGGGGTGACCCGTGCGTCCGAGCCGGGGCCCACCGCGAGGGTGCGCACCGGATCACGGAGGATCTCGTCGACCCAGGTGAAGGCGCGCGCCCCGACCAGGGTCCGGGTGCCCTCGGCGCCGGAGATGGACGCCGACACCGGACCCCGCAGCAGGACCAGCGTGCCGTCGGCGGCCGGTGCCACCAGCCCGAACGGGGGTGGTTCGGATCCGGTTCCGAAGACGACGGCCGCGAGCCGCTGCGCGATGGCCGCACCCGGATGTTCGGCATTCGCCACGGCCTCGACGGCGCCGAGTATCCGCTCGGTGGACGCGTTGGCGCCCACCAGGTAGATCACCACCTCACCGAAGCGCGCGACCAGGCCTTCACCCGGCGCGATACCGATGGTGGACGTATCGACGCGCACTCACGGCTCCTTCCTGGCGCAGCACCGGATCCAGCATAGATGCGGATCCGTTACCCGGCGTGTGAGATGGGGACGACAAGAGGGCCCGTACCGGGACGGGTCACACCGCCGGTCGGCTCCGGAAAGGAACCTATGACGTTCATCAGCGCGAAAGTCACCGCGAACCCGACAGTGGTCGCCGGATACCGCGCACTCCCCGGCCCGGATATCCGAATCGTCCCGTTCGTGTCCCGGGCCCGCGCACCGTGGCTCCGAGAGGGGTCCCGGTCGTGATCCGGGAGGCGACCGTCACCGATATCCCGGTGCTGCAAGATATCGAGGTGCGCGCCGGGCAACCCTTCGCCGACGTGGGGATGACGGCCGTGGCGGGCGACGAACCCCTGCCGGCGGAGACGCTGGGCGAATTCGTCCTCGACGGCCGGGCCTGGGTGTGGGACCCCGGCGACGGAGTGCCGGTGGGCTATCTGATCGCGAGCGTTGTCGACGGGATGGCCCATATCGACCAGGTGTCGGTGCTGCCCGGACTCCGCGGGGCCCGGATCGGACGCCGTCTCATCGACCGGGCGGTGCGCTGGGCCGCCGACGGGGGACTACCGGCGATAACCCTCACCACGTTCACCGAGGTGCCGTGGAACGGTCCCTACTACCGACGACTGGGATTCCGGTACCTCGACCGGTCCGAGGAGACACCGCAACTGCGCGCCCTGCGCGCCGCCGAAGCCGCGCACGGCCTGGATATGTGGCCGCGGGCCTGTATGCGGGCCGAGATCGCGACCTGGCGCTACGCCTGATCATCGGCTCCAGCCGGCCACGGCGGCCGCCGCGGCCGGCTCGGCCGCCGCGCGGTCGCCCGGGACCAGGCCGATCCGGGTGCGGCGGTCCAGCAGGTCGCCGGCGTCCAGGGCGCCCTCCTGCGTGAGCGACCAGGCGAACTCGGCACCGATCACGTCCAGTCCGGGGGCCACCGGTCCGGCCAGGTCCGGATTCGCCGCGGCCAGCGCGGCCACCGCGGGGGCTTCGGCGCCGTAACGGTCGATCAGCAGTTGCGGCGCCGCGAGCCCGTCCCGGGCCGCCCCGGTGACAGCGCCCACCAGCGGTAGATCGGTGGTGCGGCACGGTCCGGCGACAAGCCCGCCCCCGGCGACCGCCGTGTCGACCGCGTCCTCGGCCATTTTCCGGTACGTCGTCAATTTGCCGCCGACCACGGTGATCACGCCGTCCGGGGAGGTGAGGACCGCATGCTCGCGGGAGATATCGGCGGTACTGTCGCCCTCGGTCCGCAGCAGTGGCCGCAGGCCGGCGTAGGAGCCGCGGATATCGCTGTGGGTCAACGGGATACGCAGCACCGTGTTCACCGTGTCCAGCAGGAAGCCGATCTCGGATTCGGACGGGCGGGGTTCGTCGGACACCGGTCCGGGCGCGTCCTCGTCGGTCAGTCCCAGATATACCCGGCCGTGCGGGGCGGGTAGCGCGAAGATGAACCGGCCTACCGTCCCCGGCACCGGAACCGTGAGCGCGGCGGTGAGCCCGCCGAACGCGGCGGCGTCGAAGACGAGATGGGTACCGCGACTGGGCCGCAGGCGGATGCTGGGGTCCACCAGATCCGCCCAGACCCCGGTCGCGTTGATCACCGCCCGGGCACGTACGGCCAGCGTCTCGCCGGTGCGGGTATCGCGCAACGTGGCCCGGTCGCCGTGCACCGATTCGGCCGCGACCCGGGTCAGTACGGTGGCGCCGTGCGCCGCCGCCGTCCGCGCCAGCGCGACCACCAGCCGCGCATCGTCGACGAGCTGTCCGTCCCAGGCCTGCAACCCGCCGCGCAAACCGTCCCGCCGCACCGTGGGCGCCAGCCGCAGCGCTTCGGCCCGGGTGACCCGGCGCGAGCGTGGCAGCATCGCGGCCGGTGTACCCGCGGCCACCCGCAGGGCGTCTCCGGCGAGGAAGCCGGTGCGGATGAGGGTCCGGGCCGGGAATCCGATCCCGGGCAGGAGCGGAACCAGTTGCGGTAGCGGCCGCACGAGATGCGGGGCGTTGCGGGCCAGCAGGATGCCGCGTTCCACCGCGCTCTCGTGCGCGATGCCGATCTTGCCGCTCGCCAGGTAGCGCAACCCGCCGTGGACGAGTTTCGAACTCCACCGGCTGGTGCCGTTGGCCAGATCGGATTTCTCCACCAGGACGGTGCGCAGGCCGCGCGCGGCCGCGTCCAGGGCGACTCCGGCGCCGGTGACGCCGCCACCGATGACCAGCAGGTCGATATCGGGGGCGTCACCGAGCGCGGCGAGTTCGCGGCGGCGGCGCCCGGCGTCGAGTGCGGGACCGGGGTGTGGGGGTGTGGTGTCGGACATCTGTTCGCGGCACGGGTGCGTCGCCGGACGCCGTGCGCTACTCCTTCCGTGACGGGGGAACCCCGGGGGGCTGTGACGAGGGGGGAGCCGCGGGGGGCTGCGACGAGGGAGCCGCGGGGGGCTGTGACGAGGGAGCCGCGGGGGTTGGCGATGAGGGAATCCCGGGGGCGAGGTAGGCATCCAGGGCGTGGCGCAGTTCGGTATCCATCGCGTCGTCGTCGAGCAGATCGGCCACGGTGGTCGCCGACTGCACCGCCGATTGCGCGATGAGCAGCACCATGGCCGCGAGCCGGCCGGGATCCTCGCCGCGGATCGACCCATCGGCCTGGCCCTCGCCGATGGCCGCGGTGAACAGGTCGAGCAGCTGGCGCTGATTACGGCCCAGGCGGCCGAACACATAGGTCAGCATCAGATCGGTATCGGTCCGGAAGATCTTGCCGAACAGCGGATTCGATCTGACCGCGGCCGCCCCGGTCACCACGCCGGTGATCAGCCGTGTGCGCGCGGGCCCGGTGCCGGGCATGGCGGTGGCGACGATGGCGCGCAGTTCCCGGACCAGGAGTTCGCCGATGAGCGCGCGGCTGTCGGGCCAGCGCCGATAGACGGTGGGCCGGCTCACCCCGGCCCGCCGGGCCACCTCGGTGAGTGTTGTGCGCCGGACCCCGAACTCCGCCACGCATTCCCGCGCCGCGTCCAGGATCGTCTGATCGACCGGCGCGGGGCCGGGGTCCGGGAGACCGGTGCCGGTGGACACGGATTCCGCCCTCACTTTCGGGACCGGGCAGTTACTGCTTGACAGAACATGTCAAACTGTAACGCATGACCACACGGCGCGGCCAGACCGAGCACCACCCCAGTGACGCCGACCCGGCCCACGGCACCGAACGGCCCGATATGGTGTGGGATGCCTGGGGCGTCCCCGAGGGCCGTACCACGCTGCCCGAGCCGATCCGCGGTCTGCTTACGCAGGTGTTCGGGGTCTCGGGGGAGCTCGCGGCGCGTCGCGATGAGGGCGACGTGGCGCTGCGCCCGCTGGTCCTCCCCGAGGACCGGCGGGCCGGTCTGACCGATATCGTCGGAGCCGGGCACCTCACCACCGCGGCGGGCGAACGGCTCCGGCATGCGGGTGGCAAGAGCACCCTCGACCTGCTGCGACGCCGCGACCGATCTCCGCAGGACGCGCCGGATGCCGTGGTGTACCCGGCCGACCACGAGCAGGTGGCAGCGGTTCTCGCCTACTGCTCCGCGCACGGTATCGCCGTGGTCCCGTTCGGTGGCGGCACCAGCGTGGTGGGCGGAGTGGATCCGGTCCGCGGACGATTCGACACCGTGATCGCCCTGGACCTGCGTCGGCTCGACGCCCTCCTGGATTGCGATCCGGTTTCCGCGACGGCCACCTTCGGTGCGGGTGTCACCGGCCCGCGCGCCGAAGAACTGCTCGCCGCGCACGGATTCGCACTGGGGCATTTCCCGCAAAGTTTCGAGTTCGCCAGTATCGGCGGATTCGCCGCGACCCGGTCCTCGGGACAGGCGTCGGCCGGATACGGCCGCTTCGACGATATGGTCCAGCGCATCCGGGTCGCCACCCCCACCGGAACCGTGGACCTGGGGCGTGCGCCGGCTTCGGCCGCCGGCCCGGATCTGCGGGAACTGTTCGTGGGCTCCGAGGGCGCCCTGGGGGTGCTCACCGAAGTCACCGTCCGGGTTCATCCGGTCCCCGAAACCACCGCGCATACGGCCTGGTCCTTCCCCGATTTCGCGACCGGCGCCGCCGCGCTGCGCAGCGTGGTGCAGACCGGCGCGGCCCCCACCGTGCTGCGGCTGTCCGACGAGGCCGAAACCGGGCTGAACCTGGCCCGGGCCGGTGATATCGGCGGTGCCCCGGTCGCGGGATGTCTCGCCGTGACCACCTTCGAGGGCACCGCCGCGCACGTCGCCGCGCGCAGCGCGGAAGCGGCGGAACTGCTACGTGCCGCGGGCGGAACGGAATTGGGTCCCGGACCCGCGCGGGACTGGGAGCACGGCCGCTTCGCCGCGCCCTATCTGCGTGACGCGCTGCTCGACGCCGGGGTGCTGTGCGAAACCCTGGAAACCGCGACCACCTGGAGCCGGTTGAGCGAACTGAAGACGAAGGTCACCGCGGCGCTCACCGAAACGCTCACCGCGCAGGGGACTCCCGCGCTGGTCATGTGCCATATATCGCATACCTATCCCACCGGCGCGTCGCTGTATTTCACGGTGGTCGCGAAACTGCTCGACGAACCGATCGCCCAATGGCGCGCCGCGAAGCAGGCGGCCGGCGACGCCATCGCCACCGTCGGTGCGACCATCACCCACCACCACGCGGTCGGCGCCGACCACCGGGCCTGGCTGCCCGGCGAGATCGGCGAAGTGGGCATCCGGATCCTGCGCGCGGTGAAACGCGAAATCGACCCGGCCGGCATTCTCAACCCTGGCACACTGCTGCCATGAGCGACGCCGATCGCCCCGGGGCCGATATCCGTACGGTGCGCTCGGTCGCCGTGGTGACCAATCCCTCGTCGGGCCAGGGCAAGGCACGGGAGGCCGCCGCCACCGTGGTCCAGCTGCTCGCCGCGGCGGATATCGACGTCCTCGAAATCCACGAGCCCTCCGCCGCGGGCACCCGCCGCCGGGTGGGCGAAGTACTCGCCGGCGACGCCCCGGATGTGGTGGTGTGCGCGGGCGGCGACGGCCTGGTCAACACGATCCTCGAACCCCTCGCGCACAGCGGCATCCCGCTGGCACTGGTCCCGGCCGGTACCGGCAACGACCTGGCCCGCGAACTCGGTATCGGCGACGATCCGCGCCCGGCCGCCGACCTGATCCGGCACGGGCGGGTGCGCACCATCGACCTGGGCCGGCTGGAACCCGCCGACCACGAACCGATGTGGTTCGCCACCGTCACCTGCACCGGTTTCGACGCCCGGGTCACCTTGCGCGCCAACCGGATGCGCTACCCGCGGGGCCGGCTGCGCTACACCTTCGCCGCGGTCGCGGAAATCGCGCACGGAATCGCCGTCCCCTACCGGATCGAACTCGACGGCGGCGATCACCCGGACACCGTCATCGAAACCGAAGCCCTGCTCGCGGCAGTCGGCAACACCACCACCTACGGCGGCGGCATGCTCATCTGCCCCGACGCCCGCTGCGACGACGGCCTGCTCGACCTGACAGTCGTCGGCAAGGTGTCGCATGCGGAAATGCTGCGGATCCTGCCCGCCCTCTCGGCGGGCAAACGCATCGAGCACCCCGCGGTATCCCAGTACCGGGCACGTTCACTGAGCCTGCGCGCCCCCGGCGCCCCGGCCACCGCCGACGGCGAACCGGCCGGCCGGCTACCGCTGACCGCGCGGGTCGAACCCGCGGCGCTGACCGTCCTGATTCCCTGAACACGGCTTACGCGGCGAAACGCACCTCGCGCAGCCGGTCGGCCGCGCGCCGGTCGAGCAGCACCACCGACGCCGGCGCCGGTTGCAGACCCGTACCGTCCTCCACCCGGCGCACCAGGCGTCTCCACCGCCACACATGCCAATGGAACGATGCCCGCCCCACCCGCCGCCCACGCGCGAACTGACCAGCCCGCGCGGACTCCGCCGGCACATCGAGCAGCACCATATGCAGTTCACGACCCTGCCGCAGCGCCCAGCGGGCCAGCATCCCGCGGGTGAAATCGACAGTGCCGCAGTCATGGATCACCACCGGGCCGCGATGATCGCGCAAAGCGATCCAGATCCGGTGGAAATGCACCATATGCACCACCGGACGCCACAGCGGGTAAGGCAGCCAGGACAGCCGGGGCCGCCACGAATTGCGGGCCTGGATCGAATCGAACACCAGCGACTCATCGGGCCCGGGTGAGGCGTGCTCGGCCTCCGGCCCGGCATCGAAAAGCCTGCGCAGCGCGGTGCTCTTACCGGCCCCGGGTATTCCGGCGAAGATCACCGCCGCGGTTGCCGGATAGTACAGCGACCCCGCGTGCCGGCCGCGTAGATCGTCGAGGCCCCGAGGGCGGAGGATTTCCGAATCCGATTCCGGTAGGACGGCTTCGGGCGGATACAGCGGCACGGAATCGAGCGGGGGGTTCACTCGGTCCAGGGTCCCCAGTGTGACCGATTTCGGCAAGATGTGTACTTCCGCCGGTGATCCAGGGGGGTCGGCCGGTGCCGGCGGTCCATACCCCTGGCCCGCCCGTGACCTGAGAATATCCGCTCTGAAGCTGAGAATTGCTTATGGATTCAGGGCGACGGGCCCGAACGACGGTAGTCTGATCGGTGTAGGCGGAGTCCTCGGTGTCCCTCATCCACCGAAGGCTCCGCCTCTTTAATTTTGGAGCGGCTCCGCCGCTCGAGGGTTCGGCCCTCTTGGCGTCTGCTGTCAGCCCTCGAGACTCGTGGCTTCGCCACATGCGCTTCGAGGGCTGACAGC
>NZ_JBEZYU010000016.1:38321-105236 GCF_040638875.1 Nocardia sp. NPDC024068 | reverse complement strand
CGGAACCGGGCATCCCGGAATCGTTCAAGGTTCTGCTCAAGGAACTCCAGTCGTTGTGCCTCAACGTGGAGGTGCTGTCCTCCGACGGCGCTGCCATCGAGATGCGTGACGGCGACGACGAGGATCTGGAGCGCGCGGCGGCCAATCTGGGCATCAACCTGTCCCGGAACGAAGCGGCCACCGTCGACGATCTGGCGAACTAGGGCGTTATCCGGGTGCCGAGTACGGATTCGGCTCGGCACCCGGGTATCGCGTTCGAACCATTAGAGAACTTTTGCTCGTAAGCGACCCGCACAGGGGAAAGGAAGTTACGTGCTAGACGTCAACTTCTTCGATGAACTCCGGATCGGCCTGGCCACCGCCGAAGACATCCGTAACTGGTCCTTCGGCGAGGTGAAGAAGCCGGAGACCATCAACTACCGCACGCTCAAGCCGGAGAAGGACGGCCTGTTCTGCGAGAAGATCTTCGGTCCCACCCGGGACTGGGAGTGCTACTGCGGTAAGTACAAGCGTGTCCGCTTCAAGGGCATCATCTGTGAGCGCTGTGGCGTCGAGGTGACCCGCGCCAAGGTGCGCCGTGAGCGGATGGGCCATATCGAGCTGGCCGCCCCGGTCACCCACATCTGGTACTTCAAGGGCGTCCCGAGCCGTTTGGGCTACCTGCTCGACCTGGCGCCGAAGGATCTGGAAAAGATCATCTACTTCGCCGCCTACGTCATCACCGCCGTCGACGACGAGATGCGGCACAACGAGCTGTCCACGCTCGAGGCGGAGATGGAGGTCGAGAAGAAGACCGTCGCCGACCAGCGTGACGCCGACCTGGAGGCCCGGGCGCAGAAGCTCGAGGCCGATCTGGCCGAGCTCGAGGCCGAAGGCGCCAAATCCGACGTCCGCCGCAAGGTCAAGGACGGCGGCGAGCGGGAGATGAAGCAGCTCCGCGACCGGGCCCAGCGTGAGCTGGACCGGCTCGACGAGATCTGGACCACCTTCACCAAGCTCGCTCCCAAGCAGCTGATCGTGGACGAGCTCCTCTACCGCGAGATCACCGACCGCTACGGCGAGTACTTCACCGGCGCGATGGGTGCGGAATCCATCCAGAAGCTGATGGAGAACTTCGATATCGCGGCCGAGGCCGAGAACCTGCGGGAGACCATCCGCAGCGGTAAAGGCCAGAAGAAGCTGCGGGCACTCAAGCGGCTCAAGGTCGTCGCGGCGTTCCAGACCAACGGCAACTCGCCGATGGGCATGGTGCTCGACGCCGTTCCGGTGATCCCGCCGGAACTGCGGCCGATGGTCCAGCTCGACGGTGGCCGTTTCGCCACCTCCGACCTGAACGATCTGTACCGCCGTGTCATCAACCGCAACAACCGCCTCAAGCGACTGATCGACCTCGGTGCCCCCGAGATCATCGTCAACAACGAGAAGCGGATGCTGCAGGAGTCCGTGGACGCGCTGTTCGACAACGGCCGCCGCGGCCGGCCGGTCACCGGCCCGGGTAACCGCCCGCTGAAGTCCCTGAGCGATCTGCTCAAGGGTAAGCAGGGTCGTTTCCGGCAGAACCTGCTCGGTAAGCGCGTCGACTACTCCGGTCGTTCGGTTATCGTCGTCGGCCCGCAGCTCAAGCTGCATCAGTGCGGTCTGCCCAAGCTGATGGCGCTGGAGCTGTTCAAGCCGTTCGTGATGAAGCGGCTGGTCGATCTGAATCACGCGCAGAACATCAAATCCGCCAAGCGGATGGTGGAGCGGCAGCGGCCGCAGGTGTGGGATGTCCTCGAAGAGGTCATCGCCGAGCACCCGGTGCTGCTGAACCGTGCGCCGACCCTGCACCGCCTCGGTATCCAGGCCTTCGAGCCGCAGCTGGTGGAAGGTAAGGCCATCCAGCTGCACCCGCTGGTCTGCGAGGCGTTCAACGCCGACTTCGACGGTGACCAGATGGCCGTGCACCTGCCGCTGTCGGCGGAGGCGCAGGCCGAGGCCCGCATCCTGATGCTGTCCTCGAACAACATCCTGTCCCCGGCGTCGGGTCGCCCGCTGGCCATGCCGCGTCTGGACATGGTGACGGGTCTGTACTACCTGACCCGGTTCGACGAGGGCGCCAAGGGCGAGTACCAGCCGTCCACCGCCGACGGTCCGGAGCAGGGTGTGTACTCCTCGCCTGCCGAGGCCCAGATGGCGGTCGACCGTGGTGAGCTGACCGTGCGGTCCAATATCAAGGTGCGGCTGACCGACCAGCGTCCGCCCAAGGACGTCGAGGCCGAGCTGTTCCCGGACGGCTGGCGTCGCGGGGACGCGTGGACCACCCAGACCACTCTGGGCCGGGTGCTGTTCAACGAACTGCTGCCCGCGGACTACGCGTTCATCAACGAGCCGATGCCGAAGAAGCGGCAGGCGACGATCATCAACGATCTCGCCGAGCGCTACCCGATGATCGTGGTCGCGCAGACCGTCGACAAGCTCAAGGACGCCGGCTTCTACTGGGCCACGCGTTCGGGTGTCACCGTCTCCATGTCGGACGTGCTCGTTCCGCCGGAGAAGGCCGAGATCATGGAGCGCTACGAGGCGCAGTCCGATCAGATCGAGAAGAAGTACCAGCGTGGTGCTCTCGATCACCAGGAGCGCAACAACGCCCTGGTGAAGATCTGGCAGGAGGCCACCGAAGAGGTCGGCCGCGCGCTGCGGGCGCACTACCCGGCCGATAACCCGATCATCACGATCGTCGATTCGGGCGCCACGGGTAACTTCACCCAGACCCGTACCCTCGCCGGTATGAAGGGCCTGGTGACGAACCCGAAGGGTGAGTTCATCCCGCGGCCGATCAAGTCCTCCTTCCGTGAGGGCCTGACGGTGCTGGAGTACTTCATCAACACCCACGGTGCGCGTAAGGGTCTGGCCGATACCGCACTGCGTACCGCCGACTCGGGTTACCTGACCCGGCGTCTGGTGGATGTCTCGCAGGATGTCATCGTGCGTGAGACCGACTGCGGTACCGAACGCGGCATCCTGGTGCATATCGCGGAGAAGCAGCCGGACGGCACCCTCATCCGCGACGCGCACGTGGAGACCTCCTGCTACGCCCGGACCCTGGCCTCCGACGCGCTGGACACCAGCGGCAACGTGGTGGTCGGCAAGGGCGCCGATCTCGGCGATCCGGCCATCGAGGCGCTGCTGGAAGCCGGTATCACCGAGGTCAAGGTCCGCTCCGTGCTGACCTGCGGCACCGGTACCGGAGTCTGCGCGGTCTGCTACGGCCGGTCCATGGCGACCGGCAAGCTGGTCGACATCGGCGAGGCCGTCGGTATCGTCGCCGCCCAGTCCATCGGTGAGCCCGGTACCCAGCTGACCATGCGTACCTTCCACCAGGGTGGTGTCGCGGGTGATGACATCACCGGTGGTCTGCCGCGTGTGCAGGAGCTGTTCGAGGCGCGTGTGCCCAAGGGCAAGGCGCCCATCGCCGAGGTGTCGGGCCGGATTCGGCTGGAGGACGACGACCGCTTCTACAAGATCACCATCATTCCTGATGACGGTGGCGACGAAGTGGTCTACGACAAGCTGTCCAAGCGTCAGCGTCTGCGTGTCTTCAAGCACGACGACGGTTCCGAGCGTCTGCTCGCCGACGGCGATCACGTCGAGGTCGGCCAGCAGTTGCTGGAAGGCGCGGCGGATCCGCACGAGGTGCTGCGCGTGATGGGCCCCCGGCAGGTGCAGATCCACCTGGTCCACGAGGTCCAGGAGGTCTACCGCTCGCAGGGTGTGTCGATCCACGACAAGCACATCGAGGTCATCGTCCGCCAGATGCTGCGCCGGGTGACGATCATCGACTCGGGCGCCACCGAGTTCCTGCCCGGTTCGCTCACCGAGCGTTCCGAGTTCGAGGCGTCCAACCGTCGTGTCGTCGCCGAGGGCAACGAACCCGCGGCGGGTCGTCCGGTGCTGATGGGTATCACCAAGGCGTCGCTGGCCACCGATTCGTGGCTGTCGGCGGCGTCCTTCCAGGAGACCACCCGAGTCCTGACGGACGCGGCGATCAACTGCCGCTCCGATAGGCTCATCGGTCTCAAGGAGAACGTGATCATCGGTAAGCTGATCCCGGCCGGTACCGGTATCAACCGGTACCGCAACATCCAGGTTCAGCCGACCGAAGAGGCCCGTGCCGCGGCGTACGCGGTGCCGTCCTACGACGACACCTACTACAGCCCGGAGGGCTTCGGCACCACCACCGGTGCCGCGGTACCGCTGGACGATTACGGATTCAGCGATTACCGGTAATCGGTAACCGCAGTGCAACTTCGGCCCCGCTCCTCTCGGAGCGGGGCCGAAGTTTTTCCGGGATTCAGCCCAGATTTCGCCGCCCGGCACGGGCGGCGAAATCATCGAGTGCATTCAGGATCTCGCGAGCCTGCCACATCCGATTGCGGCGCATACCGGTGAATTCGGTCAGGATTCCGGATTCGGTGAGTGGTCTGATGGCGCGCGCCGCATTCGATGGCGTGGTCACGAGTTCACGCGCTACGGTCGCCGCGTCGAATACCGGGATTCGTAGTGCCAGATCGGCAACTCGCCACACCATCGCCTCGGCCCTGGCCGTGATCAGCGAGTCCCAGCCCTGGCGGATTTCGGTGATCTCTGTCAGGAGAAGGCGGGCATTCGCGATCGCCGAGAACGATGCTTCGGCCATTGCGACCACGATCGGTGCCGGGTCGCCGGCCCGAAATGCAGTCAATGCCGAGAAGTAGGTCTCGACATCGGTGAGCAGTCCCGCTGCGATGGGAACTGTGACGTGCGGGGTGAGTTGCCGTGCCCGCAGTATCGAGTGGATGAGTGCTCTGCCCGTACGTCCGTTTCCATCGGGAAACGGATGAATCGTTTCGAATTGCGCGTGCGCGATGGCTGCGTGCGTAAGCACTGGGATGTCGTCACGGCGGATGAACTCCATCAGGTCGGCCATCGCAGCGGGCACACGGTCATGGTGCGGGGGAACGAACGTCGCTCCGTGCGGTCCGAAGCTGTCTCCGCCGATCCAGACCTGCTCGGTCCGCCATTGCCCGCCCGGTCCGGTGTGGTGCCCGTCCATCAGTGCCGCGTGCATACCGAGGACCAGGCTTTCGTCGAGATGTCCATCGAGGTCTATTGCCGTCTGCATCGCGTGGACGTTGCCGACGATCTCGACCGCATTGCGTTGGTCGGTCGCGCCCAGTTCGGCGAGGGCGATCGCCTTGGCTCCCGAGGTGAGATTCTCGATCCGGGAGGACGAGGTCGATTCCGACCGCAGCAGAATTGCCGCGAATGGTGCCAACCGCGAGCCGGTCTCGGCATCGAAGCGGGCGATTTCGATCGAGGCGTCGTCGGCCGCAGCGAGAGCGGCGCCGGGGAGCTGCAAGGCCTGCGCGGCGATCGGAACGAGCACCGCAGAGGTATAGGGCCCGCGATGACGTTCACGGACCCGGCGTGACACCAGATCGGGCGGGATGGTCGGAATCCAGCTCCGTTCTTCCCACGCGACTGGCGGCCAAGGCGCAACTGAATCCACGCCGGGATCTTATACTCATTTAGGCGATAAGTGAGTATATGGTGATCGGGTGTTCCCGATGGTGAAGCCGTCGAGCGGGGCGGCCGTAGTCGGATCAGGCGCGGGCGGCGGTATCGGCCGGGACCTGGTCGTCCGCGTCGTCGGTATCGGGCTCGGCGGCGGGCCGGGGCCGCGGCGTGGCGGTACGGGCGTGGGTCGCGTAGAGCGTCAGCCCGACGAAGGCGAGCCCGCCGACCAGGTTCCCGATGACGGTGGGGATTTCGTTCCAGATCAGATAGTCGCCGATGGAGAAGTCACCGCCGAGCAACAGCCCCGACGGGAACAGGAACATATTGACGATCGAATGTTCGAAACCCATGTAGAAGAACAGCATGATCGGCATCCACATGGCGATGACCTTGCCCGACACCGATGTCGACATCATCGCTGCCACCACCCCGGTGGACACCATCCAGTTGCACAACACACCGCGGATGAACAGGGTGAGCATGCCGGACGCACCGTGATCGGCGTAGCCGACCGTCCGCGAGACACCGATCTCACCGAGTTTCTGCCCGACCTCGTTGGGGTCCATCGAGAAACCCATGGTCACGATGATCGCCATCATCACCGCGACGGTGAACGCACCGGCGAAATTGCCAACGAAAACCAGCCCCCAGTTCCGCAGTACCGCGCGCCAATTGACGCCCGGCCGCTTGTCCAGCCAGGCCAGCGGGACGAGCGTGAAAACGCCGGTGAGTAGGTCGAAGCCCAAGAGGTAGAGCAGGCAGAAGCCGACCGGGAACAGCACCGCGCCGAGCAGCGGTTCGCCGGTCTGCACGGTGATGGTGACCGCGAACGCGGCGGCCAGCGCCAGGATCGCGCCCGCCATGAAGGCGCGGATCACCGTGTCCCGGGTGGACATGAATGCCTTCTCTTCGCCGGCGTCGATCATTTTGCCGACGAAATCCGCCGGTTTGAGGTACGACATGACACGTCCTTCGCTCGATGTGCTCTGGGCGAAGTGTGCGACGGCGAGATTTCCCGGCCGTATCCGGTCGAGCGCGCCTGCGTTACCGGACCCTCACCGTCTTCGCCGGGGCCCGTCACTCATCGGCCCTGGCCTGGTGAGCGGGGGTCCGCAACATCCGTATCGAGGATGTAAACAGTGGAATACGGATGCGGCTCCCGGGGTCCGGTGATGGCAGGCTTTCGGTGTTCTCGATGCTAGGAGTCAGGTATGGAACCGATCATGAGCAAGAGCGCGGCCGCCGATCTCGTGGTGGCGGCACGTATCCGCAAGGGTCTGTCGTGGGCCGAGATCGCCGATGCGCTCGGGGCTCCGCTGGTGTGGACCACGGCCGCGTTGCTCGGTCAGCATCCGATGACCCCGGAACAGGCAGATAAGGCGTGCGGTGTGCTCGGGTTGGACGCAGCGGTGGCCGAGGCCCTGGCGCTGCAGCCGGCGCGCGGTGCCGATCCCGCCCTGATGAGCGATCCCACCATCTACCGTTTCGTGGAAGCGATCTCGGTGTATGGTCCTGCGCTCAAGGAGCTGATCCACGAGGAGTTCGGCGACGGGATCATGAGCGCCATCAATTTCAAGGTCGATTTCGCCCGCCGGCCCGATCCGGACGGCGACCGGGTCGTCATCACCTTCGACGGGAAATTCCTCGACTACCGCTGGTGAGCCCCCGCCGCTACGTCCGCCCGGCCTGCCCGGCAGACGTAGGGGCGATCAGTCGTGGTGGGGGAGATCATCGGCCAGGCGTTGCAGATATCCGGCGAAGCGGCGCCGGTCGGCGGCCGGCCAGTTCTCGGTCAGCCGGTCGAAGACCCGGCGTTGCCAGTCGTGCGCGTCGGCCAGCAGCCGGTGCCCGGCGGGGGTGAGGTGCAACGCGGTGCGCCTGCGATCGAGATCGGACCCGTGTCGCGAGAGATATCCGGCCGCGGTGGCGTCGCGGACCATCCGGCTGGCGCCGGAATGATCGAGCCCGAGCTGATGTGCGACGGCGGTGATGGTGGCTTCGCCGGGTGAGTCGGCGGCTCCGGCCACCGCTTCGACCACCTGAACGTGCTGTGCGTGGCGCAGATCCGGCTGCCGATCCTGCGCGCCGCGCTGTATCCAGCGCCGGGACCAGAACCGGACCAGGCGGAACAGGGCGGGCCCGCCGTCCGTGGGGGTGGAGCTGCCGCTCATGTCCCCAATCTAACTCTTCGCATTTTTGCATGCTACTCGCATATATAATTTGTGTGAAACGCATATAGCTGAGGAGTAGCTGTCATGGTCGAATCGAGTGCCGGGGCAATGGCGGAGCCCGCGCGCATCGTGCTGAATCACACGATCGTGCCCGTGTCCGACAAGGACGCCGGGGCCGCGTTCTTCGCTCAATTGCTGGGACTGGCCGTCGGTTCGCAGACCGGCCCCTTCGTGCCGGTGCGGGTCAATGCCGATCTCACCTTCGATTTCGACGATCGGGGGCGTGCCGAACCCGGGCACTACGGCTTCCTGGTCGATGACGCCGTATTCGACGGCGTGCTGAACCGGCTCGCCGGCCGGCCCGATATCGCGTTCGGCTCGGGCCCGGCGGGTGGGTGGGATCGCCGGGTCGATCGGCTCGGCGGGGGTCGCGGGGTGTACGTGCTCTCGCCGGAAGGGCACAGCTACGAATTCTTCACCGCGGCCCCGCCACCGTCGCCGAATCGACCCACGACTTCTCGATGACCCGCGCGGGCATCGGGCTCAGCGTTCGCTGTCGAGCGCGGCCATCTGACCCGCTTCGTACCGGGTGCCCGCGGCCGCGTCGGCCGGAACCGCGGCTTCGATCTCGGCGACTTCCGCCGCCGTGAGCGAGACCGTGAGCGCACCGAGCGACTCCGCCCAGCGGGTCCGGGTGCGTGCGCCGATCAGCGGCACGATGTCCGCGCCGCGGCCGAGTACCCAGGCGATGGCCAGCTGGGCGGTGGAGCAGCCCTTCTGTTCGGCGAGACCGGCCAAGGTATCGGCCAGTTTCAGGTTCGCGGCGAGATTCTCGCCCTGGAAGCGCGGGGCGTGGGCCCGGTAATCGCCCGGGCGGAATCCGGCGTGTCCGCGCATCGAATCGCTGAGCAGCCCCCGCGACAGCACACCGTAGGCGGTGATCCCGATTCCCAGTTCGCGGCACACGGGCAGGATCTCGGCTTCGATTCCCCGCGAGATCAGCGAATATTCGATCTGGAGGTCGGCGATCGGGTGGACGGCGGCGGCCCGGCGCAGCGTTTCGGCGCCGACCTCGGACAGGCCGATATGGCGCACGTAGCCCGCTTCGATCAATTCCGCGATGGCGCCGACCGTATCCTCGATGGGCACGGTGGGATCCAAACGCGCCGGTCGATAGATATCGACGTAATCGACTCCCAGCCGCCGCAGGCTGTAACTCAGGAAATTACGCAGCGCCGCCGGGCGGCTGTCGAAGCCCTGCCAGGCGCCGTCCGGTCCGATCATGCCGCCGAACTTCACGCTCAGCACGGTGTCCTCGCGTGGACGATCGGCGAGGGCCCGGCCGATGAGCAACTCGTTGTGACCCATCCCGTAGAAGTCGCCGGTATCGATCAGCCGGGTACCGGCATCGAGCGCCGCGTGCACGGTGGCGATCGATTCGGATTCGTCCGCGGGCCCGTAGGAGCCCGACATGCTCATACCGCCGAGGCCGACCCGGCCGACGGTGGGGCCGGTGCTGCCCAGTCGTGAGGTCTGCATCTGTGTATTCGTCATGACGTCCACAGTGGCCGGGCGCGCGCCCGCGTGGCAGAGACGCTTTATCGGGGGAGCGCCGGTCCCTGGCTGACGGCGGGCGGGTGCGGGACAGTGGAGATATGGATCGCCGCGAAGTCGCCGATTTCCTCCGTCGCAGGCGCGAGCAGTTGACCACCGAAGCGGTGGGACTGCCGCCGGGTACCCGCCGCCGGACCCCGGGACTGCGTCGCGACGAAGTCGCCCAGCTGGCCGGGATCTCCACCGACTACTACACGCGGTTGGAGCAGGCCCGGGGGCCGCGGCCGTCCATCCAGGTACTCGCGTCGCTGTCCCGGGCCCTGCGGTTCACCGCCGACGAACGCGACCATCTGTATCTGCTGTGCGACCATTCCCCGCCGGTCGGCGGCGGCGCGGACACGCACGTCGGCCCGGGGTCGATGCATGTGCTGGCCAAACTGGACGACACACCCGCCGCGGTCATCACCGACCTGGGCGAATTGCTCGTGCAGAACCCGATGCATGTGCTGTTGTTCGGCGATGTGTCCGGCCGGCGCGGATGGGAGCGGTTCCACGGCTGGCGCTGGTTCGTCGAGCCGGACGGTCGCGATATCGCTCCGGCCGGCGATGTGGACCGGCTCTCCCGCCGTCTGGTGGCGGATCTGCGCGCGACCGCCGCGCGGCGGTCCAAGGACGCCGACGTCATCGAATTCGTCGCCGCGCTGCGGACGGCGAGTCCGGAATTCGAGCGGCTGTGGAATGAGCACGAGGTCGCGGTACGGCTCTCCGATACCAAGACCGCCGTACATCCCGAGGTCGGCCCGATCGATATCTACTGCGAAACCCTGCTCACTCCGAACGCTTCGCAGCGGCTGCTGATCTACTGGCCGCTGCCGGGTACCGACGCCGCCGAGAAGATGGAACTCCTGCGCGTCATCGGTACCCAGCGACTCGACCCGTCCGTGGGCGCGTCCTACTCCCGGCCCGCCGAGGTGAAGGACATATCGGGATAGCGCGTGCCCGCCACCTGCCCCGCGATCGGGTCCAGCCGGGCGAGTTCGGCTTCGGTGAGTTCCGTGGTGGCCGCGGCGACGTTCTCGTCGAGCCTGGTGCGACGCCGGGTGCCCGGGATCGGGATCACCGGCAGCTCGTGGGCCCGGGCCCGGGAGTGCACCCAGGCCAGCGCGATCTGGGCCGGGGTCAGGCCGCGCTCCTCGGCGATACTGCGCAGGGGAGCGAGCAGCGCGGCATTGTGATCGGCGTTCTCACCGGTGAACCGGGGCATGTTCCGCCGGAAATCGGAATCGTTCAACTCGTCGCCCCGGGCGAAGGATCCGGTGAGGAAGCCCCGGCCGAGCGGGGAGTACGGCACGAAGGCGACACCCAGTTCCGCGGCGGCGGGCACCGCGGTGCTTTCGACATCGCGTGAGAACAGCGACCATTCCGACTGCACCGCGGCGATCGGGTGGATCGCATGCGCCGCCCGCAGCTCGGCCCCGGTGACCTCGGACAGGCCCAGTGCTCGCACCTTGCCCTGCCGGACGAGCTCGGCCATGGTGCCCACGCTGTCCTCGAGCGGGACGGCCGGGTCCCGGCGATGCATGTAGTACAGGTCGATGGTGTCGATACCGAGCCGGTACAGGCTCGCGTCCACGGCGCGGCGGATGTAATCGGGGGAGTTGTCGAAACCCCGATAGGCCGGGTCGTCGGCCTTGCGGACGATGCCGAATTTGGTGGCCAGCACGATCGCGTCGCGGTTGGCGCGGACGAAATCGCTGAGGAATTTCTCGTTGTCACCGGACCCGTAGATATCGGCGGTATCGAACAGGGTGACGCCGAGTTCGAGCGCGTGGTCCAGGGTCGCGCGGGCCTCCGCGCTGTCGGTGGGGCCGTAGAACTCGCTCATGCCCATACAGCCCAGGCCCTGGAGCCCGACCCGTAGTCCGTCGGTTCCCAGCGTGGTCGTCGGCAATGACGAGGAGGAGGTCATGGTCGCGGATATCCCTTCACGATGCGGCATTATCGGGCGCCCGGGCGGGGTCGTTCGCTATGTGCTGCTCATAGGTCGCGATCTTGCGGTCCAGCACGCCCACAGTCTGCTGGAGTTCGGCGATACGGTCGAGGACCTCGGCGCGGGTCTGCCGGAACATGGCCAGCCGCTCCGGAATCGTCGCCGCACCGGCTCGGACCAGTTCGGCGTAGCGGATCATGTCCGCCACCGACATCCCGGTGGTACGCAACCGGGTGATCAGGATCAGCCATTCCAGATCACGATCGCTGAACCGGCGTCTACCGGTGTGATCGCGGCCGATATGGGACAGCAGGCCGATCCGCTCGTACCAGCGCAGGGTGTCCTGGCTCAGCCCGCAGTACCGGGCCGCGGCGCCGATCGGATGGCGGGGGAGATCACGCGTGGGGTCGCCCGGGGCCGGTCCGGATACGTTCACGACTCTGTCTCCTCACCGAGTGTCGTTGCGCCCGCCGGCCCTGGGTGGGCTATCCGGCTCGTCGAACGTCATCGACGCTACCCACTTGGAGTGGACTCCAGGCAAGCGGCGATTCCGCAACGCTCGGGTCGCGTGACCGGCTTCGCGGCCGTGTCCGGCGGTGCCGGAGTTCCCACGGCGTGGGAGAGCGAAGGTCAGCTGTGTGAGCGCCGCCGCCGCGGCTTCAGATGCAGACCCGGCAGCGGCGGGGCGGGTATGCGCTGCTCGGGAGTATGGCCCTCGATATCGCCGAACCGGTCGGTGTCGTGCGCCTCCCAGGCCGCGCGGGCCGCGACGATCTCCGTGTGATCCCGGGCCACGAAGTTCCACCACATCACCAGTTCTTCGGCCAGCGGTTCACCGCCGATCAGCGCGAAGCGGGCGCCGGTGGTGCTGGACAGAGCCAAACGGTCACGGCCGGTGCCGAGATACAGCAGCGGGCCGGGGGCGAGCTCGATCCCGGCCACCGTCACCGTCCCCTCCACGACCAGGACCGCGTACTCGAACCCCGGATCGGTGTCCAGGACGGCGGTGGTTGCCGGGTCCATCCGGATATCGGCGCCCACCAGCGGGGTGTAGACGATCGCGGGTGAGGTGGCCCCGGCCAGCGACCCCAGCAGCACGGTGGCCCGCAACCCGGGCACGGTGTACACGGGCAGATCGCGATGCTGCTCGAAATGCGGGGCGATTCCGCGGTGACCGCCGGGCAGGGCGATCCACAGCTGCAGGCCGCGGCCGGCGGGCGCGTCGGGCACGGTGTACTCGGAATGGGCGATCCCGCGACCCGAGGTCATCAGGTTCAGCTGACCCGGTTCGATCCGGACATCCGAACCCACCGAATCCCGGTGCCGGATCATTCCCTCGAACGGCCAGGTGACGGTTTGCAGGCCGATATGCGGATGTGGATCGATATCAGGGGGCGCATCGGTCGTGGTGACCGTGGGCGCACCGAAATAGTCCAGGAAGCACCAGGCGCCGACGGTCGGCAGGTCCCGCTGCGGCAGGGTGCGTTCCACGTAGGTTCCCCGGACTCCGCCCAGCGGTACCTCCCGCGCCGGATGGAGTTCCGCGACCGGTCCCGGCCCGGATACCGGTTCGCAGTGGGTTTCGGCGGGATGGGGGTCGAGGTCACTCACCGCTGTCGCCGACGATATGACCGGCGTATTCGGGGTGCTTGTCCAGGTAGGCCCGGATGAACGGGCATTGCGGGCGAATTCCGCGCTCCCGGTCCACCGTGTCCTCGATGGCGAATTTCGCCAGTTTGCTGCCCAGGCCCTTGCCCTCGAAAGCGGAATCGATCTCGGTATGGGTGAAAACGGTTTCCGTGCCCTGCTCGTTGTACTCGGCGAACCCGGCCAACTCGGCGCCGTACCAGACCTCGTAGCGGTCCTTGTCCGCGTTCCGGATCACCTTGCTCTGCGCGGTCGCTTCGGTCATCTCCGCAGTTCCTCTCCCTCGGGACAAATCTGCTCGGGCGGCCCGGCCGCCGGCCTGTCCGCCGAGCGCCAGCCTAGTCGGCAGCGAACCGGTCGCACCCGCCGCGACCGCCGTGTCCAGCCCGCCTGACAGCGTGGAATCCGCGCGTGCCAGCACATCCTGCCGCCGGAACGTAGCCTGGAACCATGGCGAAGGAAATCGACCACGTACGGGCGCGTTCGGCCTGGGCGACGGTCAAGGAGAGCCCGGTGATCACCGCGATCGCGGTGGCGCCGATCGTCGTGGTGTTCGGACTGGTCTGGTGGCTGATCGGCGGCTGGGCGGCGTTCCTGCTGCTTGTGCTGCTCGGCGCCGGGGCGGTGTTCGGCGGCAAACTGCTGCGCTGAACGGCGCGCCCCGTCAGCGTGGGACGTGGAAGGTCACCAGATCGCCCGTACGGGTGTCCACCGCGTCCCACTCGCCGGCGAATCGCAGCACCGCCAGCGCCGACGTGGGAAATTTGCGGCCGATTCGCACCGCGGCATCGCTGTCGTGGGTGGCGGCGAGATCCCACGCGGTCCACGGCATGCCCGGTGCATGCCCGATGACCAGCAGCGTCGACACCGCGGGATCGGTCAGTCGCACCAGTTCGATCAGGTATTCGGCGGACGCCTCGTAGATACCGGATTCGAACACCGCCGGGGCCTGGACTCCGGTGGCGGCCAGTGTTTCCCGGGTACGGGTGGCGGTCGAACAGCGCACTTCGTCGACCGGCGGTAAGGTCGCCCGCAGCCAGTCCCCGGCCAGGCCCGCTTCCCGGCGTCCACGCGGTGCCAGCGGGCGCTCATGATCGGCGACACCGGCCGGGTATGCCGACTTACCGTGCCGCATCAAGATCAGGGTCCGCACCATGGAACTACCGTAAGCACCCTCCGTTCGGAGATCCACAACACACTCGAGGCAAACTGAAAGCGGCATCACAATAGAGTGGAAGGCCGGTGACCCCGGTCCACACCCAGTTGTGACGCCCCGCCACCCGTGACCCGGACGGCACCAGACCGCATATAAGTCTCGAGGATCTGTACAAATATGGCCTACGTAATCACGCAACGTTGCTGTAACGACGCCAGCTGCGTTTCCGAGTGCCCGGTCGACTGCATCCGCCCGACTCCGGACCAGCCGGAATTCGCGACGACCGAAATGCTCTACATCGACCCCGACACCTGCATCGACTGCGGCGCCTGTGTCGACGCGTGCCCGGTGGAGGCCATCTTCTCCGAGGACGATCTGTCGGCCTCGCTGGCCCGCTTCCGGGATATCAACGCGGCCTGGTTCGAACGGCATCCGCTGGAATCCAATCTGGACCCGATCTCGACCCCGGTGCGTCCGCCCAAGGAGCTGGGCACCCTGCGGGTCGCCATCGTCGGCGCCGGACCGGCGGCCGCCTACGCGGCCGACGAACTGCTCCGGCGCTGCGACGTACAGGTGGAGATGTTCGACCGGCTGCCCACGCCGTGGGGGCTGGTGCGCGCGGGTGTGGCACCCGACCATCCGGGTACCAAGACGGTGGCGGGGATGTTCGAATCGGCGTTCCGCCGCGACACCCTCCAGTACTACCTGAACGTCGAGGTCGGCACACACATCACGCACGAGGAACTGCTCGCGCACCACCACGCGGTGCTGTACGCGGTGGGGGCGTCCTCGGATCGCCGGATGGGAGTCCCGGGCGAAGATCTGCCCGGCAGCCATTCCGCCACCGAATTCGTGGCCTGGTACAACGGGCACCCCGACTACGCCGACCGGGTATTCGATCTCTCCGGCGAGCGCGCGATCATCGTCGGCAACGGCAACGTCGCCCTCGACGTCGCCCGGGTGCTCACCGTGCACCCCGACGAACTCGCCAAAACCGATATCGCCGACCATGCCCTGGCCGCGCTGCGCAGCAGCAATATCCGGGAAGTGGTCGTGCTCGGCCGGCGCGGACCGCTACAGGCGGCCTACACCTCGCCGGAATTCCTGGCGCTGGCACATCTGTCCGATGTCGATATCGTCATCGATCCGGCCGAACTGGAACTCGACCCCGCCTCCCAGGCGCTGCTCGACGACCCGGACGCCGAACCGTCGCTGAAGCTGAAGTACACGCTGGCCGAGGAATTCGCCGCCCGGCCCGCCACCGAGGGCAACAAGCGGATCGTGTTCAGATACCTGGCCGCTCCGACCGCGGTGACCGGCACCGACAAGGCGGAAGGGCTGGAGTACGCCCGCAACGAACTGGTCGAGGAGGACGGCGTCCTCAACGCCCGGCCCACCACCGACACCGGAACACTCCCGGCGTCGCTGGTCCTGCGGTCCATCGGCTACCGCGGCCGGCCGATCCCGGACCTGCCGTTCGACGACAAGCGCGCGGTGGTGCCCAACGAACACGGCCGGGTCATCGGCCCCGACGGAGCGCCGGTGAACGGCGTCTACGTCAGTGGCTGGATCAAACGCGGCCCCCGCGGGGTCATCGGATCGAACCGCGTCGACTCCGAGGAAACCGTCGAAGGCCTGATCTCCGATTTCATCGCGGGCAAACTGGTCGCCCCCACCGGCGACCGGGAGGCCCTCCGCGCCCTGGTCCGGGAACGCCAGCCCGACCTGGTCGACCGCGTCGGCTGGAAGGCCATCGACCAGGCCGAACGTGGTGCGGGTAAGGAAGCCGGGCGGCCGCGGGTGAAGTTCACGAGCCTGGCGGACCTGCTGCAGGCGGCGAAGGGGTCGTGAGTAGGTAAGTTCACACCTTTGGCTGGGGCGGTGCCGGTTTTCGGCACCGCCCCGGTGTGTTTTTGCGTGCGGAGGTGGGGGTTCACGGCGATGGGGAAGGTGGCCCAGCTGTTGCCGGCCGGGACGTTGCTGACGGAGCGCGACCGGCGATCTGGCGTCGATGTCAGCGAGGTGACAGCCATGCCGCCAGGTTCGCTACCCCTTCAGCGGTGACGTTGACGCTGCGTGGGACCGGGCTTCGTGTGATCCAGCCGAGCTCGAAGAGTCTGTCGGTGATCGCTGTGCCGAGCGGCCCTGCGAGGTGGTGTGCTTGCTCGGTCCAGTCGATGCAGTAGCGCAGCGGTCGCACGGTCGAGAGCCGGCCGGGAGCTACGCCCAACGCCACCAACGACTCGGCTCCGTCCGCGGTGAGCCGGTACTGGTCGCCTTTCCCCGATGAGGAGAGCCGGTCACCTGTGATCTCCGGGTGGTGGAGACCATCGCCTCCAGTGATCCAGCCTGCCGCGATGAACCGCTGGAACAGGTCAACCCCGGCCTGCCCAGCGAGATGGCGGTAGCAGGTCCGAGCGCTCCGGACCGCGTGGGCGCGGGTGTGAGCACGCAGGGAAGTGATCGGCGTACGTGGCGCGAGCCGAGCGAGAGCTTCCAGGACTCCCTCGACATCGTCGGTCGCCAGGCGGTAATAGCGGTGGCGACCCTGCTGCTCGACGGCGACCAGTTCGTGGTTCAGCAGCACCGTCAGGTGGTTGCTGATCGTAGACGCGGACACGCCCGCCTCCTGGGCAAGGCGTCCGGCCGGGAGCGCACGGCCATCGGCCAGCGCCATCAGCACACGGGCGCGTCTGGGGTCAGCGAAGGCGGAGGCAACACCGGCGATGTCAGGCTCACCCGGTGATGTCCGATCCTGGCTCATATCTCGAGGCTACGAGAGGAACGCTTCGACGCCCGCTGAAACGTCCCGGACCGAGGATCGGGAGCATGGCGTCAAATCCCTCCCGATGGCCCCTGACCCTTGCGCTGTGCGGCGGCTACTTCCTCGTCCTGCTCGACGTGACCGTCGTCAACGTCGCGCTCCCGCAGATCGGCGCTGAGCTGCACGCGGAAAGCAACGGGCCGGCGTGGACGGTGGACGCTTACTCGGTGCCACTGGCTGCGCTCCTGCTGGCCTCGGGCGCGATCGGCGACCTCATCGGCCACCGCAGAGTTGTCCTGCTCGGCCTCATCGGCTTCGGTGGCGCGTCCGTGCTGTGCGCTGTGGCACCGACCATCGTCGTGCTCGTCGCGGCACGCGCAGTCCAGGGCATCGGCGCGGCCTTGATGCTGCCGGGCACGCTCGCGCTCCTCGTCGGCAACAGCCCGGACCGGACTTCCCGAGATCGGCTCGTCGGGGCGTGGGCGGCGATCGGCGGGGCCGCCCTCCCGGCAGGCCCCGTCATCGGCGGGCTCCTGGTCCAGGCCGCCGGATGGCGGGCGGTGTTCTGGCTGAGCGTCCCAGTCATCGCGCTCGCACTCGTGCCGGTCATCCGGCTGCCGAGGTCCACGCCACAGCAGCAATCAGCACGCAACGTGGACTGGGCGGGCGCTGCGCTGCTCGTGGCCGCGCTGACCTGCTTCGTCATCGCGATCATCCAGGCTCCCGCCGCGCCGCCGTCGGCGGTGCTGTTCGCGGGGGTTGCCGTCTTCGCGCTGGCGGCTTTGCTCGTCATCGAGCGGCGGGTGCCGCGACCGCTGCTCCCGGTACCCCGCGAGGCACGATGCCTGCTCGGGCTGGCGTCCCTGGTGGCCGGATTGATGAACCTGTGCGCACTGGGAGGGCTGTTCCTGTTGACGCAGGCCTTCCAGGACGTGGACCAGCTGGACCCGCTCGCCGCAGGTCTCCTGACGCTCCCTGCGATGCTGCCGCTTCCGCTCCTCGGAGCACCAGCAGGGCGGCTGTCCACTCGCATCGGCGTATGGCGCACCGCCGCTCTCGGCCTCCTCGTCGCCGCAGCCGGGATGGCTGGGATCGCCGCCGGCCTCACCAACACCGGAACCGGCCGCATCGTCCTGGCACTCTTCCTCACCCTCTGGGGCACCGGCCTCGGCGTTCTCACTCCGGCGATCGTCGCGGCAGCGTTGAGGGCCACGCCTCACGCACCTGGCCTCGCTTCCGGTGCAAGCAACACCGCCCGGCAGACCGGCGGAGCGCTCGGCATCGCGACCTTCGCGGCCGTTGCCGGGTCTGCGAGAGCACCTGGTTTCAGCTCGCACTCGACTGCGCTGTTCACAGGTTCAGCAGCCCTCTTCGTTCTCGCCGGCCTGCTCTGCCTCGGCGTCGCGCAAACCCGGCAACCTCCCGCGAAGGTGGGCAGGTGACCTTGGCGGGTGGGGTCGCTGTCTCACCTTGGCCAGCAAGCCCACCCCCACCTTCAGGAGCAGGTCGCCCCACCTCGGCAAGCCCGCTTACCCGCCCATACCGTCACAGCGGTGCGATGCGAACCACCGTCGTCGTCTCCCCGTCCACCACGAACCACAGCCGCAGCGACGGACGTCCGAAGTTGCCGCCCCCCGGCTCGTATCGGCTGCGGACGCTGATGTGCTGCCGGGCCAGGACCGGGGCGACGTATTCGATCACCGCGCGGTAGGGGCCGCTGACCAGTTTCGGGTAGTCGACCAGATACTGCTCCACGGCTTGCCAGTAGCAGGCGTTGTTCACGTGGTTGTACTGGTCGATATCGGTGGCGCGCAGCGGGAAGGGGTGGTCGATATCGGATTCGGCGGGGGTGGTGTCGGTGAGCCAGGGGCGCCAGCGCAGGCGCTGCTCGGTGGTGGTCTGGGCGAGGTAGGCGAGGCCCGCGTCACTGATGCGGGCGGGCATATTGTTCGCCTCGTTGATCTTGATCCAGAAGCCTTCGGTTTCGATCAGCCCACCGCGGTCGCTGGTGATCCGCACCCGCATATTGCTCCAGCGGGTGGACATGCTGGAGCACCAGCGTTGCAGATGCACCTGGTCGGGCCAGCGGACGGGGCGGATCACGTCGATCACTGTGCGCCGCACGATCCAGTGGGGATCGGTCTGCTCCAGAATGGATTGCTGGAGGTGCTCCCAGGCAATGTCCTGGAGATAGCGGGCGATACCGTCCAGCCGCACGCGGTTGTACGGGTCCACGTCGCCGGCCCGTACCGGCCACGCCGAAGTGAACCCCATGCTCTCCTGGGGGAGCGGGGCGAGCGGCTGATCGAGTGACACCTGTGCTCCTCGCGCGGCGCGGACCGCCGCGGTACTTCTCCGTGTTCCTGTGAGAAGACTTTACGGGCCCCGTGTCACCGCGCCACGCGGAGCCATCCGTTTGCTGGGCACTCCGCTAGCGGTGGCCGGTATCGGGGGATGGACTTCGGCTGCCCGCCCCCGATAGGTTGATGGAGACCAGTTGATTGGTACATATCACCCGGCGCGTCTCTATACGTGGCCGGTGACGAACAGAGAGGTCGGCACTATGCGCGCAGCTCAGGTGAGCAAACTCGAGGGGCCGGAAGCGATCGAGATCGTCGACATCCCGGAACCGAAGCCTTTGCCCGGTGGCATCGTCATCGACGTGCACGCCGCCGGTGTCGCCTTTCCCGATGTGCTGATGACCCGTGGGTTGTACCAGATGAAACCGGAGATGCCCTTCGTCGTCGGCGGTGAGGTCGCCGGTGTGGTGCGGGAGGCGCCCGAGGGCGCGCACGTGCGTCCGGGTGACCGGGTCTGCGCGCTGACCCTGCTGGGCAACGCGATGGCCGAGGTGACCACCACCACCGCCGAGATGGTTTTCCCGCTCCCGGACAACATCTCGTTCGAAGAGGGCGCCGGCATCCTGTTCAACGATCTCACCGTGCACTTCTGCCTGCGTAACCGTGGCCGGCTGGCCGAAGGGGAAACCGTGCTGGTGCACGGGGCCGCCGGCGGTATCGGCACCTCCACGTTGCGGATGGCGAAGGCGCTGGGCGCCGGCCGGGTGATCGCGGTGGTCAGCACCGAGGAGAAGGCCGAGATCGCCCGGGCCAACGGCGCCACCGATGTGGTGCTCACCGACGGCTGGCTGAACCGGGTCAAGGAACTCACGGACAATCGCGGCGTCGATATCGTGCTCGACCCGGTGGGCGGTGACCGGTTCACCGACAGCATCCGTTCGCTGGCCCGGGCCGGGCGGATACTCGTGGTGGGCTTCACCGGCGGCGATATCCCCACCGTGAAGGTGAACCGGCTGCTGCTGAAGAACGTCGAAGTGATCGGCGCCGGCTGGGGCGAATGGATGCTGTCCAACCCCGGCTATCTGGCCGAGCAGTGGGCGGAAGTGGAACCGCTGTTCGCCTCCGGCGCGATCGCCCCGCCCAAGCCCGCGTTGTTCCCGCTCGAACAGGCCGCGCAGGCCGTGGCTTCGCTGGAAAACCGTGCCGCCACGGGCAAGGTCGTGGTCGCCGTCCGCTGACCGGCCGGGCGGCGCGGGGAACCCACGGGCGACCTGCGCCGCCGTCGGACAAGCTCTTTCGTCGGTATTGTGCACTGCATGCGGATCAGGTCGGCGATAGTCCTCGGGTTAGCCGCCGCGTTTGCTCTGACGGGGTGCGGTACCGACGAAGGTTCCGGGGAGGACGAGGGGCCGCGGGGGCCCGCTCCGAAAGTCGCCGCGCTGGGTCCGTTCGTGGGGGAATGCGGTCATGTCACCGATGACGAGGTGCGCGATATCGGTGGGCTCGGCCAGATCGTGCAGTCGTTCAAGAACGCTGTCGGCTGTAACTGGCAGGCGGGTGGGCTCGCCGGTTCGTCCATTACTTTCGCCTCCTACCGGGGCAGTCCGCTGGAACGGGAGAAGGCCTGGGTCACCACCCACGGCCGCCCGCCGGAGCCGATCACCGTGGGCGGGCGCACCGGTTTCGCCGCGCTCGACCCCAGCGGCCGCATCTGCGACCTCGCGGTACAACTGGACGACGACTTCTTCGAATGGTCCACCGCCTTCTCCGGATACGACACCTCCGGCAACCCGTGCGACCGCAGCAGGGCGCTGGCGGAACTGACCATCGAGCGGCTGGGGTGAACGCGATGTCCAGGGGTGAGGCGACCGTCCGCGGGCGGGGAATCCGCACGGCCGCCGCGGTCGTGACGTTACTGGTCACCGCGGTGCTGGGAGCCGGTTGCGGCAGCACGGTCCAGGGGACCGCGATACCGGTGGGCGGCGGCGAGACGGTCGATACGGCGCAGATCGACAAACTGCTGCGTGAATGCGATGTGGTAACCGATCAGCAGATCATCGACGCGCTCGGCGGCAACACCTACATCAGCGATTCGTTCTTCGGCGCGGTGTGCATGTGGGATATCGGCGGCGGGTCGGGGATGCTCACTCTCAACTGGTACGAGAACGGATCGCTGCGCAATGAGCAGGCGACCAACGACAAACTCGGTTACACCAGTACCAAGACCACGGTTCAGGGAACCATTGCCCTGGAGGTCCGCCGGCCCAACGATCCCAACGCCTGCGGTATGACGGCCAGCGCCGCGGATTCCGGGGTTATCGGGTGGTGGGTCAACTCGGCAGGGGGGACGGGCGATCCGTGTGCGGCGGCGAAGAAACTGCTGGAGTTGACGCTCAACATCGCCAGGTAGGGGTGGGAACACGAACCCACGCCTATCCGTTGAACACTCCGAGACCGCTGGACCCGCCCTGATTCGAAAGGTTCGCTGCGCCGAATAGCCCACCGATCGGCGCCGAGTCAGCGAGACCCTGAAAGGGTTCGGCCCGCGTCGCCAAGAGGGCCGAACCCCCGCGCGGCGAAGCCGCGCCAGCATTACTGCCGTTACCACATGACGCCCCTCTTTTGCTCCGTTTGCGACCCCCGAGTACAGTGGACCGCTGTGCCCGGAAGGATACGGGCAAGTTCGAGCGCAGACGTAGGCCAGCGAAAGCGGCTGACGGTTCCAGCGTGCCTGTAAATCGGGCCCTGAACTGCGTGCGACACGCCCGACCTCGGGACGCGAGAAACGTGGTTGGACGTGCGGGTGAAAGCTCGATGAACAGCCCTGACACCGCCAGAACCGATTAAAGGAAAGCCGGTCTATGCCAACCATCAACCAGCTGGTCCGTAAGGGTCGCCGAGACAAGGTCGCCAAGACCAAGACCGCGGCCCTCAAGGGGAGCCCGCAGCGGCGTGGCGTGTGCACCCGCGTGTACACCACCACCCCGAAGAAGCCGAACTCCGCACTGCGGAAGGTCGCGCGTGTTCGCCTGACCAGCGCGGTCGAGGTCACGGCCTATATCCCCGGTGAAGGTCACAACCTGCAGGAGCACTCGATGGTGCTCGTCCGTGGCGGTCGTGTGAAGGACCTCCCCGGTGTGCGTTACAAGATCATTCGCGGCTCTCTCGACACGCAGGGCGTGAAGAACCGCAAGCAGGCCCGCAGCCGTTACGGCGCCAAGAAGGAGAAGAGCTGATATGCCGCGCAAGGGCCCCGCACCCAAGCGTCCGCTGATCAACGACCCGGTCTACGGGTCGCCGCTGGTGACGCAGCTGGTCAACAAGATCCTGCTCGACGGCAAGAAGTCCACCGCCGAGCGCATCGTCTACGGTGCGCTCGAGCAGGCGCGTGAGAAGACGGGCACCGATCCGGTGGTCACGCTCAAGCGCGCGCTGGACAACGTCAAGCCGGCGCTCGAGGTGAAGCCGCGTCGTGTCGGTGGCGCCACCTACCAGGTGCCGGTCGAGGTTCGTCCGGGTCGCTCCAACACCCTCGCGCTGCGCTGGCTGGTCAACTACTCGCGGGCGCGCCGTGAGAAGACCATGATCGAGCGCCTGGCCAACGAACTGCTCGACGCCAGCAACGGCCTGGGTGCTTCGGTCAAGCGTCGCGAGGACACCCACAAGATGGCCGAGTCCAACCGGGCCTTCGCGCACTACCGCTGGTGATGTCTGTCCGGCCCATCGCTCCTGGGTCGGGAGGCTTACGGAAGCACCGCTTCCGGCGTTGACAAGAGAAGGCGACCGTTTCGGTCGTCGGCGAAAATCCCAACTAGCTACGAGCGGGGAAGATTTCCGTGGCACAGGACGTGCTCACCGACCTGAACAAGGTCCGCAACATCGGCATCATGGCCCACATCGATGCGGGCAAGACCACTACGACCGAACGCATCCTCTTCTACACCGGTGTGAACTACAAGATCGGCGAAACCCATGACGGGGCGTCGACCACCGACTGGATGGAGCAGGAGCAGGAGCGTGGCATCACCATCACCTCCGCGGCGGTGACCTGCTTCTGGAACCAGAATCAGATCAACATCATCGACACCCCGGGCCATGTCGACTTCACCGTCGAGGTGGAGCGCAGCCTGCGTGTGCTCGATGGCGCCGTCGCCGTCTTCGACGGCAAAGAGGGCGTGGAGCCGCAGTCCGAGCAGGTGTGGCGGCAGGCGGACAAGTACGACGTGCCCCGGATCTGCTTCGTCAACAAGATGGACAAGCTCGGTGCGGACTTCTACTTCACCGTGCAGACCATCAAGGACCGTCTGGGTGCCAAGCCGCTGGTCATCCAGCTGCCCATCGGCGCCGAGGACACCTTCGAGGGCATCGTCGACCTGGTCGAGATGAAGGCCAAGGTCTGGACCGGCGAGACCAAGCTGGGCGAGAAGTACGAAGTCCAGGACATCCCGGCCGATCTGGTCGAGAAGGCCGAGCAGTACCGCCAGGAACTGCTCGAGACCGTCGCCGAGTCCGACGAAGCGCTGCTGGACAAGTTCTTCGGCGGCGAGGAGCTCTCGATCGACGAGGTCAAGGGCGCCATCCGCAAGATGACGGTCAACTCGGAGCTCTACCCGGTGCTGTGCGGTTCCGCGTTCAAGAACAAGGGCGTGCAGCCCATGCTCGACGCCGTTGTGGACTACCTGCCCTCGCCGCTGGACGTCGAGTCGGTGCAGGGTCACGCGCCGAGCAACGAGGAAGAGGTTCTCACCCGTAAGCCGAGCGCCGAGGAGCCGTTCGCGGCCCTGGCGTTCAAGATCGCGGTGCACCCGTTCTTCGGCAAGCTGACCTACGTCCGCGTCTACTCGGGCAAGGTCGACTCCGGTGCCCAGGTCATCAACGCGACCAAGGGCAAGAAGGAGCGTCTGGGCAAGCTGTTCCAGATGCACTCCAACAAGGAGAACCCGGTACCCCAGGTCAGCGCCGGCCATATCTACGCGGTCATCGGCCTGAAGGACACCACCACCGGTGACACCCTGTGCGATCCGAACAACCAGATCGTGCTGGAGTCCATGACCTTCCCGGACCCGGTCATCGAGGTCTCCATCGAGCCGAAGACCAAGTCCGACCAGGAGAAGCTGGGCACCGCGATCCAGAAGCTCGCCGAGGAGGATCCGACCTTCACGGTGAAGCTGGATCAGGAGACCGGCCAGACCGTCATCGGCGGTATGGGCGAGCTGCACCTGGACATCCTGGTCGACCGGATGAAGCGCGAATTCAAGGTCGAGGCGAACGTCGGCAAGCCGCAGGTGGCCTACCGCGAGACCATCACCAAGAAGGTCGAGAAGCTCGAATTCACCCATAAGAAGCAGACGGGTGGTTCGGGTCAGTTCGCGAAGGTCATCATCGCGCTGGAGCCGTTCATCGGCGAGGACGGTGCCACCTACGAGTTCGAGAACAAGGTCTCCGGTGGCCGGGTGCCGAGGGAATACATCCCTTCGGTCGACGCGGGCGCACAGGACGCCATGCAGTACGGTGTGCTCGCCGGTTACCCGCTGGTCAACCTGAAGGTAACCCTGCTCGACGGTGCGTACCACGACGTCGACTCCTCGGAGATGGCGTTCAAGATCGCCGGCTCGCAGGCCCTCAAGGAAGCGGCCCGTAAGGCCGGTCCGGTGATCCTCGAACCGCTGATGGCGGTCGAGGTCACCACGCCCGAGGAGTACATGGGCGATGTGATCGGCGACCTGAACTCCCGCCGTGGCCAGATCCAGGCCATGGAGGAACGCAGTGGTGCCCGTGTCGTCAAGGCGCTGGTTCCGCTCTCGGAGATGTTCGGTTATATCGGTGATCTGCGGTCGAAGACCCAGGGCCGGGCGAACTACTCCATGGTGTTCGATTCGTACGCGGAGGTTCCGGCCAACGTGTCGAAGGAGATCATCGCCAAGGCGACCGGCGAGTAATTCGACCGGGCGTCAGCACGACCCTGTAAATAAATCCGCACTGCTGCAACTGCAAGCAACAACAAGTCCAGGAGGACACCACAGTGGCGAAGGCGAAGTTCGAGCGGACGAAGCCGCACGTCAACATCGGCACCATCGGTCACGTCGACCACGGCAAGACCACGCTGACCGCGGCGATCACCAAGGTGCTGGCGGAGAAGTACCCGGATCTGAACGAGAGCTTTGCCTTCGATCAGATCGACAAGGCGCCGGAGGAGAAGGCTCGTGGTATCACGATCAACATCTCCCACGTCGAGTACCAGACCGAGAAGCGTCACTACGCCCACGTAGACGCCCCCGGTCACGCCGACTACATCAAGAACATGATCACCGGTGCGGCGCAGATGGACGGCGCCATCCTGGTGGTCGCGGCGACCGACGGCCCGATGCCGCAGACCCGTGAGCACGTGCTGCTCGCCCGTCAGGTCGGTGTGCCCTACATCCTGGTCGCGCTGAACAAGTCGGACATGGTCGACGACGAGGAAATCCTCGAGCTCGTCGAGATGGAGGTCCGCGAGCTGCTGGCTTCGCAGGAGTTCGACGAGGATGCCCCCGTCGTGCGCGTCTCCGGCCTGAAGGCGCTCGAGGGTGACGCCAAGTGGAGCGAATCCATCGTCGAGCTGATGAACGCGGTCGACGAGTCGATCCCGGACCCGGTCCGCGAGACCGAGCTCCCGTTCCTGATGCCGATCGAGGACGTCTTCACGATCACCGGTCGTGGCACCGTCGTCACCGGCCGTGTGGAGCGTGGCGTGATCAACCTCAACGCCGAGGTCGAGATCGTCGGTATCCGTCCGGAGAAGACCAAGACCACCATCACCGGTATCGAGATGTTCCGGAAGATGCTGGACTCGGCGCAGGCCGGTGACAACGCGGGTCTGCTGATCCGTGGCATCAAGCGCGAGGATGTGGAGCGCGGCCAGGTCGTGGTCAAGCCGGGCACCACCACCCCGCACACCGAGTTCGAGGGACAGGCCTACATCCTGTCGAAGGACGAGGGTGGCCGCCACACCCCGTTCTTCAACAACTACCGTCCGCAGTTCTACTTCCGTACGACTGACGTGACGGGCGTTGTGACCCTGCCCGAGGGCACCGAAATGGTTATGCCCGGCGACAACACCGAGATGTCGGTGAAGCTGATCCAGCCGGTCGCCATGGACGAGGGTCTGCGCTTCGCGATCCGCGAGGGTGGCCGCACTGTCGGCGCCGGTCGCGTCACGAAGATCGTCAAGTGATTCACTGAATCGCTGAGAACGGCGTCGCTCCGAAAGGGGCGGCGCCGTTTTTCATTTCGCCGGCCGAGTCGACAGAAAGCGTTGAGGGCGGCTAATGTCCGATTCGGCCTGGTATTCGTTCACTTCGTGAACGATCACCGCCGCGGGGATCCGGGGGGATGGTTTGCCGGACAATCGGATACGCGTTTTCGCGGCGGTCCTCGTAGTCGGACCGGGCTCGGAGCGGGTCCGGCGTCGGCAGCCTGGGTCCGGAGAAGGCAGGACGAGGTAGATGACGAACCCGCAATATCCCGGTGCCGGCGATCGGCCCGGCGGATTTCCGCCGCAGCCGCCCAGTGGGCAACAGCAGCCCGGGCCGTACGGTCCGGGACAGCAGCCGTATGCCCCGGGCGCACAGCAGTTTCCTCCGCAGGGGATGCCGCCGATGTACGGGCAGGTGCCGTACCAACCGCCATCCGGGGGACCGTACCAACCGCCACCCGGTGGGCCGTACCCACCGCAGCCGGGCGGGCCCTATCCACAAGGGGCCGGTGGGCCGTACCCACCGCAGCCGGGCAAGAAGCGCGGGACCGTGGTGCTGGTGACGCTGGTCGCGGTCATGCTGGTCATCGGCCTCGGTGTCGGCGGGTATTTCCTGGTCTCCGGTGGCGGCGGGGGTGGGGATCCGCGTGCTGTCGCCCAGCAATTCGTGGACGGCGACGGCGATGACAAGGAGCTGATCTGCGCATCGGACCTCGCGAAGATCGAGGAGGCCGGAACAGCGGCGCCAGTGCCCACCGAGCCCGTAACGATGCCCGATGATGCCGCCGCGAAGAGCGAGCTGGTCGGTGTCGATGTGCCGGAGGGCAGCGACCGGGGGACTTTTACGGTCAAGACGGACGTGACAGTCGGTACGCAGAGCCACAGCCAGACCGTGGAGTACGACCTGGTCGAAGAAGACGGCGAGTGGAAGGTCTGCGGCATTCTGGAGGCCTCGGAGCCCGGGAGCAGCGACTCCGAGGAACCTGGGACCAGCGACCCCGACAGCAACAGTCCCGACGGCAACAGTCCCGGCGGCAACAGTCCCGGCGGCAGCGACTCCGACGCCGCACGTGCTGTGGCCCAGCAGTTCGTGGACGGCGACGGCATCGACAAAGGTGTGATCTGCACAGCGGATGTCGCGACAATCGAACTGGCCGAAAAGTCGGGGTCCGGGCAGGTCCAGCTGCCGGATTCCGAGTATTCGACAAGGAAGATCACGAACTTCGAGGTGCCCGAAGGCAGCGATGAGGGGACGTTCACCCTCGAACTGAGCGTGAAGGGGGGCAGTTCGGCACCCATCAAATCCCTCGACTACGACCTTGTCCAGGAAAGCGGCGCCTGGAAAGTGTGCGGCGTCCTGCAGGCGTGGCTCAATTGACCCGGAAACCGAGGTGGCCGATCACGTCAGCGTCTGCGGCCGAGCCGGTTTGCGGCGGCGAGCACCGGGATCACCGCGCCGGTCGCGGCCGCTCCGAGCCCGGTGTCGGTGAGCTGTATCCAGCGGACGGTTTTCATCGCCTGGTGTAGTACCTCACTGCCGCGCAGCCGCATATCCGCTTCGAAACGGCTGACAGCCACGGCGAGGGTGGTCGTGCCGTCGGCGACCGTACGCAATTGCGTGACGAGACCCGCGGCGTCACGGATGGCGGCGCCGGCTCCCATACCCGCGGTGGGTGGGGTCGCGTGGACGGCGTCGCCGAGAGCGGTGACGGGTCCGGCGGGCCAGGGGGCGAGATCGTGTGACCGGGTCGAAGCGGCGTTGAAACGGAAGGCGGCGATGCTGTCGGGGTCGGCTCGGGCGATGACCTCCAGTGAGCGTTCGCCCCACCCTCGCCGGCGGAACGCGGCGAGCAGCGCGGTCCGCAGTGCGTCGCCGTGGAGTCCGCGCATCGAGTCGGACACCGCGGATTCGGGGAACATGGCGCCCCAGATATAGGTGGGACCGGTCGTTATCGCCTCTCGGCGACCGGGCACGTCGAGGACGGCATTGCCCACCGGGTCGAGGAAACCGACGTAGAGCGCGGTGGCCCTGGGGCCCACGGCCATCCCCGAGCGTGCTCCGAGCCGTTGCCGTTCGGGTGCGCCGATACTGTCGGCGGCGGTGCGGCCGGAGAAACCGATGATGCCGGTGGGTTCGCTGGTGGGGCCGCCGGCCAGCTGCCGGGCCACCACCGAGTGGGTGCCGTCCGCGCCCACCAGCAGATCGCAGCGGACCGGAGGCCCGTCGGCGAATACGGCCATCGGTGCGCTGTCGGTCGCACGGCCGATTTCGGTAACGGTCCGGCCCAGGTGCAGATCCGCGCCGACGGCATCGGCGAGTACGGTCCGCAGGGTTATGCGGTCGATGTCCACGCTCGGGCTGTCGCCGAGATGCGGCCCGTAACCCAGCAGGCGCCCGTGCCGGTCCCAGAGTGCGTCGGGGGGCCGCAGCCGTAGTGCCGATGCCGACGCCAGCAGCCGTTCGAAGATCTCCGGTGCGACGAGTTCCCGCAATGCGGCCTGCGCCCGGCCGTCGAGCGTGATGTGGTAGCCCCCGGTATTCGCGACGTCGAGATCGCGATCGAAGACCTGAACGTCGAACTCCTGCCGACGGAGACCGGTGGCCAGCGCCAGGCCACCGATCCCGCCTCCGACGATGATGATGCGCATTGTGTTCCGGCTCCTCGCACGTGATCGAACATGGTGTCGGATGCGACAGTGCCACCGGTGGTGGACATCGAATGTCCACTATGGTGGGGCCGGTGGCCGATACCTCCCGGCGCGCGTTACGCCTGCTGTCCTTGCTCGCCACCGGACGACGCTGGTCGCTCCGTGAACTCGCCGCTCGGCTGGAGGTCGGTGAGCGAACTGTCAGGCGGGATATCGAAACCCTGCGCCTGCTCGACTATCCGGTAGAGACGCTGCACGGCCCGGCCGGCGGTTATCGATTGGGTGCGGGCCGTGCGCTGCCACCCCTGCTGTTCGACGATGATCAGGCGCTGGCGGTCGCGGTGGCCCTGCAGACCGCCCCGAACTCGGTGTTCGGGCTCGGCGAGGACACCGCGCGGGCCCTGGACACCCTCGAACAGGTCATGCCGGCCAGGTTGCGGGCGGCCGTGGAAGCGCTGCGGCTCACCACGTTGCAGAACTATTGGGAGTTTCCGGCGCCACCCATCGACGCGGCGGCGCTGAAGGCCGCGGGCAGCGCGGTGAGCCGCCGCCAGGTACTCATCGTCGAAATGCTCGGCGCCGACGGCACCCGCGCGGCCCCCGGCGCGCCCGGGTTCGACCCGGCCCGTCGCCTCGAACCGCACCACCTGGCGGTCTGGGCGGGCCGGTGGTACCTCGTGGGTTACGACCACGCCGACAGCGCCTGGCGCGTGCACCGCCTCGACCGCCTCTATCTCCATCCACCCACGGGTATCCCGTTCACACCGAGGGAGCTACCCGGCGGCGATATCGCCCGCTTCGTCATGACCAACCACGACCGCGGGGACACTCCCGCCACCTGGGAGTGCACCGGGAGCGCGCGGCTGAACCTGCCGGCGGAGACCGTAGCGCGCTGGGCGCCCGGCGGTTCGGTTGTCGAGCCTCTCGATCCCGGTCACTGCAGGCTCACCGTCGGTGCGTGGTCCTGGGCAGGTGTCGCGGGACTCATGGCGACTTTCGATGCCGATCTCAGCGCTGTGGAACCGCCGGAACTCGTGCGAGCCTGCCGCCGGCTCGTGGGGCGATGGCAGGCCGTGACCCTCGACCGCGATCAGGCCGGTGACAGCGATCGGGCCGGGGACCCGGGTACGCCGCCGCGGCCTCGAGCCGGACGCGGCGGCGCCGGATCAGGATTCGCGGGCGGCCTGTAGGAGGGCGTTGGCGAACTTCACCATCTGGGCCGGGCCGCCGTACCACGCGGAGATCGCGGAGAGGAGGGCGGTGCGGGCCTCGCGTGCGGTGCGGGCGACCTCGTCCGCCGACACGTCACCTTTCTCGGCCTTACCGGCCAGGATCTCGAGATCATCGCTTGCGGTGAGCAAGCGCATGATGACGTGGATATCGATATCGGCGCCTTCCTCGGGGCGGCCGTGCCGCGATGTGCTGTCGGCGGGTGCGGCCGGGCGCCCGGTTTCGGGCTGTTCCGACCCGGAAGGCACTGAAGGCACGGACAGCTCAGGGAGCGACGGCAGCGCCGGTTGCGGCTGTTCGGCCGGCTCCGGTGCGGCCGGTGCCGGTGCGGACGATACCGATGCGGCGGCCGACGCCTCGGCGGCCTCGCGGGCCCGCCGGGAGCGGCGGGTTTCCAGGGGCGGACGCGAATCACTGTCGGATTCGGTTGTTTCCGGGGCGGTATCAGCGGCATCCGGTACCAGCGTCAGCGCCGACGCCGTACTGCGGCGGGCGGTCGGGAGTTCGGGCGAATCGGGCTCCGTGCCGGTGTCGTCGGTTCCGGCATGCCGGGACTCGGGTGCCTCGTGGCCGGATTCCAGGATCCGGGTGAGGATCTCGGAGACAGGCGATCCGGACTCGTCGTCGTCGGTGCCGTGGGCCGGTTCCGGGTCGAGCAGGCGGTCGAGGATCGGGGTGCCGTCCGGCGGCGCCAGACGCGGCGGGGCAGCCGCCTCCGCGGGATTGCCGGCCGGTTCGGGATCGCCGGAGTCCGCGGCCGTGCCGATCGGCCGCAGGCCGCCGGATTCCGGGTCCCGGGCCGGGGCATCGGAGGAATCGCCGGGTTTGTAGCGTCCCGCGGAGCGCGGCAACCGGCGCGCGGGCAGTTGGCCCGGGGTGCTGTCGGACTCCGCGATATCGGTGGTCCGGGTGGGGAGTCCGATATCGGATTCGCCGGAGACGCCGCGGGTGAGCGTGTCGCGAGGGCTGGTGACGGGGGCACTCTCGTCGGTGTCGGGAGCGTGCCGGGCCGCGGAACGGGGCAGCCGCCGGGCCGGGGCGGCCGATTGCTCTCCGGTGCCCGGTGCGGCGGCTTCGGGGGACCGCGGTGTGCGGGTGGGGAGCCCCTGCGTGGCCTGTTCCGGGCCGGGATCGCCGGGCAGCGGATACTGCTCGGCGATATCGGCGGGCAGCGCCCCGGAGAGGCCGGTGGACTGCGACTCGGAAAGTCCGGAGGGCTGTGACCCGGAAAGGCCGGGGGCATGGTCTTCGGAGAGTCCGAGGGCGTGCTGATCTTCGAAAGGGTTGAAGTTCTCGGGGGACTCGCCGGTGTCGGCGGGGTCGAGTTTGCGGCGGCGGCCACCGGTCTCCAGCGAATGGGGTACCGCTTCCTCACCGATGGAGCTGAGCCAGCTGGGCAGCGAACCGGTGTCCGCGGACGAGCCGGTGAACGAATCCGTGTCGACCGGTTCGGGGTAGCGGTCCTCGGGGTTGCCCGGCGCGGCCGGTTGGGAGCCGGGGCCCGCGTAGTCCGATTCGGATCCGGAGGCCGGCAGATGGGTGGTCGGGGGCGCGGGACTACCCGCGGTGGGGATGGTCGGATCGGTGGAGTGCGCGGGATACGGCGTCCCGGGCGCGGGGATCCGGGACGAGGACGAGAGCGCGGGGGCGGACCCGCCCGGCTGCGAGATCTGCGGCATGGGCGCGGAATCGGCGGGTGCGGCGGAACGGCTCGGCCTGCCGGCACCCCGGGTGGGCAGCGCGGTGGTCTCGGCACCGGAAGGGTCGTCCTCCGGTGGGGTCGAGAACGGTGGATTGTCGGGTGGCGGGACGGGGTATCGGGTATCCGTGTCCTGGCCGACAGAAGTCATCACCTGTCCGGGTGCGTCACCGGTGTTCCAGGCGGCGAACGGATCCATTGCCGCCGAGCCGCCGGTGGTCTGGGTCGGAGTGGACAGGGGTGCAGGGGTCCACGTGTAACCGTGATCCGGGATGGAATCGGATCGGTTCGTGGCGCCGTTCGAACCATTCGCCGAATCGAATCCATGAGATCCGAAGCCGGCGAAGCCCCTCGACTCGGAGTCCCACTGCCCGCGCCCGTACTCCTCCTGAGGGGCGCGGCGTTCGTCTCCGAGGCTGGCATTTTCGGCATCCATGTGCCCATTCTTACCTCCCGGGGCGGATTTCGTTCCAGTGTGCGAAGCTTGCCGCCACTGCTGCGGAGGCCGAGGGTGATCAGGATTACATCGGCGCCCGAGTCCTCGTTCGGGCGCCGAGATCTCCGTGATACCCGGTCATGCGGCGCTGACGTGCGCGGTCGACGGGCCACCGGAACGCGGGCCCCGATCGTCGGCCTGCCGGAGGGCAGCGCGCGGCCGGAATCCGTGCCCCTTACTTATTTCCCGGTGGTGTCGATGGCACATATGTGCCTTCCGCCGGTGTCACCGGCGGTGGTTCGATACGGCCCGGCGTCAGTGGTGCGGGGCCGCCCCGTGCATCCGTCCGGCCACGGCAGGCAATGCCGCCACCGCGATGACGACGGTGACGATCCCGACCACCCATGAGGTCCACGACGCGCCGTTGTAGGCGGTGTAGTCCATAACCCACGGCGCGAGGAACAGCAATGCGCCGAAGAGGGCCATGGCGTAGTCGGTGGCCGCCATAGCGGGCCGGTACATCTGAGCGAGCCCGGTGAGTGCGATGAGCACACCGAGCACGATCATCGTCCAGGCCGCGCGCTCGTTGGTCGCCACCCAGATCGGTGAGAGGGCGGTGAAGACGCCGAGCACCACGGCCAGGAAGTCCTGGGTCCGGCTTTCGGTGAACATAGTGGCCTCCTGATCTCCGAAACAGGTCCGTAGGTAGGGCCTGACCTCGGTATATCGCTGCGCGGGCGGTGGGTCGATACCGCGACGGACACGATTGCGCGGCGAATCGGTGCCCAGCCGGGGCGCTTCCCCCGCCGGGATCCGCAAGTTAGGGTGGGCTACACAAATTTCTATAACCTGTTTCAGGCGCGGCACGCGGGGGCCGCGGGAGGGAGTTCGGTATGTCCGCGCCGATCGTTATCGCCGGTGCCGGCCTGGCCGGGCTGCGCACCGCCGAGGAGTTGCGCCGGGCCGGGTACGAGGGCGAGCTGGTGTTGCTCGGGGACGAGGCGCACGCGCCCTACGACCGGCCCCCGTTGTCCAAGGACTTCGTCCGCGGCACCACCGCGTCCACCCCGCTGCGCCCCGGCGACTTCTACGACGAGAAGAAGATCGACCTCCGGCTGGGCACCGCGGCGGCCGGTGTGGATACCGCCGCCAAGCAGGTCCGGCTGGCCGACGGCCGCACCCTGGACTACGACCAGCTGGTCATCGCCACCGGCCTGCGGCCGCGGCTGCTGCCCGGTGCGGAGGACGTCACCGGCGTGCATGTCCTGCGCAGCCACGACGACGCCGTCGCGATCCGGGAGGGGATGCGCTCGGCCGAGCGCGCCCTCATCATCGGCGCCGGGTTCATCGGCTGCGAACTGGCCGCGAGCCTGCGCGCGGAGAACCTGGCGGTGACCCTGGTGGAACCGCAGCAGACCCCGCTCGCCGGGGTGCTGGGCGTGGAACTCGGCGAACTGGTGGCTCGCCTGCACCGGGCCGAGGGCGTGGACCTGCGCTGCGGGGTCGGCGTGGACGCGCTGCTCGCCGATCCCGAGGGCCGGGTGCGCGGTGCGACGCTGGCCGACGGATCGGAGGTCGCGGCGGATCTGGTGGTCTCCGGAATCGGCTCCCGTCCGGTGACCGATTGGCTGGCCGGTTCCGGAATCGAGCTGGCCGAGCCGTCGGCCGGAGGCGGCGTCTTCGCCGACGAAACCGGGCGGACCAGCGCGCCGGGAGTCTGGGCGGTCGGTGATGTGGCTGCCTGGCGGACTCCGACGGGCGAACATCGCCGGATCGAACACTGGACCAACGCCGGGGAACAGGCCAAAGCGCTGACCTGCGCGCTGCTGGGCGTGGAGGCTCCGGGCATCGTGCAGGTGCCGTATTTCTGGAGCGATCAGTACGAGCTGAAACTGCAGGCGCTGGGCACCCCGCGCGCCACCGACGATATCCGCGTCCTCGCCGACGACGGGCGGAAGTTCCTCGCGTACTACTTCCGCGAGGGCCGTCTGGCCGGTGTGGTCGGTGCCGGGATGACCGGTCAGGTGATGAAGATGCGTGCCAAGATCGCCGCGGCCGCCCCGGTGGAGGAGTTGCTCGGCGCGACTCAATAACCTGTTGGGGTGATCGTCGCGCTCATCGACTCCGGTTTCGGGCTGCTGCCCACCGCGGCGTGGCTGCGCAAGCTGCGTCCCGACGTGGATCTGCTGCTGCAATTGGACCCCGAGGGCGCGCCGTGGGGGCCCAAACCTCAGGACTGGGTGGTCGAGCGGGTGGTGTCGGCCGGCCGGACCGCCCGTGACCTGGGCGCCGAGGTGGTGGTGTTGCCCTGCAACACCGCCAGTGTGACCGCGCTCGAACACGTCCGGGCCGAGCTCGGCGCCGAGGTGCCGGTGGTGGGCACGGTTCCGGCGATCAAACCGGCCGCGGCGGTGTGCCGGTCGGTCGCGGTCTGGGCGACCGCGGCGACCACGGCCAGTTCCTATCAAGCGGATCTGATCGCACGTTTCGGCGGTGACGCGAAGGTGACCGGAGTGGCCTGCCACGGGCTGGCCGAGGCGGTCGATCTCGGCGATATGGCCGCGGTGCGGGCGTCGGTGGCGGACGCCGCGGCCCGGACACCCGCCGACGTCGAGGGAGTGGTGCTGGGGTGCACCCACTATCCGCTGATCGTGGACACCATCGTCGCCGCGCTGCCCGACGGGGTCCGGTTGTTCGACAGTGCCCAGGCTGTCGCGGCCCAGACGGTCCGGCGGATGGAAGCGCTGGGCGGTCCGGCCACGGGCGATGGGACCGTGCGGGTCTATCTCAGCGGCCGTCCCGGTGAACTGCCGCCCGGTGCGTCCGCCTATGAGCCGGGGCGAATTCTCGGCGCGGCCGGCGGCGCCGCGCGTCGCGGCGATGCCGATCTGCCCGGCAGATGAGGGCGATCTGCCGGCGCCGCGATACGCACCCGATGATCACGGACGGCCCGACTCCGTTCCGTCGATACCGAATTCCGCGGCGATGACCTCGGTGACGACGGCGACGATGCTGCGGGCGACGGGTTGCCGCACGATCCAGGTCTGCATGGTGATCGGCGGATCGGTCAGCCGTCGCCACCGCCAGCCCGGTAGCAACCGCCCGGCGGTGGTCCGGCTCAGGATGGCCCCGTGCGCGCCGGTGGCGCGCAGGCAGGCGCGGGCGTTCTCGGTGTAGTTGGCGAAATGCCAGCGCGGTGTTATTCCGGCCTCGTGTGCGGCCGAGACGAGCCGGTCGTGGCCGATCGGCACCTGATCGCGCGCGTGCGCGAGGACGTCCATCCCGTCGAGGGCACGTAGTGGGCAGCTGTCTCCGGTGAAGCGGTCGTCGGCCCGGGGGTCGACGACGAGCCCGAACGGCTCCTCCAGCACCCGATGGCGGACCAGATCCGCTGTGGGCGGCTCATGCACGAATGCGATATCCAGCCGACCGGCGCGTAGTTGCTGGAGTTGTACCGTGCTGATCGCGTCGGTCAGCGCCAGATAGGCCTGCGGGACGGCGTCGCGCACGGTGTCGATCAGGTGGTCGAGCCAGTCGGGCGGTAGCCCGGGCGCCAGGCCGACCTGGACGATCTCCCGTACCGGGCCCGCGTCCCGGGCCGCGTCCTTCGCGGTGTCGGCATATCGGAGCAGGGTCAGTACATGCTGGTAGAGGGCAGTTCCGGCGGGAGTGGGCACCACTCCGGCCGGAACCCGCTCGAAAAGCGTTACGCCGCATTCGCGTTCGAGTTGCTGGAGCCGGCGGGTCAGGGCGGGCTGGGAGATCAGCAGCGCTTTCGCGGCCGAAGACAATGATCCGCGATCGAAGACCTCGACGAAATATCGCAGTTGCTGCAGCTCCATCGCCGCCCCCGATCCTTCACTCCGAGCCCGATGCCATAACTTCAGAACATACCCGGGCCATTCAAGCGGCATTGGATCACGGACTGTTCGCGCGGTTGCATTGTGGTCGGCACCACAGTCGCCCGCAGCGGGCCACGATGCCGCAGCTTCGCTCGAAAGGATCCACGGTGACCGCGTTATCCACCGCACCGCCATCAACCCGGTATCGCTGGGTCGTTCTCGTCCTGTGCTGGGCCGCCTTCACGATGACCTCGGTCGATCGCGCGACCTGGGGCCCGGCGGCGGGCTCGGTCGGTGACGACCTCGGGGTCGCCGTCGCCGGACTCGGGGTGTTCGCCACCGCCTACTACATCGGATACGTCATCTCGAACCTGATCGGCGGCTTCGTCGCCGATTGGATCGGCGCCCGGTTGACCGTCGGCGCGAGCATCCTGCTCTCCGGCGGATTCATGCTGGCCTTCGGTGAGGTGGACAGCCATGCCCTGGGGCTGCTCTTCCAGGCGTGTATCGGATTGTGCGCCGGCGCCGAGGTCGGCGGCGGGGTCAAACTCATCACCAGCTGGTTCCCGGCGCACCGGCGCGGGTTCGCGATGGGTGTTTTCATGACCGCGACCTCGCTCGGCCTGGTCGTCGCGAACGCGGTCGTGCCCCGGCTGATCGAATCGCACAGCTGGCGGACCTCCTACCACCTGTTCGGGGTCACCTCGATCGTGATCGGCCTGTGCTGCCTGGCCCTGCTGCGCCCCGGCCCGCTGACGGTGGCCCGCCCGGAAACCGGCGGCCGGCCGAACCTGCGGCCGCTACTGGGCAATCGCGGTCTGCTGCTCCTCGCGCTCGCCGGATTCGGCGCGCTGTGGGGCACCTACGGCTTCATCACCTGGTCGAATCTGCTGATGGTCAAGGGGGTGGGGATCGACCCGGTGCGGGCCGGCACCGTCGTGGTGATCTTCGGCGCGGTCGCTGTGTTCTCGAAACCGCTGGTCGGCCTGGTGGGTGACACTCTCGGCCTGAGTCGCAGACGGCAGTGCATCGCGATTCTGGCGGCGTTCGTGGCCTGCCTCATCGCTTTCAGTTTCGCCACCACCGCGACCCAATTCCTCTGGATCGCCCCGTTCCTCGGTATCACCGCCTATATCTACAGCCCGGTGATGATGGCCATGATCCCCACGCTGTCGGGTCCGGAACTGGCCGGGACCGCATCCGGCGGGGTGAACGCGTTCTGGCAGCTCGGCAGCACCATCGTGCCCGCGGTGGTCGGGCTGGTCTTCGGTGCGACGGGGTCGTTCCAGCTCGTCTTCCTCGTCCTCGCCGCGGGCCCGCTGCTGGCGATCGTCCCCATGTATTTCATCCGCGGCGCCGACCGCCGCGAGGCCGCCGGTACCGCGACCGCGCGGCCCGGCGACAACCCGCTGATCCTCGCCACTCCCGGAAAGGCCTGATCCCCGAATGCCATCGAGCAGTACCCACTACGACGTCATCGTCGCCGGCGGCGGATCGGCCGGTATCGCGGCCGCCGCCGGTGCCGCCCGGGCCGGTGCGCGCACCCTGCTGATCGAACGCGGCCCCTGCCTGGGCGGGGCGGCGACCCTGCGCAATGTCGTCACCTACTGCGGGCTCTACACCCGCGACGATCTGCGGCAGGTGGTCTTCGGTATCGCCGACGAGGTGGTCTCCGCGCTGAAGACGCGCGGTGCGGTGAGCGAACCGCGCAAATTCAACGCCGTCACGGTGGTCTTCGACCCGGAGAGCGTCAAGGTCGTCCTCGACGACCTCTGCCGGGCCGCGGGCGTCGATATCCGGCTGCACAGCCTGCTCATCGGCGCGCACACCGACGGCGACCGCGTCACGGCCGTCGAAGTCGCCGACCACGAGGGCGTGCACCGGTTCACCGCCGACGCGTTCGTCGACGCCACCGGCGACGCCGACCTCGCGCAGCACGCGGACGCCGAGGTCCGCTACGGCACCGACGGCTGGGTGCAGAACGGGAGCCTCGGGGTCCGGTTCGGCGGTATCGAGCCCGATGCCGAGGTCACCATGCGCACGGTGGGTGCGGCCGTGCGCGCCGCGAAGGCCGCGGGCACCGGCGGGCTGCTCGCCGAATCCGGTCTGGTGGCCCGGATGCCGGTGTCCGGCGATGTCATCGCGTATCTGGTGGACGAAGGCTACGACGCCCGATCCGCGGCCGACACGACCCGCGCCGAGATCGGTGCCCGCCGCCAGGCCCAGGCCTATCTCGGGGTCATGCGTACGATCCCGGGGGCCGAAGACGCCTATATCGTCAGCACCGGGCCCGAACTCGGTACCCGGGAATCACGGCACATCATCACCCGGCATCGTCTTCGCGAATCCGATGTCGCGCACCCGGGTACCACCGAGAGTGCGGTCGCGATCGGGGCCTGGCCGATGGAATACCATCCCGGCCCGGGTATTCCGTCGACCTGGAAATTCATCGGCGATCCTGGTTTCTATCCGATCCCGCTCGACTGCCTGCGTAGCGTGAGTACGAGCAACCTCTACGCGGCCGGGCGCACTCTCGACGGCGACCGGCAGGCCGGCGCTTCCCTGCGGGTGATGGGCACCGCGTTCGCCACCGGCCAGGCGGCCGGAGTCGCGGCGGCCCGGCAGGCGCTCGACGGCGACGCGACCACCGCGAGCGTGCGCGAGGAACTGCAACGTCAGGGGGCGCGTTTACCCGAGTCGGTGCCCGCGATCTGACGGGTCCCCGGCCACATCCGGCCGATACCCGGCGGCCGTGGCCGGGGCGTGTCACGGGTCCGGTGGGGACGCGGGGTTCCACCGGACCGTTGGGCGCCGCCCCGGCCCGATCGTCAGAACTGGATACGCAGGTGGTCGGTGACGGGGCGGGCCTGGCAGCCCAGGATATAGCCGTTCTCGATGTCCTCGGGATCGAGGATCTCCGCGTTGTCCATTTCGACCTTGCCCTCGAGCACCGTGCAGGCGCAGGACCCGCATTCGCCCTCCTGGCACGAGTACGGGACATCGATGCCCTTGTCGAGCATGATGTCGACCAGGGTCTGCTTCCGCGGCCAGCTCAGGTTATGCGTTTCGCCGTCCAGTTCGACCTCCACCGTCGCCGCGTCGGCGGCGTCCTCGTCGGAGATCTCGGCGGGCGCGGTATCGGCGAAGGGGTCGCCGGCCAGGGAGTTGAACACCTCGGCGTGGGTGCGGTTACGCGGGACACCCACCAGGGCCAGCGCCTCGTGGACGCCTTCCATGAACGGTTTCGGGCCGCACATGAACGCGGCGTGCCCGGTGTAGGGCCGGGTCAGTTCGGCGAGGGCGGTGACGGTGGGCAGGCCCTGCACGCTTTCCAGCCAATGGATCACGGTGAGCCGCTGCGGGTGCTTCCCGGCGAGTTCACGCAGTTCCGCCGCGAAGATCACCGATCCTTCGTCCCGGTTGGCGTAGATCAGCACGATCTTGCCGCTGCCGCGGTCCAGGGCGGATTTGAGGATGGACATCACCGGGGTGATGCCGCTGCCCGCGGCGAAGAGCAGCAGGTCGTCGTCCAGATCCTTGGGTGTGAACACACCGGAGGGCGGTAGCACCTCGAGTTCGTCGCCCGGTTTGACGTTGTCGCACAGCCAGTTGGAGCCGTAGCCGTCCTGCGTGCGCTTCACCGTGACCTTGGGCAGGTCGTCGGTGTAGGGGGAACTGGCCAGCGAATAGCACCGCGCCACCGAACCCGTGCGATCACTGGGGATACGCAGGGTCAGGAACTGGCCCGGCCGGTACGCGAACTTCTCCCGAGCCTGCTCGGGGATCTCGAAGACCAGCGAGCTCGCGTCGGTGGTTTCCGCGATGACCTGAGCGACCCGCAATACGACGGATCGCGAGCCATGGGGCACTTCGACGGTGGTCATCTCGTCCTCTCGACACTGGTAGCCGGCGGCCTCCAGCCTACGGCAAAACTAGAACGTGTTTCAATTTTAGCCTATGCCGGCGGACCGTTGGTGGACGAGCTGACCTTCCAGCCCGGCGACCAGTACGCCGACGCCGAAATCGTAGGAGTACTTACCGCGCAGGTCGGGCAGGTATTCCATTGCGCGGGCAACTCGCTCCGGCATGACCACATCGGGCGGGGTGTCGAGGTTGCGGGGGTTCACCCGCCGGCGGCCGAAGAGATAGGTATGGATGGTCGCGTAGCCGGCCAGCACATTGCGATCGTCGAACCCGGCCTCGAACAGGATCTCCATGATCGCGGCGATCAGATCGAGCTGTTTGCCGAGCATCTGCTCGATGAGAACGTCGCCGAGACCGGGATGGCGGCGCAGCCGTTCGTCGATCTGGGCCAGCAGATCCACCAGCCGGTCCTGCCAGGTGCCCGATTCGGGGGGCGGTTTACGCACCCCGGCCAGTGCGGCCGTGGCCACGAGGTCCAACAGCTCCCGTTTGTCGGCCACGTAGTAGTACGGCGCCATGGGCGAGACCCCCAGCTCGCGTGAGAGCCGCCGCATGGATAGTTTCTCCACCCCGTCGGCACGGACGACCCGCAGTGCCGCCTCCACGATCTCGGCCTCCGACAGGGTGCTCCCGTTACCACCCCCACCCCCGCTGGCCTGCATCCGCACGACTCCCATTGCCACCTCAATACGTCGGGCGGCATCCGCCCGTCACGTTCTGTTCAGCTGCTTTGCCCCCGCAGTCTAGGACTACTCCGGATGGTGCTGTGAGCGGAACCGGGCCGTGGGCATTACGCCGAAACTGTTCCATTTTGTCAGTGGATGACGTTATGGTGTGACGGTGATCGCATCCGGCGATCACCGCGCCGGCTTCGTGCCGTGGCTCACCGGCGATCTCCACGGGGATCGCGGCGGCCCCGGCCGGACAGCCCGTCGGCGCAGGCACCAATCTGTGGAGGTAGCCATGGCGGACAACCGTTCCTTCGGACCGGCCGGAACCGAACAGCGCGGTCCGATCGGCACTGTCGACAACCACGCGGCCGACGACGCGCCCGTCATCGAGGAAAGCCTGGTCGAAGAGGTTTCCATCGACGGTATGTGCGGCGTCTACTGATCGGCGGGGCCGCAATGCTAGATCTGGAAACCCGCTGGCAGTTGCATCCCAGGGTGTCGCTGCGCCCGGAACCCTTCGGTGCGCTGCTCTACCACTTCGGTAATCGCAAACTGTCGTTCCTGAAGAATCCGCGGATCGTCGAGATCGTGCGATCCCTGCCCGGGCATCCCTCGGCCCGCGCGGCCCTGCGGGCCGCCGGGATCGCGGACTCGGCGTCCGATCCGTACGTGAAGGCCCTTGCCGGTCTGGCCGATTCGGACATGATCCAACCCGCGCCCGAGGCCTCCGTGCCCGCCGTACCCGCGCCGTTCGCCGGCGTGGGCCCGGCCGACCCGGCGGTGCGGCTGGTGGACCGTTTCGAATCCGGGCTGGCCGCGCCGATCTGCCTCACCTGGGAGCTCACCTACGCGTGCAATCTCTCGTGCGTGCACTGCCTGTCCTCTTCGGGCCGGCGCGATCCGCGGGAGCTCAGCACCGAGCAGTGCAAGGCGCTGATCGACGAATTCCAGAAGATGCAGGTGTTCTACGTGAACATCGGCGGCGGCGAACCCACGGTGCGTCCGGACTTCTGGGAACTCGTGGATTACGCGACCGCGCATCAGGTCGGGGTGAAATTCTCCACGAACGGCGTGCGAATAACTCCCGAGGTCGCGCAGCGGCTGGCCGCCAGCGATTATGTTGACGTCCAGATCTCACTGGACGGGGCCGATGCCGCGGTGAACGACGCGGTGCGCGGGCCGGGCTCCTACGATATGGCGATTCGCGCGCTGGAGAATCTGGCCGCGGCCGGTTTCCGGGACGCGAAACTGTCCGTGGTGGCCACCCGGCACAATATCGACCAGCTCGATCAGTTCCGCGAGATCGCCGATCGCTACGGCGCCACACTGCGGCTCACCCGGCTGCGTCCATCTGGGCGCGGTGCCGACGTCTGGGATGATCTGCATCCGCTTCCGGAACAGCAGCGCACGCTGTACGACTGGCTGGTCCGCAACGGTGACGGCGTGCTCACCGGCGATTCGTTCTTCCACCTCTCCGCCTACGGTGAGGCCCTGCCGGGGCTGAACATGTGCGGCGCCGGCCGGGTGGTCTGCCTGGTCGATCCGCTCGGTGACGTCTATGCCTGCCCGTTCGCGATCCACGAGCGGTTCCAGGCCGGAAATATCGTCACCGACGGCGGTTTCGAGACGGTGTGGCGGGAATCGGAGCTGTTCGCCGAACTGCGGGAACCCAGCGGCGGCGGAGCCTGTGCGTCGTGCGCGCACTACGACTCCTGCCGGGGTGGCTGTATGGCGGCGAAGTTCTTCACCGGACTGCCGGCCGACGGGCCGGACCCGGAATGCGTACAGGGATACGGGGAAGCGGCGCTGGCCGACGCCGGTCGCATCATTCCGCGCCCGGCGGTGGACCATTCCCGCACGAGTGCCCCGCGCCGGTCCCGTTCCGGTGGTCCGGTTCCGCTGACGTTGCTGCCGCCGGCGAAACGTCCGGCGCGCGCGTGTGACGAGAGTCCGCTCGTGTGAGAATTGTTGTCCGAGACCGCCCGGAGCGCCGATTGCCGAATCGTTGCTCCGGGCGGTTATTCATATCCGTGCTATCGGTTCGGTGACCTATTTCATGTTCACGCGCACGGTCGTCGCGGGAATTTCTCCCGATCGGCCCACTTTTTCCCGGACTGCTGATGTCAGCCGTCGAAACGGCAGTTACCATCCGTGGAATGCGCCATGATCGCCTGCCCGACGGATTCGGGGTGCGGATCGACCCACGGGTACGCGCATACTCGGGGGGACGCATCCTGATCGGAGGCTCACCCGCACGTTTGCTGCGCCTTGCGCCCGAGGCCGCCCAGATGATCGGTGACGGCTATCTCGAGGTGAACAGCCCGCAATCGGCGGTGGTTGCCAGACGGCTACTGGACTCGGGGGTCGCCAATCCCCGGCCCCGGCTGTTGCCTTCGCCGGAGGACGTCACGATCATCGTCCCGCTGCACAACAATCCCGGCGGACTGGACCGGCTGCTGGCCGTGCTGCGCGGCCATACGGTCATCGTGGTGGACGACGGATCCGACGAACCGGTCCACGTCGCCGACGAGCACGGCCGCCGCTGCGAGGTGAAGGTGCTGCGGCACGAGGAGCGCCGCGGTCCCGCCGCCGCGCGCAATACCGGCCTGCGGGAGGCCACCACCCAGTTCGTCGCGTTCCTCGATTCGGATGTGGTCCCACGCAGCGGCTGGCTCGAAGTGATGCTCGGCCATTTCAGTGATCCGCAGGTGGCGCTGGTCGCCCCGCGGATCGTGGCACTGGATCCGGAATCCAACACCCTCGCCCGCTACGAACACGCCCGCTCCTCGCTGGACCTCGGCCGCCGTGAATCCGCGGTGCACTCCGGCGGGGTGGTGTCCTATGTCCCCAGCGCGGCGCTGCTGGTGCGGCGCGCGGTCCTCGAAGCCGAAGGCGGTTTCGACGAAAACATGCACGTCGCCGAGGATGTCGACCTCTGCTGGCGGCTGGAACGGTCGGGTTGGCGGCTCCGGTACGAACCGGCGGCCCATGTGGCCCACGATCATCGGGTCTCGTTCCGCGACTGGTTCCGCCGGAAACTCTTCTACGGCACCGGTGCCGCACCGTTGAGCGAACGGCACGCCGGAATGGTGTCGCCGTTGCAGATTCCCAAGTGGACCGCGGTATCGGCGCTCTTCCTGGCGACCCGCACCCGGTGGGGTCTGCTGGGCGCGCTGCTGACCCTGCTCGTGCCGCTACGCCGCCTGCGGCTCGCCTTCGCGGGTGTGGACAACCCGACCGGTATCGCGGCCATATACGTCGCTCGCGGGTTCTTCGCGGGGCTGTGGCGGCTGGCCTCGGCCATGTGCCGCCACTATTGGCCGATCACCCTGGCCGCGATGCTGTTCTCGCGCCGGATCCGCCGGATCGCGCTGTCCCTGGCCGTGGCCGAGGGAATGGTCGACTGGTACACCCACCGGGAGGCGGGCGGACTGGACCCGTTGCGCTATATCGCCTTCCGCCGGATCGACGATATCGGGTACGGCACCGGCCTGTGGCTGGGCGCGTTCCGGGCCGGCAGCCCGGCCGCGTTGAGACCTACCGGCCCCCCGCGGTAAGGGGGCGGCCGGCCGTGGTGGAGACGCTGATCATCGGTGCCGGGACGGCCGGTTGTGTCCTGGCCGCGCGACTGAGTGAGGATCCCGGGCATCACGTCCGGCTCGTGGAGGCGGGCAGTTACTGGGCGTCGGCCGCGGATTTCCCGCCCGAACTCACCGATAGTGCCGGGCTGCCCGTCGGCGACGACGCACCGTGGCTCTGGCGCTACCCGGTGCTGTTCACGCCGAACCGTCCGGGCCGGATCGTGCGTGGCCGGGGCATCGGCGGTTCCGGATCGGTGAACGGCTGCTATTTCATCCGCGGCGCGGCCCGGGATTTCGCGGCCTGGAGCCGGGAAGCCGGCACCCGGGCCTGGGATTTCGAGGATGTCCTGCCGTATCTGAGGTCGTTGGAGAACGATCACGATTTCGGTGACCATCCCGGGCACGGCCGCAGCGGTCCGGTGCCGCTGCGGCGGATCGCCCGCCCGTCCCGGCTGGTGGCCGAATTCGGCGCGGCCTGCCTGGATCTCGGCTTCGGTGAGGTCGCGGACTGGAACGCGCTGCCCGGTGGCCCGGAATCAGGCGTGGGACCGGTGCCGTGCACGGTCGGCCCGCCGGACGCGGCGGGCCGGTATCAACGCATCGGACCGGCGCACTCGTATCTGCTGCCGGCGCTCTCGCGGCCCAATCTGTCCGTCCGGGGCGATACCTCGGTGCTCCGGCTGCGTTTCGACGGAGCCCGGGTGGTCGGTGCGGACTGTCTGTCCGGCGGGCGGGTCGAGACGATCTACGCCGACCGGGTGGTGGTGTCGGCGGGGGCGATCGAATCGGCCGCGCTGCTGCTGCGTTCCGGTATCGGTCCGCCCGGACAACTGGCCGCGTTGGATATCCCGGTGGTGGCGCCTTCGCCCGTCGGGCAGTGGGCCACCGACCACCCCGAGATCGGGATCGACTACCGGCATCCGGCGCCGTCGGACGGTGTGGTGCCGGTCGAATACGTGCTGGAATTCGACGATATCGAAATCCGCCCCTACACGATCGCCTTCACGCCCGGAGCGCACCGGATGGGTGTGACCCTGATGCGGCCCACCGGCACGGGCAGCATCCGCCTGGCCTCCGCGGACCCACGCACCGCGCCACTGATCGAACACGGATATCTCGCGACCCCCGTCGACCGCGCCCGGCTCCGCGAGGCGGTGGAACTGGCCGGCAAGATCCTCGACACCATGTCGGCGCGGCCGGTCGGCGCGGCGGCCTCCGGCGCCATCACCGATGAATGGCTGCACGAACGGCTGGAGACCTCGCAGCATCTGTCGGGAACCTGCCGGATGGGTCGCGCGGACGACGCGCGGGCGGTGGTCGACGAGCGCTGCCGAGTCCACGGAGTGGACGGGCTGTCGGTGGTGGATCTTTCGGTGGTCCCGGTACCGCTGAGCCGGGGCCCGCAGGCGACCGTGGTGTTGCTCGCCGAACGCGCGACCGCGGATCTGCGCTGATACGCCGGCGGTGAGAACGGCCGGTTCGCGGCCGTGTGCGCCACGATTCGATACACGCGTTCGGTGATGTCGCGCTAACCGGTGGCGAACGCCGCTGCGCGCTTCCGGCCCGCCCCGGTGCTGGTCTCGCTGTTCGGTTGGCGCGCCCGCGGACCCTACGGTACTTTCCACCGGTGCGATTCGCCGGGCGGCGGCTCGGTCCGCGCGCGCGGGCGATCTCCGTGGCCCGCCCGCGAACCGCCACGGCAGTGGTATAGCCGTTTGCTATGGATATGCCCCCACTGCCCCGCGCCGGGACAACCGGTGTGGTAGGTGAGCTGTATCGGTCGGGGATACAGCTCACCGGGGCGCTTCGCCGAAATACCAAGCGGCATCACGCAATATTGCGTCTCCAATTTCGACACCCCGGCCCGATCTCCCCGAGATCCCGCCGCGAACAAGTACTCTGGTCCTTCGGGTGGCCCGCTGCGGCAACGTGATACGGGCACCCGGGAATCCGCACCCGGCGCCGGACTCGGGGAAGGTACGGCGCCGGTGCGGAAGACCCAGCGAACTCCCCGCGATCGCGGAACCATCGGAATTCTGCGCCCGGCCCCGTCGGGGAATCGTGCCCGCGAACATCGGTGCCGGGCTCGACGTCGACATCGGTGTGGTGCGTGCGGGCCGGAGCGATGAACCCGCAGCGGCCGATCGCCTCCGCCGGCTCGGGGACTGCCGGAAAGAGCTACCCGGATGTTTGAGTTGCCAGGAGACTTTGCCAGGAAAGCGGCCCGCATATGGATGTACCGTTGGATAACGGTACAAAATTCGAGGATCAGAAGGCGCTACCGGTGCCGGGAAGGCCGGGGAGGCCCGTTACCGGCAGGGGCAGCGGCAGCGGCGGCAGGCCGGGCAGCAGCGCCGGCAGTGACGGCAGCAGGCTCGGCGGGGCCGGCGGAATGTAGGGGTTGGGCATGTTCCAGCCACCGTGCGGCGGTCCGCTGCGGTTGGTCTCGCGATCCCGGGTGACGGGGGTGTCGTGATCGTTGTCGCGGTCGTTGCCGTAGCCGGCGTGCGAATCGCGGTCCCCGCGGTCGTTGCCGCCGCTGTTGAACTGGTCGTTCCAGCCGTCGTAGTTCTGCCGGTTGTGGTCGCGATATCCGTACCGGCCGTTGTCATCCCAGCCGAAATCGCCGTTGTCGTAGCCGACTCCGTTGTCGCCGATGCCGGTGTGGCCGGTGCCGCGGTCGCCGGAACCGTAACCGTGATCGTGGTCGTTGCCGAAGCCGCCGAAGCCGCCGGAATCGCTCGAATCGTGGGAATCGCTGCTCGAGGAGGCCGGGTCGGCGAGGGCGGTGCCGGCGACACCGGCGAGTGGCGTCAGGGTGAGGACTGCGATCGCGGCGATCCGGGCGGCGATACGTCGGGTGCGCTGGGCCGGGGTTCGGTTCATCGGTGGGGTCCTAACTGATCACGTCCCGGTGGGCTCGCGGGGCGCTGCATTTATCGGAACAATGCTTACCGTACCGCTAGATAACGGCACATTCAATAGGTAGGGAAATTTTTGGTGACAGGTCGTAGTGGGGGCAACGGCCGATGCGACCGTCCGCGCGTCCGAGCAGCCGATCGCCTCCCGTGTGATCATCTGGGGGGCATGACTGCTGATGCGGGCGCGGCGAGTTGGCTGCGGGTGGTGCGAATCGGCGTCGGGATACTCGGCGTCGTAGCGCTGGCGTGGATCCCGGTGCGGGACCTGGGCGCGGAGGGCTTCTCGCTCGCGAACTACTTCAGCTACTTCACCATCCAGTCGAATGTGCTGGGTGTGGTGGTGTTGCTGGTCGGCGGTTTCGCCGATCCCGCTGCCCGGCGCTGGCAGGTGCTACGTGGCGCGAGCACCCTCTACCTGGTGATCACCGGGGTTGTGTACGCGACCCTGCTGGCCCACCTCGACGTGATGCTCGACGACCGCTGGATCAACGACGTGCTGCACCGCGTGCTGCCCATCGTCATCCTCGCCGATTGGATTGTGGCGCCCCGGCGGCTGGGGATCACACCCGGTTTGATCGGCGCCTGGCTGGCCTACCCGGCGGTGTACGCGGCCTACACGCTGCTGCGGGGGCCGTGGGCGGGCTGGTACCCGTATCCGTTCCTGGACCCGACGGAACAGGGGTATGTATCGCTGGCACTGGGGCTGATCGTGCTCACCATGGTGTTCGCGCTGCTCGCGGTGGCGGTGGCCGGAATCGGTGATCTGCGCGGCCGGCGGGAGCGGCCGCCGCGGCTCAGCTGAAGATCTCGTCGAGGCCGGTCGCACCCAGTTCGGCCGCGCTTTGTGGGCCGCCTCTTCCCGGATGGACATTGCGAACCTACTGTCCCCGGTATCCGAGCGGTCCCGAGGCGCCGGTCCGAAGCAATCGACATCACTTCAACGCGTTTTAGCGGAATCGCGCCCGAATCTGGAGCTTCCGTTCTGCCCGGTCGCCTCACCGGGTCCTCCCGCCCCGGTGGTGTGGCCGGGCTCGATCTGATGCGCGCCCGGTGCCGGTCCGGCCTGCTCCCGGCTTCAGATGAGGTTTTTCTGCCGCTTGATGCGGCGGCGGATGTCCATCATCAGGGTGTGGCTGCCGCCGTGGCGCAGGAAGCGGGGGATGAAGCGGTTCACGAAACCGACGAAGAGGAAGAGGTTCTCGAAGCGACGCTGATCGGCGGCGGTCCATTCGACCCGCATCTGTTCGCGGAAGTGGGGGGCGAGGAAACCGATGGTGAGGAATCGCAGCAGGCCCCGGAACGGGATGCGCAGGTACCAGTGGATCATTCGCAGGTCGAGCAGGTCGTTGAGGTAGGAGCGGACGAAATCGTCGAGGACGGCCTGTTCGCAGGCCTTGTTCCAGTACTCGTCGAAGTCGGCGCGGGTGGCCGGCCACATATCCTCGGGAACCTGCAGGGTGGTGCCCAGCGAGGAGGAGGACCGGTAGAACGCCTCGTTCTGCTCCGGGCTCATCCGGCCCGATAGCAGCTGGTAGGTGTCCTCGAAGCCGATGTAGAGGCAGGCCGCCACCCACAGCTGCAGGTTGCGGTCGAAGGCGTTGTACTCGACCGGGGCTCCCGGTTCGGAACGCACCTGCCGGTGGGCGACGTTGACCGCCTCCCGGAATGCCTTCTTCTCCGCGTCGTTGCCGAGGATGGCGACGGCCAGGTACTGGGTGGTGGTGCGGGCGCGCTTCCACGGGTGTTTCATCAGCGAACCCGATTCCACCTTGCTCTCCGCGACGCCGTATCCCACACCGGGGTTGGCCATTTGCATGATCACGTTGGCGGCGGCGCCGGCGAACTGCCAGAAATCGAGGGCATCGGTGAGCCGGAGCGGGCGTTTGGTGAGCGGCCGGTGTGTGGTGGCGATCCGGATACGTGTCTGCTCCGTGGTCGGCGGTCGGTGACCGGAGTCGTCCGGAGCGTTGGTTTGCCAGGAGTGTGCGGCGGCGGTCATGGGCATCCTTCCCCAGGGATCAGATGTGTCCTAAGTTACTCTAAATTCTTCCCACAGTCACTGGATATGAATGAACTGTGGCTAACTTACGGTTCGGATTCGGGGGTGGGAAAGATACCTAGAACAGGTGTCAAGCCATGATCTCATGGCACCAATCTTCACGAAAACCTTCCGGCGCGACAGGAATCGTGCGTAACATACCGCTCCGACCAACCGTCTCAGACGTTCCCTGGCGGGGGGCGGCGCGGCGGCCGGTCAAGGAAGGAGCGCGATATGCTCAAACGGCTGGATCGTATTTTCAGCTATGAGATGAAGGTGTCCGAGTTCGTGGGCACCTTCATCATCCTCGGCATTCCCTACGGGCTCATCGGAATCGTCTGGACGCTGACCCACACCTCGCATCTGCGCGAGATGCACGGCCTGGATGTGATCATCTCGTTTCTCGGTTCGATCGTGTGCTGGCCGGTGCTCACCTTCGCGAATGTGTCGATGACCTGATGATGGCGCTGGTGTGGCTCATCGACATCATGGTGATCGTCGTCAAGATCCTCGGTGGGCGGACGAAGGTGAATCCGGTACTGCGCTTCGGACTCTGGCTCGCGCTGTTGTGTGTGCTCGCCGCGGGTATCGCGGCCGTCGGCGCCGGGCTGGTGCTGCTGCAGCACTACCTCACCGGTGATCTCGATACGAGCGGCCCGGTGTTGCCGTGGTGACCGCCGGATCGGCCGGAGCGGGCAGGCCACCGGACCGTACCGATCTCGAACAGGCCGTCGACGACCTGAAGGGCCTGTGGCGGCGCCACCCGCAGCGCTCCCTGGAGACCCTCGGCCGGCAGGTCACCCTGGGCCGGCAGGCCGCGGTGGAGACCGTGAAATCCATGGCCGCGCGCCGATTCCCGTTCGCGGAATTCGCCAAACAGTGCGGTTTCATGGCGAATGTATCGGCCGCGCCGACGATCTTCGTCGCCATGCCCATCGCTGTCGTGGTGTCGATCCAGATCGGTGCGCTGGTGAACCAGGTCGGCGCCACCACCTTCATCGGCGCGGTCGCCGGACTGGGCATCATCCGGCAGGGGGCGCCGCTGGTGACCTCCCTGATGATCGCGGGTGCGGTCGGTTCGGCCATCTGCGCCGACCTCGGGTCCCGGACGATCCGGGAGGAAATCGACGCGATGATGGTGATGGGGGTCGATCCGGTCCGGAGACTGGTCGCCCCGAGACTCGTCGCCGCGGTGCTGGTGAGCATGCTGTTGTGCGGGTTCATCGTATTCGTGGGCTTCGCGACCGCCTATATGTTCAACGTGTACGCCCAATCGGGTACGCCCGGTTCGTTCATCGGCTCCTTCGCCTCGTTCGCCGTGGCCAACGATATGGCCGTGGCGCTGGTGAAATCGGCGATCTTCGGGATGCTGACCGCGATCATCGCCTGTGATGTCGGCCTGCACGCCAAGGGCGGGCCGGGCGGTGTGGCCAACGCCGTGAATTCGGCGGTCGTCTCATCGGCCCTGATGCTGTTCGCCACCAACATCATCATCACCCAGGTGTACAACACCGTCTTCCCGACGAAGGTGATCTGACGTGGGCACTCCGTACACCCCACCGGCCCTCAAACCGGTCCGCCTGGTCGCCTCCGCGGCGGCGGCGCCCATAGATGCCAATCGCCGGCTCGGCCATCAGGCCATCACCTTCGTACAGGCGCTGTTCGCGGTGCCGTTCGTGCTCAGGCACTACCGCAAGGAAGTCCTGCGCCTGACCGCCGATGTCGGCTGGGGCAACGGATCGCTGATCGTGGGCGGCGGCACCGTCGGCGTGGTGATCATCCTGTGCGGGTTCGGCGGGATCACGGTCGGAATGGAGGCTTTCAGCGCGCTGAACCTGCTGACCATGGGACCGCTCACCGGCGCCATTTCCGGGTTCGCCACCACCCGTGAGTTAGCGCCGATTCTTGCCACCCTGGCGTTCGCGATCCAGGCTGGCTGCCGGTTCACCGCCCAGCTCGGTTCGATGCGTATCGCGGAGGAGATCGACGCTCTCGAATCCATCGCCATCCGGCCGCTGCCGTATCTGATGACCACGCGGATGATCGCGTCGACACTCACCATCATCCCCCTGTACAGCGTGGGGCTGGCGGTGGCGTATCTGGCCACGAAATTGTCGGTGCTGCTCTTGGGCGGTACGTCGGCGGGTACCTACGATCACTACTTCTTCCAATTCCTGATCGGCCCCGATCTCTTCTTCTCACTGCTCAAGGTCGTGGTGTTCGTACTGCTGGCCACCTTCATCCAGTGCTACTACGGCTTCTTCGCGGCAGGCGGGCCGGAAGGTGTCGGGGTGGCGGCCGGGCAGGCGATCAAGATGGTGATCGTCGTGATGGTGTTCGCGAATCTGTTCTTGACACTGGCGATCTGGGGTATCGACCCCGGTTTCCGGATTTCGGGGTGAGGCGTCGATGATCATCGATCACAGCGGCCGGGGGCCGCGACCGTGGCATATGACGACGGCCGGTCTGGCCATGCTCACCCTGCTGGCGGTGCTGCTCGGGCTGCTGGGCCTGCGCTACACCGGACGTTTCGAGGACCGGGTGCCGGTGCGGGCGGTGCTCACCAGCACCGGCGACGGGCTGCCCGAGCGTGCGGATGTGAAATTCCGCGGCATGGTGGTGGGCGCGGTGACCGCCGTGGAGGTGGTGGCGGCCGGTAAACGGCAGCAGGTCGAAATCGACCTGGACTCCCGGATCGCGCCGACCATTCCGGACAACGTGACCGCGCGGGTGGTGCCGAACAACCTGTTCGGGGTCACCGGTATCGAACTCGTCGACAACGGCGTCACACCCGGCCGGTTGGCCGAGGGCGCGGAGATCGCCGAGGACACCAGCGCGGGCACCGTGCAGTTGCAGACCACTCTGACCGTCCTGCGTGACGTGCTCACCAAGATCCAGCCGGAGAAACTCGGCCGCGTCCTGGCGACCTTCTCCGAAGCGCTCGATCCGGGGGCGCGGGCACCCGGATCGACAGTGGAACGGCTCGACAAATGGGTCACCGAGATCCGTCAGGTCCAGGGCGTGGGAGATATGCTCGGCGACCTGGGCCGCGCGACCACCGCGCTGAGCCGGTCGGCGCCCGAGCTCGTCGGGGTGTTGTCGGAGTCGGTGACCACCGCGCGGACGCTCACCGAACGCCGCCAGAACCTCATCACCATGCTCGCCGACGCGGGCGGCGCGGTGGATTCGGTGAACGGCCTGTTCGCCCGGAACCCCGACGCGGCCAAGGAACTGGTGCCCGGCCTGGACGGCCTGTTCGGTTCGCTGGCGCAGGACCCGGAGGCCATTCCGACCGCCGTCGCCAACCTCAACGCGGCCCTCGGGAAGCTGTCCGGTGCGTTCGGCTGGGGCGCGCAGCGGCAGATGCGCTGGAGCCTGGACGTCTCGTTCACCCCGTTCCAGCAGTACACGGCCCGGGATTGCCCCCGCTACGGCGAAATGGCCGGCCCGCGCTGCGGCGGCGCTTCCGTTCCGGAGACGGCGCCCGCGCAGGAGTACCCGCCGACCCTGCTGCCCGGATGGGTCGAGGGCGCCGGGCCGAAGCCGCAGGCACCGGTTCCGCCGGCACCGGTGCCCGGCCCCGCGCTTCCGGCGTTGCCGGGCCTGCCCGCCATCCCGGGTCTGCCCGCGATCCCGGGTATCACCGTACCATTGTTTCCCGTCGCTCCGGGAACTCCCGTCGTTCCGGGAACACCTGTCGTTCCGGGTGCTCCCAGCGTTCCGGGAACTCCCGGTGCTCCGGGGACACCCACCGGCCCGGGACAACCGGCGCCCGCGGCGGCTCCGGCCGGTGCCCCGATCGCGCAGCTGCGGGGTCACGCCGCCGTCGCGGCGCTGCTCGGGCGCGAACCCACGACCGCTGAACTGCTCCTGCTCACCTCGGTGCTCGCCGGCGGCACGATCGACGTCTACTCGGAGGGGGACGCCTGATGCGTCTGGCGCGCACGATCACGGGATTCAGTCTCTTCGCTGTGATCGCGATAGTGCTGACCTACACCATCTGGTCCACACTGCAGCGGTCGGTGCCCGGCGAGACCGAGACCTACACGGCGACCTTCACCGATGTGATGGGGGTGCGGGAAGGCGACGATGTACGGATGGCCGGGGTGCGGGTCGGCAGGGTCGATTCGCTCGAGTTCGAGCCGGATTACAAGGCCCGGCTGGTGCTGCGGATCGAGGAGCGCCAGCGGCTCACCGATACCACCAAGGCGCTGGTGCGATACCAGAACCTGATCGGGCAGCGGTACATCGCGCTGCTACCGGGGACCGAGCGGGGAACGGAGATACCGCCGGGCGCGCATATCCCGGTGGACCGCACCGAACCCTCCTTCGATGTCTCGGCGTTGCTGTCCGGATTCGAGCCGCTGTTCAGCGTGCTGCAACCCGACCAGGTCAATTCGTTGTCGGACACCCTGATCCAGGCATTGCAGGGCGACGGGGTGTCGTTGAGCGCGCTCATCACCCAGGCGGCCGAACTGGCCGGCACCTTCGGGCAGCGGGACGAGATCCTGGGCGCGGTGATCACCAACCTGAGCAGTGTGATCGCCGGTCTGGCCAACCGCAGCGAAGAGCTGGAGACACTGATTACGCAGACCAGGGGTTTGATGGACGCGCTGTACGCCGAGGGCGAGACCTTGAAGAGTTCGGTGGACCAGGTGGCCACCGCCACCGATTCGCTGACCGGCCTGATCACCGCGGTCAAACCTGATATCGCGCTCGCGCAGAACGAGGCGTCGACAGCGGTGGAACTGCTGCTGCTCAACGGTGCCGCGCTGGATCAGGCGGCGGTAGAACTTCCCAACGTGCTCAACGGCCTGGCCCGGTTCACCGGGTACGGCGCCTACGGCAACGCCTATATCTGCAATCTGGACGTCTCGCTGTGGGGTGTGCTGCTACCGCCCGGACTGTTCTCGCAGATCGGCGGGAACTCCCAGTCGGAGGTGTGTCGCTGATGGCCCGATTGCGACTCCCGAGGTACTCGCAGAACCGGTTCCTGTGGCAGGGCTTGATCGCCGCGGCCGCGGTGGCGGCGCTGCTGGTGGGATCCAGTGTGGTCTCCCAGTTGCGGTTCACCGATAAAACCGTGACCGCGGAATTCCAGCAGGCCGCGGGCATGCGTCCCGGCGCGACGGTGGATGTGTCCGGAATCGAGGTCGGCGAGGTTCGTGCGGTGCGGCTGGCGGGGGACAAGGTCGAGGTCGTGATGAAGATCAGCCGGGATATCCGGCTCGGCACCGATGCCCGTGCCGCGATCAAGATGTCGACGATTCTGGGCCGCCTGCACATCGAACTGGTACCGGGATCGGGACCGGAATCGTCCGAGGGCCGGATTCCGCTGGCCGCCACCAGCGTTCCGTACAACCTGGCCAAGGTCATCCAGGATCCGATGTACAAATCCTCGTTCGAGCGCATAGAGCGCATCGACCCGGGCAAACTCCGGCACGCGCTGGACGCCTTCTCGCAGCAGATGGGCGACTCCCCGGAACTCGCGGTGACCGCCCTGGATTCGATCGGTTCACTCGCCGCGGTGATCAACGCCCGGCGTGACGAGGTCGACACGCTGCTCAAGGGAATGGACCAGGTCTCGCAGCTGGTCGCCGACAACCAGAACAGCGTGCTCATGCTGCTGACCCGCGGCGAGGCCATCGGTAACGCGGTGGCGATGCGCCAGGACCTGCTGCGCCGGCTGCTGGACAATGTGGCCGCCCTGTCCGGACTGCTGCGGGATATGGGTGTGGAGAACAACGAGCAGCTCGGTCCGCTGATTGCCAACCTCGACACCATGACCCAGGGGCTGGAGAAGAACCGGGACAACCTGGACCGGTTGTACGAGGTCATGCCGGTCACCCTGCGGCAGTTCAACAATGTGATCGGCAACGGGCCCTACGCCGATGTGTGGGCGCCCTGGTTCCTGCCGGACAACTGGCTGTGCTTCGCGCAGGCTGTGGAGGGTTGTGGATGATGAGCCTGCGCAAGATTCTGCGGGTGGTGGCGATCGGTATCGCCGGGTTGTGCGGGGCCGGGTGCTCGGTGCTGCCGGACAGTATCGCCGGGCTGCCGGAACAGTATCTGGGTGAGAACATCCGGATCAGCGCCGATTTCGAGAATGTGGCCGGTCTGTACGCCGGCAACGAGGTCGCGGTGCTGGGGGTCCCGGTGGGCCGGGTGGAGACCGTGACTCCACGCGGAAGCTACGTCGAGGTCACCATGGCGCTGGACAAGGATGTCGCGGTGCCCGCGGACGCGATGGCCGCGCTGATCTCCCCGCAGCTGATCACGAACCGGCATGTCGAACTCGCGCCCGCCTACACCGGTGCGGGACCGAAACTGGCCAACGGGATGCATATTCCGCTCGAACGAACCCGGGTGCCGGTGGAACTGGACCGGATCCTGGAGAATTTCGACCAGCTCGGCGCCGCGCTCAAAGGCGACAACCAGGCCGGGCCACTGGCGAGCCGGGTGCTGTTTCCGCTGCTCGAGGGCAACGGCGACCGATTGCGTGAAACCCTGGACGATCTGTCGGCGGCCTTCGAGGTGACCTTCGCCAACAAGGACCAGATCGCCAACACCATCGTGAAACTGAACGAGATCACCCAGGTGGTCGCGCAGAACGATCAGACGGTCCGGGATTTCAGCGCCCGGCTCACCGAACTGGTGCAACTGATGGGTGAGCAGTCGCCCGGTCTGCACGCGGTGCTCATCCAGCTGAACGATTTCGTCGCCAACACCTCGTCGGTGGTGGGGCAGAATCGCGACCAGCTGGCCGGCGCCCTCCAACGGTTCGTGACCATCTCCGCGCAGATGCGGGCCAACGCCCGCGGCCTCACCGAGCTGGTGGATATCGGACCACTGTTCTTCCAGAACCTCGCCAACGGGGTCAGCCACGAACATCAGGCGTTCCGGGTGCACGCGCTACTGGACAAGGCGTTGCTCGACAACGAGGTCCTGTCCACCTTCTGTGAACGGATACAGATGCGCTCCGACGGCTGCCGCACCGGCCGGCCCCAGGACTTCGGCCCGGACTTCGGTATCACCGCCGCACTACTGGGGATGACGCAATGACATGGCGCCGCCTGCGGCGTCGCGGGGGTGCGACCGTCCGGGGGAGACGAGAGACCGCACACCTCACGCGCACCATGGACCTCTGGGCGGGTTCCGTGATCATGGAAGTGCTCAAAGGCCGCAACCCATGGTTTGTGCGCGCACATCGCTCCCTCCCTCTGGTCGCTCCAGAACCGGGCGGGCCCCACCCACAGAATGCGACCATCTCCGGCCACGGATGCGACTGCCCACAGAAGGGATGGAGATGAGGATCGGACTTGCCGCGCTGGTGCTGGCGGTGGTGCTCGGGGTGTCGGGGTGCGGGGCGGTGACGGTCCAGAATGTGCCGATGCCCGAACCGGGTATCGGCGGTCCCGGCTATACCGTGCGCGCGCGCTTCAACGACGCGCTCAACCTGCCCGACCGCGCGCACGTGAAGATCGGGGGTACCGATATCGGGGTGGTGACCGGGATTTCGACCACCGATTTCGTCGCCGATGTGGATCTGCTCATCCGCGAGGACATCCGGTTGCCGCGCGGCACCACCGCCGAACTACGCCAATCCACTCCGCTCGGCGACATATTCATCGCCATGACGCTGCCGCGGGAGGATCCGGACGCGGCGCTGCTCGGCGAAGGCGACATCATCGATACCGACCACACCGGCGCGGGCGCGTCCGTGGAGGAATTGATGGTGTCGGTATCGCTGCTGCTCAACGGTGGCGGTTTGAACCAGGCGGCGCGTATCACCGCGGAGATGGATTCCATGTTCGCCGGGCGCGCCCCGCAACTGGCGCATCTGATCACCGAGATGACGCAGGTGCTGAGCGCGCTGAATGCCCGGACCGCCGATATCGACAGCGTGCTGCACGGGGTGAATGTGCTCACCGGTGAACTGGCCTCGCGGAAACAGGAATTGGGTCAGGCCGCCGATACCTTCCCCGATCTGCTCGGGCTGGTGGCGGAGAACAATCGCGATATCACCGGGCTGATCCAGAAGATCTCGGTGACCATGGCGGCCCTGGGCGATTTCACGGATACGACGAGCCCGGAATTCATCAGCCTGTTCGGAAGTATCCGGCAGCTCATGGGCGGTTTCACCGCGATGGGCGACAATCTGCGCCAGACCCTGGACGGTCTGCACAGTCTGTATCCGTCGCTGGAGCAGTCGTTCGAGGGGCCGGCGCTGGCCGTCGCGGCGCGGGTCTCCTATCTCAGTGTCGGCGCGTTGACCGATCCGAGTCGCAGCCGGTTGCCGGACGGCACCGATGTGCCCGCGTTCATCGGGAGCCTGGCGCAGGTGCTGGCCAAGATCCAGGGTCGGTTGACGAGTCCGCCACAACCCGGACCGTCCGGGCAGGGAGGTCCGCGATGAACATTCCGCTCTGGAACTGGCTGGTCCGGCGGCGGGTCGGCGTCGCCAACATCGGCCTGGTGATCGTACTGATCGCGGGCTGTGGATATCTCGGCGCGGAAGTCCTGCGAATCAACGTGCTGCCCGACAGCACCTACCGGGTCACCGTGGAACTGCCCGGGTCCGGTGGACTGCTGACCGGTAACGATGTGACCTTCCGCGGTACCCGGATCGGCCGGGTCGCCGATGTCCGGGTATCCGAGACCGGTATCGAAGCCGTGGCCGAAATCGACTCGGCGACCGAGATCCCGGCGGGCGGCACCGTGGTGGTGGGCCGCTTGTCGGCGGTCGGTGAGCAGTACCTGGATTTCCGGCCGGATGCCGATACGGGGCCCTATCTGCGGGACGGTGACCGGGTCGATATCGCGCGGACGCGGATTCCGGTGACCGTGCAGTCACTGCTCTCGAATATGAGCGCCATGATCAGCGGCCTCAATCCCGAGCGGCTCACCGTGATCGTCGACGAACTGGACAAGGCGCTGGCCGGTGGGCCGGACCGGTTGCGCAATATGATCTCCGGGATCAGCCGGGCGATGGCGGGTCTGGAGGGTCTGCTGCCCCAGACCGAGCAGCTCATCGAGAACCTGTCGGTGATCGCCGACACCACCCAGTACGCCCAGCCCGATCTGAGTACGCTCACCGGTTCCGCGGGCGCGCTGTTCCAGCAGCTCACCGCCGCCGACGCGGAAGTGCGCCGGCTGCTGGACCTGGCACCGGGCCAGCTGGCCACCCTCGGTGGGTTCATCACCGAGACCCAGGATCCGATCACCAACCTGGTCACCAATTTCGTGGCCATCACCCGCGCCGCGAAACTACGGCAGCCTGCCATCGCGGCACTGTTCCCGGCGCTGCGGGCGGGTTCGGCGGCGCTGAACGTTCCGGTGCACGACGGGATGTTCCATACGCTGGTCGATATCTGGCCCCGCCCCACCTGCGAATACAACACGATCCCGGTGGTCCCGACCGAGCGCGCCGACAGCCGGGTCCGGTTGTACAACTACTGCGTCACCGATGATCCGGCACTGCAGGTACGCGGCTCGGCGAACGCGCCCAGGCCGAATGTTCCCGACAATACGGCGGGTCCGCCGCCGGGAGTGACCGGTGATGAACTGTCCCGGCCGATTCCGGGTCGTTAGGAGTAATCGAGGATGAGCGATAAGGCAGCCGAACCCGGTTCCAGCGAGCCGGAGCCGACCGCAGCCGAAACCGGCGCCGCGGAGGCGGCGAGCCCCGGGGAACCGAAACCGGCGGCCGAACCGGGGGCCGAACCGGCGGCCGAACCGGCGGCCGTGAAATCGGAGGCCGGGCAGCCGGGTCCGCCGGAGGCCGAGAGCCGGCCCGCCGGTGCCGGATCGCCGGGCAGGACCACCGTGAAGCAGACGGGCCCGGAGAGCCGATCGGACGACCCAGGCGCGGGTAGTTCGCTGGTCAGGGTCCTCTCGGTAGGGCTGGGGGTGGCGTTGGTGCTGCTGATCGCCGCGGTCGGGGTCGGTGCGTACCTCTTCGTGCAGGAGCGGAACCAGGCCGAAACGCTGACCGCGCACGAGGAAGTGCGGCAGGCGGCGTGCCGGTACGCGCCGGTGCTGGCCAACTACGACGCCAAGAATCTGGACCCCTACTTCACTGCTGTTTTGTCCGGCGCGACCGGCGACTGGAAGAAGGAATTCGAGACCACCACCGCCGAACTACGAGAGGCGCTGGTGGCCGGGCAGGTGGTCTCCACGGCCGGCGATATCCAATGCGCCGTGAAATCGGCCGACGCGGAATCCGCGGAGGCGGTGGTGGTGATCGGGCAGACGATCACCAGTCTCGGGACGCGGGGACAGCCCGCGCCCGGTCAGCTGGCGATGGTGCTGCGGATGGAGAAAACCGATGGACGCTGGCTGGTGAATCAGATGAACTCACCGCTGGCGCCGACGTCCGTGCCGTGATCGGGGGTGCCGCCGGGGGCGAGCGGCCACCCGGCTCAGGCGACGGTAGCCCTGCCGGGATCCGGCTGTGGTTGCGGCGCGCCGGGGAGTTCGCCGAGCATGGCCGCCAGTTTCGTCAATTGCGGACGGCGGTGCGCGGAGCGCCAGATCAACGCCATCCTCGACTCCTCGTCGAAACCGGCGACGCGGAGGAAGCGCAGGTCGTCGCGCTGGTTGCGGTCCGCGACCGGACGGCAGGTCAGCATCGCGTACCGCCCGGTGGCGGCCAGAGTCATCCCTTCTTGGAGCGTCGCCACCCGGACCGTCGCCGTGATGGGTCTGCCGAGCGGCGTGAAGCGCGGGAAGTGAACGTCGCGCCAATATTCCGGTGCGGAGCCGTCCACCGATACGAGGTCCACGGTCGCCAGGGCCTCGGCATCGATGCGTTCGACCGCCGCCAGCGGATGTCCGCGTCCTACCGCCAGCATTCGGGGTGCGGGCGGGAACACGTAGCCGACCGCGAGTTCCGGCTCCCGCACCGGTAACAGGGCGACGGCGGCGTCGACCTGCCCGGCCAGCAGGGCGCCGAACGGGTCGCCGAGCGGGATTTCCTGCAATGACAAGGCCACGTCGGGGTTGTCGCGGGCGAATTCGGTGAGCGTCCACGTGACGGTTTCGTAGGCGATGCCCTGGAAGCCGAGGCGGATCGGGGCGGGCAGCTCGTGCCGGGCTTCCTGCCGCGCACCACCGACCAGATCGGCCAGCTCGGTGTACACGGGCCGCACGCGGTCCACGAATTCGGCGCCGAAATCGGTGAGCGCCACCCGGCGGCTGGTGCGGTGCACGAGTTGGGTGCCGATGGTGCGTTCCAGCGCGGCGACGAGCTGGCTTACCCGGCTCTGCGAAACCCGCAGGCGCTGGGCGGTCCGGCCGAAATGCAGTTCTTCGGCCAGTATCAGCAGACATTCCAGCTCGCGGACGGGTAGGTCCGGCATGCCGCTCCTCCCGGTCACCGCGATCGATCAGTTCAGCTGATCGAACAATGAGCTGATCACTGTTGTTCCGCGATACCGCGCATCCTTGACTGGGTTCATGTCCATTGTGAGTGAATCGCGGGCGTCCGCGGCCGAACCCGCCGAACGCTGGTCGTCGATCGCCGTCCTTGCCCTGTCCACATTTCTGGTCGTCACGGCGGAGATGCTGCCCGTGGGAATTCTCACCCCGATGTCCGAAGGCCTGGGCATCTCCGCGGGTACGGCGGGGTTCAGCCTGGCCGTCACCGGCGTCGTGGCCGCGCCGGCCGCGCCTTTCGTCGCCCGGGCGATCGGTGGTCTCGACCGCCGCCGCGTTCTGGTGGCGGCCGCGCTGCTGCTCGCCGCCGGAAATCTGATCACCGCGGTCGCCCAGGGGTTCGCGGTACTCGTCGTCGGCCGGATCGTGGTCGGGCTCGCCATGGCTACCGTGTGGGCGCTGGCGGTCGCGCTGGTCACCCGGCTGGTGAGCGCTCGCCGGGCGGGCCTCGCGGTATCGATGGTGGTGAGCGGTGTCGCGGTGGCTTCCGTACTGGGCGTGCCACTCGGGACCGTGCTCGGCGATATCGCGGGATGGCGCAGTGCCTTCGGGGCGCTCGCGTTGGTGGCCGTCGGTCTTGCCGTGGGACTCGCGACGCTGCTGCCCGCACTTCCCGCGCAACTCGAGGCGGATGGCAACTCGAAGACCGGTTCGTTGCTTGCGATTCCGGCGGTGCGCCGAGGACTGGTTGCGGTAATTCTCGTGGTCACTGCGCATTTCGCGGCCTACACCTATGTGCGGCCCGCGTTGGAAGAGTTGTCGGGCGTCCACGGTATCGGTATCTCGCTGCTGCTTCTGCTCTACGGGATCTGCGGAATCGTCGCGAACTTCGCGGCGGGCGCGGCGGCCGCGCGCCGGGTCCGGTCGACACTGCTCGTCCTGGCGATCGGTATCGCCGCCGCGTTGCCGGCTCTGCTCCTGCTGGGAACCACCCCGCTCGGCGCCGCCGCGGTACTCGTGCTGTGGGGGCTCTCCTACGGTGGTGTGTCGGTATGCAGTCAGCTGTGGGCGGTGCAGGCCGCGCCGGACCGGGGGGAAGCCGTTTCAGGCCTATATGTCGGTGCCTTCACCGGGAGTATCGCGCTGGGCTCGTTCGCGGGAGGCGTGATCCTCGACGGTGCCGGGTTGTCCATCCTGCTCTGGGCGTCGGCGGGTGTGGCGGCCGTGGCCGCGCTGGCGACGATGGGGGACAGGTTCTAAGCCGGCGGGGGGCCGTACAGGATCGTCCGCATGAGCAGGGCCACCCGTTCCTGGGATGCGACCGGGACCGTGCCGAACGACCGGCCCAAGTCCACTACCAGCGCGAATGCGGCGTGGACGAGGAAGCGGGACTGCGGGCCGGACAGGTCGGGGCGGACCTGGCGGACCAGCCGGGCCCATTCGTCCACGCTGAGCCGCTGCACATTGCGCAGTGCGGCGCGTTCCTCCGCGGGGACGTGCTGGAATTCCGTGTAGTAGACGAAGGTCAGTTCGCGTTCCGTGAACGATCCCTCGACGTACTGGTCGATCAGCGAATCCAGTGCCTCCCGGGGGCCGCCCGCCGCGGCCACGGCCGGGCCGATCGCGCTGGACACCCGTTCGGCGGCGCGGCGGAAGGCCGCTGTCAGCAGATCGCTCTTACCGCGGTAGAAACGATATACCGCCGAGGCCGCGGAAAGCCCGGCGGCGGTGGCGATATCCTCCACGCTCACATTGGGGTAGCCGCGGGCGTGGAAGAGTTCCACTCCTTTGCGGAGCAGCAGTTCGTGTTTGAACGATTCCGGTATCTCCACCGGGGGGACGGGTTCGATATCCGCCGGTGGCGGGAGGGCGGTCCCCGTGAGATTCATACAGGTCGAAACGAGAAGGGCGACCAGCGATTTGGGGGGCAGCGCGGCGTGGTGATCGGCGATGCTGGTGATGGTGGACAGCAGTGCGATCACCAGCACGCGGCGATCACCGGACCTGAGGCCGGGGGCGTAGGCGGCGAGCCGGGTATCGAGGGCATCGAGTACGGCGGTTTCCTGTCCGGCCCGGACCTCGCGGTCGGCGGGTTCCAGGTAGCGACCCTCCCAGCGCACCAGCGTGACACTGGCCCGGTTCGCCACCGTGACCGTGCTCAGCCCTTCCAGCACCTGGCGGAGGCGGATTTCCGGCGACCGTTCGGCGGCCTCGGGCGGCAGCCGCACCGATTCGGCCATGGCCTGGCCGACTCGCAGCGATTCCTCCTGGAACAGCGCGTATTTACTGGGGTAGTGGCGATACAGGGCCGCGGAGCTGATACCGAGCCCGCCGGCGATGTCCTCCATGCTCACGCTGTGGTAGCCGTATGAGCCGAACGCCTGAGCCGCGGCGGCCGCGATCTGCGCCCGCCGGTTCTTGGGCCGGCGCCGGACGGGCCGGGCCGGTTCCTCGGATTTGCGGGCGCCGCCTGGTCCGTTGGCCAGGTCGTCTCCGCGCCCCCGCGCGCGCACCGGCGGCGAGGACGGCCCGGCCCGGCGGTTGTCGACGCTCATCCCGTAATCCTATCGTCGGCTCACCAGGGACAATGCCACCCACCCCGCTCAGCGGCCGCTTTTCGGTGGTGCGCACCACAGCCGCGTACCCGTCGTGCGGGTTCGGGCTCCCATCGATGGGGAGAACATAACCTGAGTACGACCGTTCGTTTCCTGAATGTCCGAACTGGGACACAACGGCAGTGGAGGTGGGCGAGATGGACGAATGGGAGCGTTCGGGACTCCGTTCGGCCAACTACGGAATGCGCAATCAGCTCGACCGGATGCTGGATACGCTGAGCGAACAACAGCAGCGCATGGGTGAGATCCAGGCGGAACTCGCGGCGGCGCGGGTGACGGCGCAGTCGCCGGACGGCGCGGTGGAGGTGACCGTCGACTCATCCGGTGCGCTGGTCGACGTGCGTTTCACCGATGCGGCCCGGCGCCACGGCCTCGACCGGCTCCGCGATTGCGTGATGCAGGCCTATGCGGAGGCGGCACGACGCAGCCGGGAACAAACGAGCGCGCTCATCGCTCCGCTCGCCGAGGCGGCGGAGCTCTCGCCCGATCTGCCGGATCTCGTCCCCGGTGCGCCCACGCTGCGGGGCGCTCCCGGGGCGGAGAGCGATCCGCGGACCTCCTGACGAGGCACCGGGAACGGCTCATGACCCGATCTCTGCATTTCGACAATGCGCAGGCGCTGGCCCTCGCCGCCGAACTCGAGGCCCTCGCCGAGAACACCCGCCACGGCCTCGAGCGTTTGCGCACCGCGCTCGGCGCGGAGGGTGCGTGCTGGGGTGACGACGAACCCGGCCGGATGATCGGCGAAACCTACGAGCCGGAGGCCGAACGTGGGCTCAGCGGATACGAGAACCTGGTGGCCAATATCCGCGGACTCGGCCACGGATTGACCGGTGCCGCGGAAACTTTCGACAACGCCGACGCTGAGGGTGCCCGTGCGGTGGCCTCCCGGCCCGGTGATCCGGCGCGCGTCTCGGGCCGTGCCGTGGATCGGGCGATGAACCGCTCTCCGGATAACACGTCGTCCGGGCCCGGAAACGCGAGTGCGGCAGCCGAACAGGCCGGCCACACGCCTACTCTCCACCCGGTGCTCCCGGATGATGGTGCGGTCTCTCCGCGCGGCGGGATCGCGCGGGATCCGGGAACCTCCGAGTCCCCGGCTATCGCGGGTGACTCGGGTGACGCGGATGACGCGGCGAATGCGGCTGCCGCGCCGGACAACCCGGGCGGTAACGCCCGGGCCCCGGACAGCCCCGCCCCGCCCGGAGGCCCGTCCGTGGCCGATGCCGATACGGGTCCGATCGGAGCAGCAGGTCCACCCACCGGTACCGGATCACCGGTTCGGCCGGAAGGAGCCGTGGCCCGGACGCAATCCCCGGCTCCGGCCGGGACCGTCGCCGCGGGTCCCACCGGCCGCTCGGCCGAGCGAGGGAGTGCGGTGCCGTGGTCCCGGTCCTCCTACGACCGAGCTCCCGCGGCGTCCACTCCACCCGCGTCCACCCCGTGGGGGCCGCCCCGGCAGCCCCCTGCCGGGGTCGTTCCGCCCGCGCGGACCGACCGGCCGGCGCGGGCCCCGGAGCCGTCCGCGCGCCGGCGGAAAGGCGGCCGGGACCTGGTCGCGAAGCCCGGGCCGGTCCGCGAGATCGACCCCGGCATTCTCGCGACCGTGCGGGAATTCGCCGCGCGGCACGGTCTGATCGTGGCCGGATTCGATATCTACCCCGCCGCACCGGAGGTCGTGGGGTCGCTGATATCCGCCATCGGCCCCGTCCTGGGGAAGTACCCGTTTCTCCGGCTCACCGGTATCGAGGTCGCCGAACTGGCCGTCGGCGCACCGGCGCGCGCCGCCTGGGAGCGCAGCGGTCCGGACGAACCCGACGCAACCTGGATTCTGCTGGACCGTGACGCGATAGCGGACCCGCCGCCGGGCGATTTCGGGGCGGCCGTACGCACCGAACTCGGCCGGATCATGGCAGCCGCGGCCGGACCGGGCCCGGCCCGGCAGGCTCAGCGCCGGCTCATCGAGGAGTACCGCCGGATCAGCGGCCCCTGGGGGCCCGGCGATACCCTCGCCGCGGTGACGGCGGGTTACCGGCGGTGGCGGGACGAGGCGATCGGTGCCGATGCGCGCTTCCAACCGGCGACGGCGCTGGTCCGCGCGTTCGCCGAGGTGGAGGGCGGCGAGACCGCGTCCGGACCGGCCCGGGTGCTGCATCGGCTGCTGGTCGAAACCGCGAGGCGGCGTTCCGAGGGCGGATGACCTCCTACGACACCTCGGATTTCCCGCAGTGGCTGCAGCATATGGTGACCGGGCCGATGCCCCAGGGCATTCCGGACGCACTGCGTCGCTGCGCCGACGCCTGGGCGGAATCCGCGCAGCGGTTGCGGGAGACCAGCACGCGGCTGGAGGAATTGCGTTCCGGTGCCGCGGCGGCAGCGATCGACGGCGCGACCGGTGCGGGCCTGCGCGCCGGGATCGAGAGCCAGATCCGCGATACCGGCACCCAGATCGAATTCCACGACCAGGTCGCGGCGCTGCTGTACGAAGCGGCCAATCAGATCGAACTCGCGCAGTATCTCGTCTACGGAACGGCCGCGGCCCTGCTCATCCAGCTCGCGGTCGATATCGCGATGGCCAACGCACCCAAGGCCGCCTACGACCGGGTGCAGGCCAAGATCGCTATGCAGTTGACCCTGCGCGATCTGATCCGCAATCTCGGGCAGCTGCTGCGGATGTTCGCGCTGGGGCAGTCGCGGCTGGCGGTGGCGGCCCGCAGCACCGTCCTGGCCGGGTCGGTCAACGGCTCGGTGCACGTGGCGGCCCAGTACAAACAGGTGCGCGAGGGAAACCGGGAGTCCGTCGATTGGCGAGCCGCCGGTATCGCCACGGCCGCGGCCGGGGTGGCCGGCCTGGTGGGTGCGGAGGCCGCGCGGGTGGTGGCGCCCGTGGTGCGGCGGGCCGCCGCGGGCGCGGCACCACAGGCGCTGGTAGGTGCGCAGGTCGCGGGGGTCGTGGTCACGGGGGCCGTGGCCGGAACCGCCGCCGGGTTCGCGGGGGGTCTGCTGGTGTGGCAGTTGACCGGAGGCCCGTTGCGGGCGAGCGATATGGCCACCATGGTGATGACCGGGTTCGGTGGTGGGCTGATCGGGGCCACCGGTGGATCGCTGCGGGTTTTCCGGGCCATGCGGTCGGCGCCGGTCAGCGTGGGCGCCGCTGTGGGTCCGGGGCGGGCCACGGTGGCGCTTCGGGACGGCCGGGCGCCGTATCCGTCCGATCCGCCGGTTGGTCCGGACGCCCCGCGAACCGGGCGTGTAACCGGAACAGGCGAGGCGGGGAGCGGGCCGCCCGAGAGGTGGCGGACGCCCGGGGCCGGTGAACTCCAGCGGATGGCCGATGCCCACCACCAGGGGTTGCTGCGTGGACTTTCCGAAGGTCCCGGTATCGGCGCCGGCCGGGGTGACGCGCGCCCTCCGAGCGGCGGATCGGACCCGCTGAGCGGCGGATCCCGCTCGGAGGCTGCGGGATCGCGTTCGGAGGCTGTGGGGCCGCGTTCGGAGGCTGTGGGGCCGCGTTCGGAGGCTGTGGGGCCGCGTTCGGAGGCTGTGGGGCCGCGTTCGGAGGCTGTGGGGCCGCGTTCGGAG
>NZ_JBEZYU010000016.1:0-38222 GCF_040638875.1 Nocardia sp. NPDC024068 | reverse complement strand
GGCTGTGGGGCCGCGCGTTGTGATCGGGCACGACGGATCCGTCCGGCCTGTTTATGCCGGGGAACAGGGGCAGCGGGCGAGCGTCGTATCCGCCGACGGGAATTCCGGACCGGGCGGTGGGACGGCCGCCGCGCGGGAACCGGGTGGCGTGCTGTCGAATACGACGGAGGCCGGCGGCGGGGACGCCGCCCCGACCGCCCTCGATCGTGGTGGTACGGGCGCCGGTTCCGACGCTCCGGCATCCGGATCGAATCCGGCGGGCGGGCGTGAGGCCGCCGGTGGGATGGGAAGCGAGCACCCTCCCGCGGGCGGCGGGGCCGAACCGGTTGTCGATACCGGAGGGCCGCCGGGCCGAAGCGGTGACCACGGTCCGTCCGGCGAACCCCCGTCCGGCGAACCCCCGTCCGGCGAACCCCCGTCCGGGGGATACCCGGAGGGGTCCGACGGACCCGCCGACGCCGGTGACCGCCCGTTCCTGCCGGCCATCGATGTCGGTGACGGGCAGCGCAACTGTGTGCCCGAGGTCGTCGACCGGATGGCCGCACAGAATCCGGACGCCGATATCGACGCGCAGCGGCTGGGTACCGCCGGGATCCAGGGCTATTCCGCCGACGCCTACGCCGCGGCCATGGGTGCCGACTGGCATCGCGGCGGGTTCGGCTCCGTCGAAAAGCTGCTCGCCCACGTCCAGCGCAACGGGGGCAGTGTGGCCGCGGCGGTGCAGTTCAGAGATGCCGGTGCGCACGCTTTCATGGTGAGCAGAAGCCCCGAGGGGCAGTTGCGGATCCACGAACGGGTCGGCGACCGGGTACGTGAGATCGCCCCGGACGGGGTGCGCGAGTGGAAGGTGGATGCGGACGGCAGACCCCTGGGCGCGCCCCGGTTCCGGCCCGATACCGAGGCCCTCGGGCGCTGGGTCGGGGAGGTGTCGCCCTACGCGGACGGCACTTTCGGCATCGTTTTCGATGCGCAGGGTCGCGCGGAACTGCCGCTGGCCGGAAACGCGCCGCGGCCCGGCGCGAGCGACGCGCCGAGTTCGGAGATCGGATACCGCGCAGCCGAGGGCTCGGTGCTCGAAAGACCGCCCCCAGCAGCCGATTCCACCGAAACCACGACGTTCGAGGCGGAGTTCTACCGCGACCTGGACCGTCTGGGCGTGGGCACCCCCGATACCGTCGCAGCGGAGACCACGGCGAAACCCGCCACGTCTGCGGGTAACCGCGCGGCCGGCGACACCGCGGCGTCTGCTCCCGCCCCGCCGGGCGTTCTGCCTGCGGAAGGTGCCCTGCCGGAGTCCCGTCCCGTCGACCCGGCCACGCCGGAGACCACGCCCGGGCCCGATACTTCACGGCAGCCGAGCCTCCTGGAACCCACCGACAGCAGCCGGACCCCCGTGCCAGGGAAGTCGCAGCCGCATTCGCCCGTTGCCCCGGTCACCGAGCCACCCGGAGCGACTGCACATGAAACCGGCGTGGACGCCGCGGGTGCCGGGCCACACGGAACCGTCGCGCGGGATCCCGGCGGGGAAGCGCCGAGTGCCGAGCTACCTGCAACTACCGCACGTGAAAGCGGTGTGGACGCCGCGGGTGCCGGGCCGCACGGAGCGACTGCACGCGATCCCGGCGGGGGAGCGCCGAGTGCTGAGCTACCTGCAACTACCGCGCAGGAACCCGGCGCTGTTGCCGCGGGTGCCGGGCTGCACGGAACCGTCGCGCGGGATCCCGGTGTAGCACCACCGGGATCCGAGCCGGACGGAACGGTCGCACGGGATCCCCGCGTAGTCGCTCCGGCCGCGGCCGATTCCTTCTCGGGAGCTGCGCCGATTCGTTCCGCCGAGGCCTCTTCCGGCCCGGCAGCGCCGCAGGCGGCGCGAACGGGTGCGGAACAGACACCCGCCGAACCACCCGAATTCGTTCCACCGCCCCCGGATATCGTGCCGACGGTGATCCCGGGGCATATCGCCGACCCCACCCGGGCGCCGGTCACGGATTATCCGATGGACCATCCCGACGAATACCGCATCCCGCGCGGCGATCAGGTGACGATTCCCGGGGTGCATGTGGAGGACGAGGTCGTTCCGGAGAACGCCACCCCGGTGTTACCGCATCTGCCCGTCGATCCCCGGGTCGACCTCCCCGCGACCCCGCCCCGATACCGGCCGGATATCTCGGGTCTTCCGGATGACCCCGGCGAAGGCAGCCGGAACGGTGCGCCGCGGGAGATGCCGCCGCCCGACGTCACCGCGATACCGGCCCGGTTCCCGGCCGCGCACCCCACCCATCTGCCGGCGAACCCCGCCGGCCCGGACCCCGTCCCGGTCGTTCCCTCCCGTTACGCCACGGATCCGGACCCCGGGACACCGGGCGCGCCGATTGATCCGACTGCCCGCCCGCGCCTACATCCCGACAGTCTCGAATACCTGCCCGCTCCCGACCTCCCCGCACCCGCACCGCCTCCGGCACGGCAACTCGCACCGCCACCGCCGGACCCGGTTGCGCCGGTCCGCCCGGTCCCGGTAGCGGAGGCAGCTACCGGCGATGCGGATCCGCGGCGCCGCCCTCCGGGGCCGCCGCCCGAACCGGCACCTCCGAAACCGATTACGCGCCCTGTGCCGGGTGCCGATGAGACATTCGATGACGAGGTGATGGCTGCCTTGTCCCGCCTTTCCCGTTCCGGCCATCCGGTACAGGTGCTCGGCGAGACCGCCGGGAACAACAACATCAACGTCACAATTCGCCGTGGGGCAGGTTTGGAGATCGCGCGCTTCCCGATTCCCGGCGCCGATGTGATGGACCTGCGAATCGCGCCCGAGCCGGCAATCATGCGCTGGGTCGCGCCGTATGTGGCTGTGCCACAATTACTTTCGGAACATCAGGCACCTGATTTCGCGATATACGAATATGTGTACGGCCGCGTTCTCGACGAAATCGCTCCCCGGGGGCAGCCGGTTCCGGCTCATGTACCCGGCGATATCGCCGGGTTTTTCGCCGGTCTGAGACGAGCGCCCCGGCCGACCTGGCTGCCACGCGGATGGTCGGACGATCCCGTGGATCTCGCACGCGCGCTCACCGAGGTGACGTGGCGGGTGTACACCGAGAACGCGGAACGGTACGGCGACCTCTATCGGCAACTGGGGGTGTCGGCCGAGTGGCTGCGGGCCGTCTTCGATGGCGCGGCTGTGCTGGAAAATCGCCCGCCTCGAATACTTCACGCCGATGCTCATCGGAAGAATCTGATAATTCGCGACCGGACCGCCGCGGGAGAACTCATTCCCCCTGGGGAACGGGCGACCGTGGCGATCGATTGGGAACTCGCGCTGTACGGCGATCCGCTGTACGACGTCGCAGTGCATTTGCACAAGATGGGCTACCTGCCCGGCGAGGAGACGGAGTTCCTCGCTCGCTGGAGTGCCGCCGAACCAGAGGCCGCGATCGGGAACTGGCGCCGGGATCTGGACTTCTACCGCAACCACGAACGCGCGAAGTCATTGGTCGTGGAATCGGTGCGTTACGCCAAACAAATTGCTTCCGGCAACCTTTCGCGCGACCAGGAAAATGTTCTGGTCGACAAGCTCGTAGACAAGGTCCACGACGCCCGGGTACATATCGACCGAGACGAAACGCAGGTCGCCCGGAGCCGGATCGAGCATGCACTTCGCACCGAACCCGAGACTCAGGAAGGTGGTGGTCCGGCGCGGGATCCTGCGCCCGGGCCGGCGGAGCCGTTCGCCGGGTTCGATATCCGGGCCGCGGCCGACCTCCCTGTCCCCAACCGGCGCCGGCGCCCGTTTGCGCCCGGTCCCGGCCGGATCGGACCCGAACTGGCGTTTCATCATCATCCCGGCAACCCGGATCCGGAAGGCTGGAAGGCCGGGAAGCGCGGGGCCGGGAACGACCCCGGAGAAGGCGCCGCGCCGGAACCGCGGCCGGTGAGTACCCCGTGGTCCGAACGCCGCGCAAGCCCCGGCGAGGACGCCGCGATCCTGCCCGGTGACGAACCGGAAGAGCCGCTCTTCGTGGTGGGACCGCAGCCGCCGAGTCACCCGGTCGAGGGATCGCCCGACGAGGTGGATCTGGATGCGCCGCTGTATATCGCCGCGCCGGTAGGCGATCCCGGCAATGGTGAGAACCTGGGCGCGCGGCCGGATGACCCCGAGGAGATCGAGTATTGGGTCGTGCCTGTGGACGGCGACCCGACTGCCGCGCTGCCGCTGCTGCCGGTCGGCGAATACCGCGTGCGCGGGACCGCGACGGGCACCGAGATGCCGCCGGAACACGCCCGGGCGCTGCACCGAATCGCGACGGATGTCGGCGAGGTGTTCGAAGGCAATGGCAACCGGGTCCACGTGGTCGGCGACTACGCCGTGCGCGTACCGAAGCAGACCACCCGGGAAGGCGCCGGCGTCGACTATCGGCTGTGGCCGGACGAATACCGCACCGTCGAAGCACTGATGCGGACCGTCGTGGCGCTGGATCGGCCGCATCTCGTACCGAGACTGCCACAGATCTTGTATGTCGAATTCGACGCCGAGGGCAATGTCGAGTTCGAGATCCATCGCCGGATAGCGGACCCCCCTCCCGCGGATCTGATGCAGCCCGCCGCCCGCACCGCCCTCCGGGAGTTGGGGGAACTATTCGCCCAGGTGCCCGTCCCACAGGATCTGCTGCCCCTCCCGGAGAACTATCCGGAGTCCGGGGACTCGGCGGGGTTCTTCCACCTGCTGGTCGACCGTCTCGAGCAGCAGTACGGGATGGCACGCCGCGACCCCCGCTACGCCGGGTCCTTCGCCGCCCTCGGCTATCCCGAGTCCATCACCGCCGGCCTCGCGTCCATGGCGAACTCGGTGCGCTCGCAACCGTTTCAGTTGTTGCACGGCGATATCACCCGGAGCAATTTCCTCGGCCAGGTACTCACCGATTTCGAGTTGGCCCTGTACGGCCCATTTGACTACGAACTCGCTGTCCTGCTCCACCGTGATTCCGGCGTTGTCCTCGAATCGCACGAGATACCCGCCGAATTGTATCCCTACGTTGCGCTCCTGCAGATTCAGCGGATCTTCACCGACACCGTCCGGCTCCTCGAGGCGATCGAATTCCGTGGTTTGGATCCTGTCCGCGCGCAGATGATGGCCATTTTTGCTTCGTCCGCCTTCCCGGTAGCTGAAGATCTCTGGGAAAACAGTGGTTTCGATGCCGGCCGGGCCATTGCGGTCGTTAACGAGATGGTTCGGCTCAGCATTGCCATGGGGCGGTCGGCCGCAGCGGACGAAGCCGAGCCGGACCACGTGGTGGCGGAATCACCGCCTCCCGCGGCCACCCCGTGGTCGAAGCGAGAGGGTGATGTCGCCCCCGGCGCCGGCGTTCGCGCCCGGCTCCGGTCGCCGGGCGCGCCGGCCGGGGCGCGGCCGCCGGGATATCCCTACGACGGCCGGCCGGTCGACGGCACGGTGCCCGGCACCGAAGCCGAGCAGCGCGCCGCGCTCGACCGGCCGGTACGCACGACGCGGCGCCGGCATACGGCGGGCGGCCCCGGGTTCGCCGGTCTCGGCGGCGCTGTCGTCTTCCAGCACGATCCGGACGATCCGGACGCCGTACCGGGACAGCCGCTCCCCGAGCCGGGCGATCCGGACGCGGTACCGGGAGTGCCGCTCCCCGAGCCGGACGATCCGGACGCCGTACCGGGAGAGCCGCTCCCCAAGCCGGGCGATCCCGACGCCGCCCCGCCGGCGGTTCCGGTGGACGAGGCCGTGGTCGTGGTTCTGGTCGGCGCCGATCATGCCTCGGTGCGGGAGCTCTTGCGGAACAACCCCCTGTACCGGACGGTGTTCGCCTCCAATGTCATCACCCGGATGGGCGACGGCATCATGGAGTCCGCGCTGCCGTACGTGGTGCTCACCACGACGGGGTCGCCGGCGCAGGCGGCGCTGGCGATGGCGCTGATCAAGGCCCCCGGCCCGCTGTTCGGGATACTGGCCGGCTATGTGGGGGATTTCTTCGATCCGCGCCGCACCATGGTCGTGGGGCAGGCGATCGGACTCGCGGCGACCGTCGTCGGTGGCGGTCTGGTGGTCGTGGGCGCGCCCGGGCTGGGGGTGGGGCTCATGGTCGCGGCGCTGATCGAGGGGATCGCATCGACCTTTTACCTGGGTGCCACCGACCGGGTCGTCATGCGGGACGCGGTGAGCGAACGCGAGCAGACCGCGGCGCACCGCCTGGTCGAATCGGAGAAGTACGTCGCCGGGATCGCCGGCCGCTCGCTGGGCCCGATCATGGCCGGGGTGTCGCATGCGCTGCCCTATGTGGCCAACGGTGTCTCGTATGTGGTGAACCTGGTGGCGCTGCGGCGGATGCACCGCAGTCTGCAGGTGGGTCGCCCCAAGCAGGCGGAGACCCTGCGCGGGCGTCTCGCCGATCTCGGTCGCGGGTTCGTCGTGCTGTGGCGGGAGCCGACGCTGCGCGTGCGCACCGCGACTGTGACGGTCACCAACGCCGCTTTCGGTCTGCTCGCGTTGCGGACCACGGTGGTGGTGGAGGCCGGCGCCTCGAGCTGGGTGCTTGGCCTGGTGCTGGGGGCGGGCGCCGCGGGCGGGGTGGCCGGCGCCTCGTTGCCCCGCCGGATCGTCGGGCTGCCACTGAAGCGGTCGATGCTCTACGGCCTGCTGACCTGGACCGGTATCACCGTCGGAATGGCCGCGTCCACCGATCCCATCGCGCTGGCCGCGGGTACGTTCGCGATCGGCGTCGTCGGTGTCGGCACCAATATGAGTTACAACAAACATGTCAACGAGGTCGTCCCGAAAGATGCGAGCGCGCGTACGCGCAGTGCCAACCTCGTGGTCACCGGTGTCGGCGCCACCTTGGGCAGCGCACTGGGCGGCACTCTGGTAACGATCACCGATATCACCACCACGGGCTGGGTCGGTGCCGCAGCGGTCGGTGCGCTGGCCGCGGGCACTGTCGCCTCCCGCTTGGCGAAGCGGGTGAAGTCCGCGTTCTCCCGCTTCCGCCGGGACCGGTAGCCGCAGGTCCGGCGAAACCTTTCCACTGACCGGAACGCCGCACCGCCCGCCCCCGCCGTCCGGGCCACTATCGGCGCAGTCACACAACTCCGTTGGAACATGGAGGTTCCGATGCCGGCTCATGCACCGAACGGGCGAACCCAGCACGGTACAGAGGAATACAGGACGATCGAAGCCGCCGCGGCCCCGGCCCGGTTCGCGCGGGGCTGGCACTGCCTGGGCCTGGCGAAATCGTTCCGGGACGGGCAACCACACGAGGTGAAGGCCTTCGGCACCACGCTGGTGGTGTTCCGGTCCGAGACCGACGATACGTTGCACGTACTGGACGCCTACTGCCGTCATATGGGCGGCAATCTGGCCCAGGGCACCGTCAAGGGCGATTCCATCGCCTGCCCCTTCCACGACTGGCGCTGGGGAGGGAACGGTAAATGCACCGGGATCCCGTACGCGCGCCGCGTCCCGCCGCTGGCCCGGACCCGCACCTGGCCGACGCTCGAACGCAACGGTCAGCTGTTCGTCTGGCACGACCCGCAGGGCAGTAAACCCACCGACGAGGTCACCATTCCGGAACTCGAGGGTTACGGCACCGCGGAGTGGACCGATTGGACGTGGAACACGCTGTACGTCGAGGGGTCGAACTGTCGTGAGATCGTCGACAACGTCGTCGATATGGCCCATTTCTTCTACGTCCACTATTCGTTTCCGCGATACTTCAAGAACGTATTCGAAGGTCAGGTGGCCACGCAGTACATGCGTTCCACGCCGCGTGGCGATATCAATGTCGGGACCAGTTATGACGATCCGAATTCCGCGTTGCGTTCGGATGCCTCGTATTTCGGTCCGTCCTACATGATCGACTGGCTGTGGAACGAGGCGCAGGGGATGACGATCGAAACGGTGCTCATCAACTGCCACTACCCGGTGACGGCGAATTCGTTCGTGCTGCAGTACGGCGCGATGGTGAAGAAACCCCAGGGTATGTCGGACGCGGACGCCGAGGCGATGGCGGCGCAGTTCGCGCGCGGTGTCGAGGTGGGTTTCGAACAGGACGTCGAGATCTGGAAGAACAAGGCGCCGATCGACAACCCGCTGCTGTCGGAGGAGGACGGCCCGGTGTATCAGCTGCGCCGCTGGTATCAGCAGTTCTACGTCGATGTCGAGGACGTCACCGAGGATATGACCAAACGGTTCGAGTTCGAGATCGACACCGAACGCGCGGTCACCAGCTGGGAGGCGGAGGTCGCGGACAATATCGCGCGCGGCGCTGTCGTCGACACCACCGCGTGATCGTGCCCGGCTCGGCCGCGTGACCGCCTACGACGCGTACGACGCCTACGACGCGGGTGTCGCAGCACATTCCTACTCACCGCCGGGGCGACGGCCGTCGGGCCCGCCTCTCACAAAGGAATTCACAGATGAGCACAGTTCTCGACAATCTCGCGGCAATCGCCGATCAGCTGCGGGAACAGTCACCGGAGGCGGAACGACTCGGCCGGCTCCCGGATTCGACCGCGAAGCTGTTGAAGACTGCCGGGCCGATCCGGCTGTTGCAGCCCAGGAAGTACGGCGGATTCGAAGCGCATCCGCGCGAATTCGCCGAATCGGTGATGGCCGCGGCGGCACTGGATCCGGCCACCGGATGGATCTGCGGCATCGTCGGCGTGCATCCCTGGCAGCTGGCGTTCGCCGATCCGAAAGTCCAGGAGGAGGTGTGGGGCGCCGATAACGACACCTGGATGGCTTCGCCGTACGCTCCCACCGGTATCGCCCGCCCGGTCGACGGCGGCTATATCTTCAACGGCCGCTGGCAGTTCAGTTCCGGTACCGACCACTGCGACTGGATCTTCCTCGGCGCCCTGCTCGGTGACACCGAGGGCGGTATCGCGAACCCCCCGAGCATGCTGCATATGATCCTGCCGCGCGCCGATTACCGGATCGTCGAGGATTCGTGGAATGTGGTGGGGCTCAAGGGCACCGGGTCCAAGGACATCATCGTGAAGGACGCGTTCGTGCCCGACTACCGGGTGATGAACGGCGACCACGTGATCGACGGGACGGCACAGCGTGAATACGGCGTCACCGAGACGCTGTACAAGATGCCGTGGTCGACCATGTTCCCGCTGGGCATCACCGCGGCGGTGATCGGTATCGCCGAGGGCGCACTGGCCGCGCACCTGGACTACCAGCGTGAGCGGGTGGGGGCGCAGGGCGTCGCCGTCAAGGACGATCCGTACGTACTGTTCGCGATCAGCGAGGCCGCCGCCGATATCAATGCCGCGCGCCAGGAGCTGCTCGCGAATGTGGACCGGATCTGGGGCCTCGTCGAAGCCGGCGGTGAGGTGGATTTCGCCGAACGGGCGGCGGTGCGGCGCACCCAGGTGCGGGCGGCCTGGCGGGCGGTGATGGCCGTGGACCAGATCTTCGCCCGGTCCGGCGGTAACGCGCTGCGGATGGACAAACCGCTGCAGCGTTTCTGGCGGGATGCGCACGCCGGCCTCAACCACGCCATCCACGTACCCAGCACGGTCTACCACGCCTCGGCGCTGAGCTCGATGGGATTCGATCCCGCCGACCAGCTGCGCTCGATGATTTGACCGGCCGGAATGACGAACGACGAAGGAATCATCGAACAATGACCGATATCAAGGGCCTGGGCTACGTACAGATTCAGACGACCGAGATGGCGCGCTGGCGGCAGTTCGCCTTCGATGTGCTCGGCTTCGCCGAGGGCAGCGGACCGGACGAGAATGCCCTCTACCTGCGGATGGACGAGCGGTCCGCGCGCCTCACCGTGGTGGCGGGGGACACCGACGAAGTGGTGCGGATCGGCTGGGAGGTCCGCGACGGCGCCGCCCTGCGCCGGGTGCGCGAGGCGGTGTCGAAGGCCGGGATCGCGGTGGAACAGCTGTCGCAGGAGGATGCCGACGCCCGCCGGGTGGAGGAGGCGATCACCTTCACCGATCCCGCCGGCGCCACTCTCGAAGTGTTCTACGGTCCGGTACTCGACCACAGCCCGGTGGTGACGCCGTTCGGGGCGCGTTTCGTGACGGGAGCCCAGGGCCTGGGGCACGTGGTGCTGCCGACCATGGACCCGAACGGGACTTTCGAGTTCTACACCGAGGTGCTCGGCTTCCTGCCGCGCGGCGCGTTCCGGATCCCGGCGCCGCCGGAGTTCGGGCCGATGCGTATCCGTTTCCTGGGCGTCAACGAACGGCATCACAGCCTGGCCCTGTGCCCGGCGCCGCACGGCGGTGCGCCCGGCCTGATCCACATCATGGTGGAGGTGGATTCGCTGGACGCGGTGGGTCAGGCGCTGGACCGGGTCGCCGCGGACGGGTTCTCGGTGTCCTCGACCCTGGGCCGGCATACCAACGACAAGATGGTGTCGTTCTATGTCCGCGCGCCCGGCGGCTGGGATATCGAGTTCGGCACCGAGGGGATGCGGGTCGACGAGCGGTACTACACGGCCGAGGAGATCACCGCGGACAGCTACTGGGGTCACGACTGGTCCGGTAGCGAACCTCTCGCGGCGATGTAGGAAAACCGCCGATACGGCCCCCCGGACCGAGCATTTCGCTCGGTCCGGGGGGCCTTTCGTGATTTTCGGCCAACCTTGGCGAATCGTGTGACAGCGACCACAGGTAGATGGTACTAATAGGAATATGCCTAATCGGCATATTCGATTGGGCGCCAGCTCGTAGACCCAATGGAGGGCTCATGACTGTCCAGGCCGACGCCGCCACCCCGAGCGCTGTACTCGACCGCGTTTCGCTGGTTCTCGATGCGTTCGAGGGCCCCGGGCGCCTCACCCTCGCGCAGATCGTGCGCCGCACCGGGCTGCCCCGGTCGTCGGCGCATCGCATCCTGGAGCGGCTCGTCCAGCTGCGCTGGCTGCGCCGCGACGGCCGGGACTACGAACTGGGCCTGCGGCTGATGGAGCTCGGCTCGCTGGCGGTGCACCAGGACCGGTTGCACCGCGCCGCCGTGCCCTTCCTGCACGAGCTGCACCGCACCACCGGATTCGTCGTCCATCTGGCCGTTCTCGACGGCACGGACGTCGTGTACCTGGACAAGATCGGCGGGCGGCTGGCCGGCGCGGTGCCGACCCGGGTCGGCGGGCGGCAGCCGGCGCACTGTACGGCGGTCGGCAAGGCCATGCTCGCCTACGCCGGTGCGGAGGGTGGTGATGTGTTCGGCGCCGGTCCGGTCCGGCAGCGGACCCGCTACTCCATCGCGTCGGCCGCGCAGTTGCGCGCCGAACTGGCAAAGGTCCGCACGCGCGGTATCGCCTTCGAACGCGAGGAGTCACTGTCCGGATTCGGGTGCGTGGCGGCGCCGGTCGGTGATATCGGCCAGGCGGTGGCGGCGGTATCGATCTGCGGGCCGGTGGACCGGATGGCGTTCGACCACCGGCTGGCCGCCCCGGTGCGGATGACGGCGCTGGGGATCTGGCGCAATGTCGAGGACGGGCAGGTGCGGGTGCGTCCGACGCTGCAACAGTCCCGTCCGCTCACGGTGATGCCCAAGGCCCGTCCGGCGGCCGCGCTCCAGGCCCGTGCGGCGGATGCGCTCCAATACGTCTGACGATCCGCCGCGCTCCCCGGCTGCCGATCCGCCACCGGATCGGGAAGGCTCCGCGAGCCGTCCGATCGGGTGTGCCGCCTCTGTGCGGGCAGCTCAGCGCAGCTGCGCCAGCGCTGCCTCCGCGGCGTGGAAACCACCCATACCGTGGACACCCGCCCCCGGCGGAGTCGCGGAGGAACAGAGATAGACCCCGGGCAGGCCGAGCGTATAGGGGTTCGGAGCGACTCTGGGACGGAAGACGATCTGGCGTGTGGTGTTGGCGCCCGCGCCGATATCGCCCCCGACGTAATTGGCGTTGTAGGCCTCGAGTTCCGCCGGGCCCCGGGTGGAGACAGCGACGATCCGGTCCCGGAATCCGGGCGCGAAGCGCTCGATCTGCCCGATGATGGCGTCGGTGGCGTCACCTGAGTAACCGTGCGGGACATGCGCGTAGGCGTAGACCGGATTGACCGAACCCCGCGACCGCGTCGGATCGATCAGGTACTGCTGCCCGAGCAGGACGAACGGGCGTGGCGCCATCTCACCGCGCACCGTGGCCTTCTCGGTCCGGGCGATCTCCTCCGCCGTACCACCGAGATGCAGGGTTCCGGCGCGGCGGCAGTCGTCGTTGGTCCAGGGGATATCGCCCTCGATGGCGAGGTCGATCTTGAAGGCCGCCGGACCGTATCGGTAACGGCCGAGCGCTCGCCGGACCCGGCCGGGTAGTTCTTCGCCGACGATCCGCAGCACACCCTGTGGCGCTGTGTCGAGAACGACGATCTCGGGCCGGCCGGCCGAATCTCGCAGCTGGTCCAGCGAGGTGACCGCGGTGCCGGTGACGACCTTGCCGCCCAGTGCCGCGAGTTCCGCCACCAGCGCGCGGCCGATGCTCTCCGACCCACCCTCGGCGACCGGCCAGCCGACCGTGTGGGCGGCCGCTGTCAGCATCATCCCGACCGAACTGCTGAGCGGGGTGTCCACCCGACCGAACGCGTGGGCGGCGACACCCATGAACAAGGCACGGGCCGGATCGTCGCGGAACCGCCGGACCGTCCAGGTGGCGGGCTGCAGGGCGTGCATCCCGAATCTCCCGAGCACGACCGGATGGCGCGGGATATGCGCGACCGGCCGGAACACCTCCGCGATGAGATCGTCGAAATTGCGGGTGGCACTGCCGAAGAGCCGCTCCCATCGGCGGGCGTCGGCCCCCAGGGAACGTTCGGTGTGGCGGCGGTCGCGGGCCGCCAGGCCCGCTCGCCCGTCGTCGAGGGGATGGGCGAGGTCGATCTCCGGCCACAGCCACCGCAGACCGTGCCGTTCGAGCCCGAGCGAGGCGAAGAAAGGCGACGCCACCCCGGTCGGATGGAAGGCGGCGCAGTCGTCGTGCACCAGACCCGGCAGCGTGAGTTCACTACTGCGGGTACCGCCGCCGGGACGTTCGCGCGCCTCGAAAACGGTGACCTCGATACCGGCCTGGGCCAGCCGGATGGCGGCGGCGAGCCCGTTGGGCCCGCTGCCGACCACGACCGCGGTTGTCATGCCACAGGATCCTTGCCGGCGGTGAACGTCACCTGTCGACGGTAACCCGCCGCGGTCCACGACACCCGCAGCGGTACGGGTCCGTTGGGCAACCAGGGCTGCTCCCGCACACAGTCGGCGACGTTCCAGGTCCCCCGCTCGACCACACCGAGGGCGGCATCGATCACCCGGTACTCCTGCGGCGGATTGCGCCATGGGGTGGCCTGGGATTCGCAGTAGGCGACGACGAGATCGCCGGGGGCGAGGCCGAGACGTTTCTGGATCGCCGCGATCAGGCGTTCGTCGTGCAGATGCCCGTCGCCGAAGTTCCAGCCGAGGATGGTGTTGCAGATGAACTCGCCCTCCCGCACCGTCCGGGAATCGATATCGTCGAGGTGCTCGTAGAGAAGTGAGAACAGCCCGCGGCCCTGGCTGTGCATGGACCGCCAGGCGAGCGTCTTCTGCAGGGTCATATCCGCGTCGTCACGCTCGTACGGGGTGGGCTTCATCCGCTGCAACTGGTCGATCTGGTTCTCCACCAGCGGCAGTTCGTTGAGCCTTTCCTCGACACCGGGTTTCATCGCCCAGATCGCCGAGGCCCAGTTACCGGCGTACTGCCGCATGGACGGGAGGAAGGACACCAGATCGGGGCGCAGATTGCCCAGGACCGGGCCGAACAGGAGTAGCGCGAAGATCGGGATCAGCAGCCAGGGCTGCGAGAAGTTCCAGATGCTGTAGACGGAGGCGTCGAATCCGTCGCCGAAGCCGCCCCACAGCACGACGGCGATGAGCCCGAAGTAGACATTCCATTCCAGCGGCACCGCGAGCGGGAAGGTGGAGGTGATGTAGAGGTGGAACACCAGCATCGCCACCGCGCCCACCAGTGCGATCGTGTTGTTCGTGGTCAGCAGCAGGACCAGGGGAATCAGGATTTCGACGGTGGTGCCGCCGATATGGGCCGTGAACCACCCGATCCGGCTCGGGCGGATATCGCTGGGCACCGTCCGGTAGTACAGCCGTTTGACGAAACCGGGCTGCCCGGGACTGTTGGAGACCATCGGCGGGACCACGTTGACGAAATGCGCACCGAGCTTCGACACTCCGGCCCCGATCCACACCACGCAGATGATGATCTTGAACGCGACGACCAGGTTCACGAAATCGGCGGGGGTGGCCCCGTCTCTCAGCACGATCGCGCCGAGAACGGCGGAGAAGAGCATGATCGGCAGGTACTGCTCGGACCGAGCGGCGAGGAAGATGACCTTGTCGCGCAGACCCATCAGGGGCGCGGTGATCAGGATCGGGATGAACGCCGCCGGCGGGATGAGCTCCTGCGGTCCGGTGCCCTCGGGCAGGATCCGTACCGGCTCCGCACCGATCACCAGCGGATACACCAGGCTCGCCAGGACGGCCAGGAAGAGCACGACATCGAACAGGGTGCGGGTGTCACCCCCGGTTCCCGGCACATACCGGCTCCAGGGCGCCATCCGGATGGTTCCCGGCCGGATCCAGTAGCGGATATTGCCGAGCATGGGTGCGAAATGCCCGCACAGCGGCCCGAACGCCCCGGCCAGGCCGATGACCTCCAGCAGAGTCAGCCAGACGGCCAATTTCTGGTAGACGACGATACTGTCGAACCAGGTGCCCGGTTCGGTGAAGTGCACATACTCCGTTGTCCACGAGGTGATCGCCAAGCCGACGGCGAAGTACAGGCCGAGCATTTTGACGATGTAGACGACGTGCAGCATGCGGGGCGTGCCGAATCCGTCATCGGCCCAGTGGATACTGAGGATCCGTATGCGCTCGCGCAGGGGGAGCCGCACGAATTCGGCCGGTGGCACCGGTTGTGGGGACGGGGTGATGAAGCCCATCGCGGACTCCTTGCGGTGTGTGGAACGAGCAAGACGCGGTAGTCCACGAATGGTAGGAATAGTTCCCGGCGCCGAACTTGGTCTCCCGACACAAACTTTGCGGTTGGTATTGTGACTGCCTTCATTCGGTAACCCGTTCGTCGGCATGATGGGCCAATATCTGAGGTCGATCTTTGGTTTCACGTGCCAACACGGGGCGGGAAGGGACGGCGATGACCGGCGGGAAGTTCCCTCCTGAGCAGCTACGGCGTCAGGCCGCGGCCCGCGTGGCCGAGATCGCGCGAACGATGGGCTCCGAACTGCCCCGGCTCGGCGGCGCCATGCAAGACGAGATCGCCGAAACGATTCCGGAACTGCGCGGCGACAGCGTCATTCTGGAGTTGCTGCGAGCCAGCACCCAGAGCAACGTCGAGACGTTCCTGCACGTGCTGCAACACAACATCGCCATCGGGGAGTTGCTCCCGCCGTCGGCCGCTGTCGAGTACGCCCGCCGTCTGGCCCAGCGCGGGATTTCGGCGAGCGCGTTACTGCGGGCCTACCGCATCGGGCAGAACCAGATGCTGAACTGGGGGGTCGCCGAGGTGGCCCGTACCGAGGCCGATCAGGACGTCGCCCTCGCCGCGGCCCAGATCTTCCAGACGATGACGTTCGCCTACGTGGACCGGGTGGCCGAACAGCTCGTCGCGGAGTACGAGTCCGAGCGCGAGCGGTGGCTCGCCAACCGCAACACCCTCCGGGCCGGATTACTGAATTCCGTGCTGGCCGGCCGGGACCACGATCTCGGCGCGGTCGAGTCGGCACTCGGTTACGGGCTCCGGCAGCATCATCTGGGGCTGGTGGTGTGGACGGCGGAACAGGCCGGAACACCCAGCGAACTGCGGCGACTCGAAGCCGTGGTCGCCGCGATCGGGGAATCCGTCCGTGCCGCGGGGCCGGCGCTGTTCCTGCCCCAGGACAGCAGCTCGGCCTGGGGCTGGATCCCGCTGGGGCGCAACGCCGCGAAACCCGGTATCGATATCGACGACCTCCGGCGCTCGATCCAGAGCACAGACCGGGGCGTCCGGGTCGCGCTCGGCCGACCGGCCGCCGCGGTGCCCGGCTTCCGGGCGACGCATCAGGAGGCGCAACGCGCCCACGCCGTCGCTATCGTGGCAGTCGATACACCTGTCACCACGTTCGACGAGCCCGGTGTACAGATCTGCTCGATCCTGGCGCGCGACCTCGACTCGACGCGCAGCCTCGTCGCGGACGCTCTGGGTGGGCTGGCAGGCGACGACGAGAACCTCGCGCAGCTACGGGCGACGCTGTTGGCCTTCCTGGCGGCCAGGAGTAGCTACGTCACCGCGGCCGAGGCCATGCACCTGCACAAGAACACGGTCAAGTACCGCGTCGACAAAGCCATCGCGGCACGCGGTAGATCACTCGACGAGGATCGCCTCAACCTCGAGCTGGCCCTGACGGCCTGCCGATGGCTGGGGCCGGCCGTACTGCCGCGGGCGGGTCGCCGGACCCGGCCCTGACCACGCAGGCCGACCCTGCCGCGGCCGGCGCCGGTGACGACTGCTGTTGTGGTCATGGCAGGAACCTAGACCGGAAGCGCGGCGCGCACCATCGTCCATATCTCTTCGCGCGCGGTCCGGGTGACCGTGAGCGCGGGGATGGTCAGGAACCCGTGGAACAGTCCGTCGTACCGACGGTGGTGGACCGCCACGCCGGCTTCGGTGAGCAGCCGCGCGTAGGAGTCGCCGGACGAGCAGGGCGGGTCGAGTTCGGCGGTGATCACCACCGCGGGCGGCAGACCGGCCAGGGTGTCCGCCCGGGTCGGGACCAGTCGGGAGTCGTCGGTGCCATGCGGGGCGTACTGCTGCCAGTACCAGCGCATTGCCGCCGCGGTGTTGTAGTAGCCGCTGCCGAAGCGGCGGTAGGACTCGGTGTCGAAATCGTCGTCGATCACCGGATACAGCAGAAGTTGAGCGGCGATCGAGGGTCCGTTCCGATCGCGGGCGGCCAGCGCGACGGTGGCGGCGAGGTTACCGCCGGCGCTGTCGCCGGCGACGACGAGAGCGGCCGGGTCGCCGCCGAATTCGGGGGCGTGCGCGGCGGCCCAGCGGAGCGCGGCGTGCATATCGTCGTGTGCGGCGGGTGCGGGATGTTCCGGCGCCAGCCGGTAGTCCACCGAGACCACGACCGCACCGACCCCTTCGGCCATCGACCGGCAGAATTCGTCATGGCTGTCCAGGTCGCAGAACACGAAACCGCCGCCGTGCGCGAAAACGATCACCGGCAGCGCGCCGGCATCGTGGTGCGGACGGTAGATCCGCAGCGGCAGCGGCCCACCCGGACCGTCGATGGTCAGGTTGCGCACATCCCGCATGGCGGGCAGCCATTGCAGCGGGGCGCGACGGCTCCGGATGATCGCCCGCAGCTCTGGTGCGGACCGGGTGGTGACATCGGGAAAGCCGCTGTTGAGGTTTGCCAGTAGCGCGGCCACTTCGGGCAGCAGTTCCGGCTCGGTTTCCGGACTCCGGACACTCTCCATCTGCGCGGCCCTCCTGAACATCGTCGCCGGTTGCGCACCGGGTCTCAGCCCCGGCCGGGCAACCGTAGGCCGGTGGGCAGGGCGTGGCAGGCGGGCTTCCCGGACAGTGGGCCGATACCGGACGCGCGCTGGGACGCTGTCGGCCGTCGCTCCGAAGAAAGGGGTGTCGGCACGGAGGTTCTGTTCGAGTGGCGCTCTGGTACGCGTCCGAGTGACGCCGCTGTCCCTAGAGTTCGGAATCAGCTCGGCCGAAGAGCATGAGCCGGGCTTTATCGCTGTGGGAGAGGTAGGGATTCATGAGGCGTTCATTCGCGACGGTCGCGTTGGCGACCGGTTTGTTGCTCGGCGGTGCGGCGGTCGCGCAGGCGTCGCCGCCACCGCCGGCACCGTCGCCGCAGTGTCTGGCGCTGGCCGTGCCGATCCAGTCCCTGGCGCAGGCAGTCGGCATCAACGTGTACGGGAATGGTTCATCGGCTGCCCCACTGCGCGGCCTGATACGTCTGTTGTGCTCCGACACGAGGTAGCCGGGAGTTCAGAGTCCGTTCGATCTGATGGCGCGGGCGTATTCACTGGGCGAACTGCCGTAGGCCTTCTTGAAAGCCTTGGCGAAGTGACTGCTGTCCGCGAATTGCCAGAAGGCGGCGAGTTCGGAGATTGTCAGCGGGTTTCCCGGCGCTGTCAGGGCGAGCCGGGCTTCGTCGAGTCGCCGGGATCGGATGTAGGCGGTTATCGACTCTCCGGCCGTCTCGAATGCGCGGTGCAGGGTGCGGACGGAGACGTTGAGCGCACGCGCCAGCACGGTCGGAGACAGCTCCGGATCGGAGAGCCGACGATCCGCGAGGTCTTTCGCGGCCTGCACGAGTGTCGGTGTCAGCTGGGGTTCCGCGTCGTCGAACCGCCCCAGCGCGACTGCTTTGACCAGTTCGAGCAGGGCGTTGCGGGCGGCGTGCACGCCGGCGGGGCCGAGGTCGGCCACCGTCGAGTGGAGCATATTCGTGTGGGCCGCCAGCAGGCGGATCTCGGCCGCGTCCGCCGGTCCGCGGACGATCCGGTTCCCGAGCAGGGGTTCGAGGGTGCTGGTCGGCGGGAGAATAACGATCTTGATCGTCGTATCCGGGGCCATTTCCCACGGGACCTGCCGGTCCTGGTGCCGGAGCATGAACTGTCCGGCCGGCACGGTGTGTTCGTGGCGACCCGACCGGTCGCCGACCGTCCAGGCGCCACGCGTTAGAACGCACAGTTGGGTCCAATCCGCGACGCCGTCGATCTGCTGAATTGCCGACGCGGTGTGGATATCGGTCGTCGCCAGGTCGCCCACCCGGCGGAGCCGGGCCCTGACCCGGAAGTCGCCTACCGTGCCGGGACTGTAGTTCGACAGCGGGAACCGGTCGCCCACCTGCGTCTCCCACCCGCGCCGGAAGGCGTCGAAGCCGTGCGATGCGGAGCCCGGCGGTGTGGAGTCCACGGAGAACGTTCCGTGCGGTGGATCCGAATCCGTTCCGTTGGAGCCCATTCTCAGATCCCTCGTGGTCGATCCTTCGACGCTCCGGTGGCACGGATGTTTCGGCTCGGCCGGCTCTGTGGTCCGGCACCACCGCGGGGGTCCGGCACCACACGGCTACGCACTGCCCTCCGGGTACCCGATCGGATTTCGAAAAACGCCCGCCACTTCTTCTTCGTGGTGTGGTCCTCGACACCCTGACCCGTCGGCGGGGTCGTGTCAGGGCGCTGTGCCAGGAGCCGGCCCATACCGGCAGGAGAACTCGGGGATACGAACCGCGTAACGGTTTCGACCGGACCGACCACTGCTGATTATCCCGATCACCCCGAATAGGAAGGACTTCGATGCCATGACCGGCACCGTCCCGAACGACACCACCACAGATACCGCCGCGGTCCTGGATCTACTCACCGGTGGCTGGGTCGCGCAGACGCTACGGGCCGTGGCCCAGTTGCGAATCGCCGACCATTTGGCCCACGGCCCGGCGACCGCCGAGCGGGTCGCCGAGAGTACGGGCAGCGATCCAGGAACGACCTACCGACTGATGCGAGCCGCTGCCTCGCTGGGAGTGCTCAGCTACGAAGGAGACCGCCGGTTCGGGCTGACCGGACGGGGGCAGTTGCTGCGCACCGATATCCCGGGCTCACTGCGTTCTCTGGTGCTGGTCCAGAACGAGCACGCGCACTGGCAGGCATGGGGGCGCCTTCCCGAGGCGGTGCGTCAGGGCCGGTCGCAGGCGCGGGAAGCTCTGGGCGCCGAGGTGTTCGAGTACTTCGCGCAGCCGGAGAATGCGGAGGAGGCGGCCCTTTTCGCGCGCGCGATGGGTGATTTCTCCGGCCTGGTCATCCCGGACGCGGTGGCCGCGGTCGATACCACCGGGGTGGCGAGTGTGGTCGATATCGGGGGCGCGGACGGCAACTTCGTGCTGGGCCTGATGCAGGCCGACCCGCAACTGCACGGTCAGGTGCTCGACCTACCCCACGCCGTGGAGGGGGCCCGGGCCGAGGCCGGCAAGCGCGGCCTGTCCGAACGTTTCTCCGCCGTGGCGGGGGATTTCTTCACCGAGGTTCCGTCCGCGGACCTCTATCTCCTCAAGCACATCCTCCACGACTGGGACGACGAGCGCGCCGTCACGATTCTGCGTAACTGCCGAACCGCGGTGAACCCGTCCGGGCGCCTGATGGTGCTGGAACTGGTGATCGGCACCAGCGATTTCGCCACCCGCATGGATATGAACATGCTGGCCGTGACCGGAGGTATGGAACGCGATCTCGACGAGTACGACGCTCTTTTCGCGGCGTCGGGGTGGCGCAGGGTGAACACATTCCCGGTGGGCGGGGTGTTCAGCCTTCTGGAACTGGCTCCCGCTTGAATAGTCGCGCAGCCGCCGTCAGGGGACGAGGACGACAGTCTTGCCGGGCAAACGCCCGGCCCCGGCGTCGGCGTGTACGGCGGCCAGCTCGGCTACCGGCCGACGGTCGGCGATGTGGAGCCGAAGTGTGCCCGCATCCACCTTGGCGGCCAGTTCGGCCAGTTGGGCTCCGTCGCTGCGGACCCACAGACTCGCGCTACGCACCCCGCGGTCGGGGTCTTCGGGAATCGGGCCCGCAGTGCTGGCGGCGACCCCGCCGTCGGCAACGTAGTTCGTCAGCTGCGCGAGCTCCTCCGGGGTGACGCGTACATGGTTCACCACGACGTCGAAAGGACCGCCGACAGCGGCGGGATCCGCGGTGAGGTCGAGCGGGCCGGCGAACCGGTCCGCACCATAGCTCCGCAGGCGGTCGGCATTTCGCGGCTGGTCCACCGCGGTCACCCGCGCTCCCGCATCCACGGCGAGTTGCACCACGAGACTCCCCACCGCGCCCCCGGCCCCGTTGACCAGTACGTTCTGTCCGGGTTTCAGCTCCGCGAGCTCGAATATCGTCTGCCAGGCCGCCAGGCCGGTCAGGGGCAGTGCGGCGGCGTCGGCCAGGTCGATCGTCCGGGGTGCCGGAGCCAGGGCCACGGCCGGAGCGAGCGCGTACTCGGCGGCGCCGCCGGCGGAGTCGAGGGGAAGCATCGCGATGACCGCGTCACCGACCTGCGGGCCGGTCACGTCCGGCCCGAGTTCGGCGACGGTACCCGCGAGATCCAGCCCCGGTACATACGGGAAGCCGATCGGGATCATTTCGGCCAGGACGCCTGTACGGATGTGGTCGTCGACCGGGTTGAACGACGTGGCCGCCAGCCGGACCAGCACCTGCCCGGTGCCGGGGATCGGGCGGTCGATGTCTTCGAGGCGCAGGACTTCGCTGCTGCCGAACTCGTGGAAACGCACTACTTTCACGTCACTGCCTTTTCTGTGTATCGATGCCGATGCCGGCGAACGATCGTTTGGAGTTAAAAAGGTTGCGGGGCAGGGCACTTCATACATCTGTATCGATCGGATGGAGTTGCCCATCACCAGCCGATCGAGGACGCTCACGGCGCCCGCGGGGTCATCAGCGGCGCCGACCGTCAGCAGCAGTGGGACGAAGTGCTCGTCCGTGAGGTGGGTGAGGTCGGCGCCGGGTGTTTTGCCGCGGAAATCGATGAGGCCCCCGGCAACCTGTTTTGCTTTCCTGGGCAAGTTGACGATAGCTCAAATCGGTTGCCTGGGCAAGTGAAATGAGTTGCCTAGGCAAGTTGTGTTGGTTTCCATGGCAAGCGAAAGATCGCACGGGACACTTGCTTGGGAAAGTCACTTGACTTGCTGGGGCAAGTAACATGGAAGTCATGGACACTTCGTCGCCCTGGCTCGATGACGACCAGCAGGATCTATGGCAGGCGCTGCTCACCGTCGTTATCGCCCTTCCGGCCACTCTGGATCGTCAGCTGCAGCGAGAGGCCGGCCTCTCCAACTTCGAGTACGGCGTGCTGGCCCGGTTGTCCATGTCCGATGCGGACACCATGCGGCTCAGCGATCTGGCCCGGGACTGCGACAGCACGCAGCCGCGCCTGTCGAAGGTGATGGACCGTTTCGAGGCCCGCGATTGGGTGGCCCGCCGGCCCGATCCCACGGATGGCCGATACACCCTCGCCACCTTGACCGACACCGGCCGCCGCAAGGTCGCCGACAGTGCACCGGCGCACGTCGCGGAGGTGAAGCGACTCGTGTTCGATCCCCTCACCGCCGCGCAACGCCGCCACCTCGGTGTGGCGCTCACCCGCATCGCCACCACCGTGCGCGGTGAAGTCGAGGGCGGATGAGTGAGAAGCCCACACGCCCACCACGGCCGCCCGCGATGAATCCATTCTGATCGCGTCCCGGACATCGGGCAGATCCGTGCGTGCGTCCGCGTTCGGCGTGACATCGATGTGAGGTGTAGGTCAGGTGGTCGCCGGTGGGGTGGGAGGTATCCGGAGCAGGTGGGGGTGGTTCGCGTCGTCGAGGGCGAGGGCGGCCGTCCACAACGAGGCGTCGAGTGTCTCCGGGATCCGCCACTGCTCGGGCGGGGCGGCCGGGACATGTATCCGAACCGGTTCGAGTTCGGGCAGGTGGCGGCTGGCGACGGCCCACCACTGACGGCCGCGCGCATCGACCATTATCGCGGTGAGCAGGTCGTCGGGGCCGGGCAGTTGCCCAGCCGCGCTGCGGATTCGCTGGGGTATGTGCCGGTTATCGGGCCGGTCGGCGAGCTGATCGGCGGAGACGACGAAAACCAGCCCGAAGCCGAACATCCCGGGGCCGAGCGCGATACGGATCTCGGCAGCGCGCAGGTGCAGCGGGTTCGGTTCGGTGTCGCCGCGGTCGCCGGTGAGATCGACGGCGGCGCATTCCGCATCGATACCGGTGCCGTCGTAGCGGAATCCGTAGAGCATCGGCAGCGGCGTGGTGCGCATCGAGAGCAGGTAGCGGGCGGTGATCTCATCGATGGATTCCGGGTCGGGGTAGCGAATGTCGGTCATCCTCCGGCGCCCTCTCCGTCTGTATGCGTCCAGAATTGGTGCCGGACCGCATCCCACAGTGGTGTGAGGCCGGGAAACCGCTCCCGCATGTCCGCGAGGTCCGGTGCGCGTTCTGCGCTGGTCACCGACAGCGTTGTGCCGGTCGCTGTGTGTACCCGAAGGATCCGGATGGCTTGCCCCGACAGACACCAGAGGGCCTCGCAGTCGCCGATCACGGTGGATCTAACCGCCGCATGCCGTTTCGACGCGGCCCCGGCGCTCCGGGATTCTCGCCTCATCGGAACTGCCTCTCGCTCCGAAACGTACGCAACGAGGACGGTTGATCGGTGAGTGCGAGGTGTATGGCCTCCCGAGTGGTCAAACCGAGCATCCGCGCGAAATCTTCCGCATCGCAAGCAAACTCCGCGAACCGTAGCGCCGCCGATGCCTGCCCGAAGTCGAGTGTCCGCCCCGGTAGGTACGAGACCACCCAGCCGCCCTGCCCCACCGAGCGCGCGCGATGCGCACACCGGTCGCTGACCATCCAAACCCCATCGACTACCTGCACCGACATCGTCTTCTCGATCCCCTTCGAGTGCGGTGATGACTGATCGGAGCCCGACCGGGCTCGCGAGTGTGAAGTTATAGTACTGAAATTCAGTAATCAACATCCTGCTGGAGTCCGGTATGCTCACGGGCGTTCCGCTGAAGTCCGCATCGCCAGCCTTTGGGAGATTCATGCCACCGACATCCCCGACCGTTGCTGTTTGGGAACTCATGCTCCGAATCAAGCAGCGTGCAAAGGAACTCGGTGTCACATCGGGCGCGATACAGAAGACCCTCGGTATCGGCGCCACCTACTGGTCGCAGGTCGTCAACTTCAAAGGCGTGATGACGGAGACCAAACTCTCTGCGCTACTAGATCTTCTCGAGGTTGGAGCAGAGGAACGGGCCGAGCTACTCGCGTTGCGCGCTACGGCGAAGGACCGAGGCTGGTGGAATCAGTACTCGGCTCTGTACGGCGAGAACACCCTCCGGTATTACGGACTCGAGCACGGCGCTTCGTCCATCGACAGCTATGAAGGCTGCGTGATACCCGGGTTACTGCAGACGGCGGATTACATTCGGGCGTTGACCACCTCGCCTGTCGCGACGAAGCCGGCCGAGTCGGAACAGCGGGTACGGGCTCGTGTCGAGCGGCAGGAGCGCCTTACCGGAGAGGATCCGTTGCGACTTACGGTTGTCGTGGGCCAGTCCGCACTGATGCAGCAGGTGGGCGGACGTGAGATTCAGCGTGCACAACTGCGGCATGTTGTCGAGGTGATCGAGAGCCATCCGGACACCCTCGACCTGAGGATTATCCCGTTCACCGCCCAAGGGAGCGCAGCTGTCAACGCGGCAACCGTGCATTTTCTGGACTTCGACAGCCCACGGCTGCCGACAGTTGCCTGGCTCGAGTCTGCGGTATACGCCGAACTCATCGACGACCTCCGGTTGATCGAGCAGTTGAAGTACCAGTACGCGCAGGCACGCGCGTCTGCTCTCGACCGCGCGGCCTCCGTTGAACTCATCCGGGCAATAGAACATGGCATGGCGTAGCGGACCGTGCATCCGGGCGTTCAGTGCGGATCAGCCGCAAAGACGCTGGACTAGCATGACGCCATGCGTTCGCGGTGGTTCAAGTCGTCTTTCTCGGGTTCGGAACACACCTGTGTAGAGGTCCGGTTCCATGGAGAGACGGTGCACATCCGGGACAGCAAGTACTTGCTGGAGTCCGGAAACGACCCGCTTCGGCAGCCAATGATCGAAGTCCCGGCCTCCCGATGGGAAGACTTCCTCTCGAACGTCGTCGATCCGGCGCAGGGCACCGATCCGACGTTGCCGGCGGTTATGCGAAGTGTCTTCGGGGTATCGGTGGTTGCGGGAGATGCCTCGTTGTGGTTCACCATCCCCGAATGGGCGGCGTTCGTGGCCGGTGTCGAAGTAGGGGAATTCGCGGCGGCATAGGTGCACGAGACGGTACGGCTGCGGAATCAGGCCGAACAGTGGTCGAGCCCCTACCTCGGCTGAAAAACCGGCGGCGCTTGCTCCTCGCCAAGTGGTAGTTGCCGGGACGTCCCGGACATCGGGCAGGTCTGTTCACGCCTGCTTCTCTCCGCAATACCGTGGGCCGATGACGACGGCAAAGGTCTATATCGTCGACCGGATCGTGACGCGACCCGGTCGCGCACGGGAGTTCGTGGACCGCTATCTGGCCGAATACGTGCCGGGTGCAATCGAGCGCGGTATGACATTGGCGCAAGTGCTGGTGGCACCGCCGCTCTGGCTCGACGACCGGTCCAATACGGTCACCGTGACCTGGGAACTCGACGGGCCGACCGGATGGTGGGAGATGACCTGGAAGGGCCGCCCGGACCCGGAACCGGGTCGGTGGTGGGCAGGGATCGAGCCGCTGATCTCCCGTCGGACTCGCGAATCGGCCGCCGCGGCCGGTGATCTCGCGGCGCTGTCCGATGTATGAGATCACCCGCCTGATCCATCTCGCCCCGGATACCGGCCCGACCGCGATCGAAACTCTGCGGAGCGCGTTGCGGGCCGCCGTCGGCCCGGCGCGCTGCGCGCTGGTCGAACCGACTCTGCCCGGGGTTCGCAACGGTGGCGATCTCCTGCTGCGCGCGAGTTTCACCGAACCCGACGCGAGTCGAGCGGCCGCCGACCTGCTGGCCGAGGTGTGCGATCGGGTGGAGGTATTGCGCGTCGACGGCGCCGATCACGGTCGCGGCGTGGGCGGTATCGCCGAACCCCGCCGTGCCGGTACGGTCCATCGCACGCTGCTGCTGCGGGCCGATCCGGCGACACCGCCGCCGGTACTGGCCGAATTCGAGGCCGACCTGCTGCGGATGCCCGGCCACATCCCCACCATCCGCGCCTGGCAACTGAGCCGGGCCGACCGGAGTATCGGCTCCGCGCAGTGGACGCATATCTGGGAGCAGGAGTTCACCGACCTCGACGGATTGTCCGGCGCCTACCTCACGCATCCCGTGCACTGGGGTCTGGTGGACCGCTGGTTCGACCCGGAATGCCCGGAGTGCATCGTCCGGGACAGGGTGGGTCACAGCTTCTGCCTCCGGACCGAGCCGGTTCTCACCGGCTGACCGAGTCGTGCCCCGGTTCGGGTGTTCGGCGGTCGTGCCGGTTCGGGTATCCGGGCATCGGTGCGGTGCCGGGTTCGCGGTGACTCAGCGCCGGTCGGGGTCCTGTTCCTTGACCCGCCGCTCCACCTCGCGCCAGCTTCCCGGGGTGGGGTGCGGATAGTCGATCTGGTCGTCGCGGACGGCCGCCACCAGTGCCTTCTCGGCCGCATCGATATCGTCGATCAGCTGCTGGGCGAGGTCGCGTTCGGACGCGTAGTACCGTTCGGCCCATTTCAGCACGATCTGGGAATAGGCCCAGCCGGGTTCGGATCTCGCGGCCTCCGAATCCACCGCCGCGCTGTGTTCGAGCCGTTCGGCGTCGGCGATATGGTCGCGCAGGATCTCCTTGAGCCGCTCCGGCGAGCTGAGATGCCCGAACATGATCCGCAGCATCACATGGTGTTTCAGCATCGGCGGGTCGACCGGCGAGCTGTTGGTCCACGTGGTCACCGCCGCGCGGCCGGCCGGGGTGATCCGGTAGAGGCGCCGGCCGCGCATGGCGTTGTCGGCATCCACCCGCGAGTGGGCGAAACCGTGCTTTTCCAGCTTCTTCAGTTCCGAGTAGATCTGACTGTAGGACGGACTCCAGTAGAAGTAGCGGATACTCCAGTCGGCCCATTTCTTCAGGTCGTACCCGGAGATCTCCTCCTCGTAGGAGAGCATGGCGAGCACCGCCCAGCTGGTCGGTGGCAGGTTGATCTGCACCGGGTCGGATTCGCTCGTCGTCATTCGCCGAATGCTATCAGTGGTCATATGCCGGTCCGGCATATGACCACCACAGAATGGGCGGCGTGTGGACGGGCCCCGATCCGGACACTCGCCGGCTACGGCGCCGGGTGGAGATCGAACCCCTTGTACTCGGCCGCCGCCACCTCGGCGATGATCTCGCCGTACACCCCGAAACCGCCCACGAACGGCATGAAGACCCGCGGTTTGCCCGGGACGTTCGCACCGAGATACCAGGAGTTGGCCCGGGGCATCAGGGTGCCGGCCGCCCGGTCGGCGCATTCGTTGACCCAGCCGGCCGCGGCGTCGGCGCGGGCCTCGATGGCCGTCGCACCGCGCTCGTCGACGAAACCGATCGCCTCGGCCACCCAGTCCACGTGCAGTTCCGAATGCAGCACCATATTGGCCAGCACCGACGGGCTGCCCGGACCGGTCAGGTTGAACAGATTCGGGAAGCCGGGGATACCCAGGCCCAGATAGGTCTCGGGGCCGTCGGCCCATGCCTCGTTGAGTGTGCGCCCGCCGCGCCCGGTGATCGCGATCTTGGCCACCGATCCGGTCATCGCGTCGAACCCGGTGGCGAGCACCAGAGTGTCCAGCGGGAAATATGCGCCGGTGGTGTGCAGGCCGCCCGCGTCGATCCGGTCGATCGGCGTCGCTCGCAGGTCCACCAGCTGCACGTTCTCCCGGTTGAAGGTCCGGTAGTAGTGGGTATCGGTGCAGATGCGCTTGGTGCCGATCGGATGGTCACGAGGGATCAGCAGGTCGGCCACCCGGGGGTCGTCGATCTCGGCACGGATCTTCTCCTCCCAGAACAGCCGGGCGGTGTCGTTGGCCGCCGGATCGGTCAGCTGGTCCGGGAAGGTCTTGCTGAACAGGACCCCGCCGAGTTGCCAGCGCTGCTCGTAGGCGTCGCGGCGTTCTTGCTCACTCACCTCGAGCGCGGACTTCGGATGGGCACGGTGCGGGGATCCGCCGCCGCTGGACATCGACAGCCGGCGGCGCTCGGCGTAGTCGGCCTTCTGCTCGGCCCGACGCGCCTCATCGAGCGGGATGTTCCCGGCCGGGACGCTGTAGTTGGCGGTGCGCTGGAACACCTGCAACCGCTTCGCCTGCTCGGCGATCACCGGGATGGCCTGGATTCCCGACGAGCCGGTGCCGATCACCCCGACCCGCTGCCCGGTCAGATCGACGCCCTCGTGGGGCCAGGCCGAGGTATGCAGCAGCTGTCCGGTGAACGTGTCGAGACCGTCGATCGCCGGGGTGTTGGCATTCGACAGCGGCCCGGTCGCCAGCACCACGAACCGCGCGGTGACCGCGCTGCCGGTATCGGTGTCCACCTGCCAGGTCAGGGTCTGCTCGTCCAGCGCGATATCGGTGACGCGGGTGCCGAATTCGATATCACGGCGCAGGTCGAAACGGTCGGCGACATGATCGAGGTAGGCCAGGATCTCCGGCTGCGCCGCGTACTTCTCGCTCCAGTTCCATTCCTGCTGGAGGTCGTCGTCGAACGAGTACGAGTAGTCCACGCTCTCCACATCGCAGCGGGCGCCGGGGTAGCGGTTCCAGTACCAGACCCCGCCCACGCCGTCGGCGGCCTCGAAGACCCGCACCGAGAGTCCGCGGCTGCGGAACCGGTGCAGCGCGTACAGGCCCGCGATACCCGCGCCGACGACCGCCACGTCGACTCGGGTCCGCGTACTCCCTGGTGACGGCGTCGTCGGGTGATTCACAGTGCCTCCCTTGGGCATCGGTATCCGCTGGTCTGCTGCGACCGTAAGGACCCCCGGCGTGCCCGGCGGCCGGTTCTCCCGCTGACCGGCACAATCACATTCACCCGCCACGCGGCCCGCACCTGCATCCGCCCGCCGTCCGGTCCCGCACCTGCATCCGCCGCCTTTCCGCACCGCATCCGGGTGCTCTCCCGGTGACCGGGAAGACCGTTATCCGTCGCGCGGCGCCGGACCTACCGTCGGCCTCTACCGGCGTGAGCCGGCGGCGGAACACCGCGTGAGCCGGTCGCAGATCTCGGCCCGGGCCCGCAGCAGAAGGAGACGATGGTGGACTTCGACGACGAAGTGGATGTGCTGGTGGCCGGTTCCGGTGGCGGCCTGGCCGGCGCCTACACCGCGGCCCGGGAGGGCTTGTCGGTCGCGGTGGTGGAGGCGACGGACAAATTCGGCGGCACCACCGCGTATTCCGGTGGCGGCGGGGTCTGGTTTCCCTGCAATCCGGTGCTGGAGCGGGCCGGGACCGATGACACCCTCGACGACGCCCTGATCTATTTCCGGTCCGTCGTCGGCGACCGCACCCCGCCCGAACTCCAGGAGACCTTCGTGCGTCGCGGCCGCGACCTCATCGCATACCTGGAGAGCGACGAGCATTTCGAATTCCACATGTATCCGTGGCCCGACTATTTCGGTGCCGCGCCGAAAGCCCGGCTCGACGGGCAGCGTCATATCGTGCCGGCCCCGCTCCCGGCGGCCGAACTCGGCGCACTGCGCGAACATCTGCGCGGCCCGCTCGACACCGACCGCCTGGGCGCGCCGCCGCCGGATCTGCTGATCGGCGGGCAGGCGCTGATCGGCCGCTTCCTGCGCGCGTTGTCGACCTATCCGGAGGTCCGCCTGCACCGCAATGCCGCGCTGGTGGACCTGATCGTCGAGGACGGCCGCGTCATCGGGGCGCTGGTGGAACGCCCCTCCGGAACGGTCGCGATCAAGGTGCGGCGGGGCGTGATCCTGGCGGCGGGCGGTTTCGAGGGCAACGACGAGATGCGCCGGCACTACGGTGTGCCCGGCACGGCCCGCGACACGATGGGCCCGCCGGGAAACCAGGGCCGGGCGCATCAAGCGGGTATCGCTGCCGGCGCCGATACCGATCTCATGGACCAGGCGTGGTGGTCGCCGGGACTCACCCATCCCGACGGCCGGTCCGCGTTCGCCCTGTGGTTCACCGGCGGAATCTTCGTCGACCAGGACGGTAACCGGTTCGTCAACGAATCCGCCCCCTACGACCGGCTCGGCCGGGCGGCCATCGAACGCCTGCGTGCCGGCACCCTGACCCTCCCGTACTGGATGATCTACGACGACCGCGCGGGCGCGCGGCCGCCGGTGCAGGCCACCAATGTGTCGATGGTCGAATCCGAGAAATACGAGGCCGCGGGCCTGTGGCATACCGCCGCCACTCTGGCGGAACTGGCGGCGGCCATCGGGGTACCGGCCGCGAATCTGGTCGCCACCGTCGACCGGTACAACGCGATGGTCGCGGCCGGCGCCGATACCGATTTCGGCCGCGGCGACGAAGCCTACGACCGCGCCTTCTCCGAGGGCGAGTCGCCGATGGTGCCGATCGACCAGGGACCCTTCCACGCCGCCGCGTTCGGCCTGTCCGACCTGGGCACCAAGGGTGGTCTGCGGACCGATACCGCCGCCCGCGTCCTCGGCCGCGACGGATCGCCCATTCCCGGCCTGTACGCCGCGGGCAACACCATGGCCGCGGTGAGCGGCACCGTCTACCCCGGCGGCGGCAACCCCATCGGCGCCTCGATGCTGTTCGGCCATCTCGCCGTCCTCGACCTGCTCGGCCGCTGACGCCGACCCTCTCCCAGAACAGGAAAACCCATGCCCGAACCGGAGCAGATCCGCGCGGCCGTGCGCTGTTACCTCGACACCGTCGCCACCGGGACCGCGGCCGAGATCGCCGAACTCTACGCCGAGAACGCCACCCTGGAAGATCCCGTGGGCGCGCCCGGACACACCGGCCGCGCCGCCATCGAGAAGTTCTACAGCAGTCTCGAATCATCCCGCCGCAGTACCGAATTGCTGAGCCTGCGGGTCAGCGGCGACCACGCCGCATTCGCCTTCCGGGTGATCACCGAGACCGGTGACCGGACCATCACCGTCGAACCGATCGACGTCATGAGCTTCGACGCCGACGCGCGGATAACGAGCATGCGCGCGTTCTGGTCCGCCGACGACATCAGCTTCGGCTGACGCCGAGACATCAGCTTCGGCTGACGCCGAGTTCCGCGAGAAAAGAGAGATCCGTGTCCGCTAGCGAACAGCATTGGGATCACGAAGTGGGTTTCCTGGTCGTGGGCAGCGGCGCCGGTGGTTTCACCGGCGCCCTGGCCGCCGCCGACCGGGGCCTGGACACCCTCGTCATCGAGAAGGGCGCCTACTACGGCGGCAGTACCGCGCTGTCCGGTGGCGGCGTCTGGGTGCCGAACAATCCGGTGCTGCTGCGCGAGGGATTGCGTGATTCCCGCGCCGAGGTGCGCGCCTACCTGGACGCGGTGGTCGGCGACCGGGTGCCGTCGGCCAATCTCGATGCTTTCATCGACGAGGGTCCGGCGATGCTGGATTTCCTGGAGCGCAGCGGTCCGCATCTGCGTTTCCAGTGGTGCACCGGCTATTCCGACTACCACCCGGAGGCGCCCGGCGGGCGGCCCGCGGGGCGTTCGATCGAACCGCTGCCGGTGGACCTGAAAAAGCTCGGCGCCGAGGAGGATCGGTTGCGCCCGGCCGCGCTGGCCACACCGCCGGGACTCTTCATCACCTCGAAGGATTTCGTCCAGCTGAATATGGTGACCCGGACCTGGAAGGCCCGGTGGACCGCACTGCTCACCGGCCTGCGCGCGGTGAAAGCCGTGCTGCTGCGCCGCCATATGGACACCCTCGGCCGCGCCCTCATCGCCCGGCTGCGGCTGGCCCTGCACGACGCCGATGTGCCGCTCTGGCTGAATACGCCGATGCGCTCGCTGATCACCGATGATTCCGGCACGGTGCTGGGGGTGGTCGCCGAGCGCGACGGCGCAGAGGTGCGTATCCGGGCCCGCCACGGTGTCCTCCTGGCGACCGGTGGCTTCGAATACAACCAGGCCCTGCGCAAACAGCATCTACCGGCGGGTGGCCGGGACAATTTCAGCGCCGCTTCCACCGATAACACCGGCGACGGCATCCTGGCCGGTGAACAGATCGGCGCCGCCGTCGATCTCATGGACGAAGCGTGGTGGATGCCGTCGTTCCAGCGGCCCGAGGGGATCAACCAGGTCCTGGTATCGGAACGATCCATCCCGCGCTCGATCATCGTGAACGGCTCGGGCGTCCGGTTCACCAACGAGGCGGCGCCGTACGTCACCTTCGTACACGCCCAGCTGGCGGGTGGTCACGATCCGGCGTGGATGATCTTCGATTCCCGGGCCAAGAACCGCTATCCGATCGGCGGCATCATGCCCGGCCAGAAGTTCCCCGCCGACTGGCTCTCCGCGGGACTGGTGGTGAGTGCGAACACGGTCGCCGAACTCGGTGCGGCCATCGGAGCGCCCACCGCCGCGCTGGAGGCGACGCTGCTGCGGTACAACGAATCCGCGCGGACCGGCCGCGATACCGAATTCGGACGCGGCGAGAGCGCCTACGACAACTACTACGGCGACCCCTCGCTGCCCCATCCCACTCTGGATGTCATCGACCGGGCGCCGTTCTACGCGTTACGGATTCGCATCGGCGACCTGGGCACCAAGGGTGGGCTGGTGTACAACGAGAACGGGCAGGTGCTGCGGGCGGACGGCACCGTGATCGACGGTCTGTACGCCACCGGCAACACCTCCGCCGCCGTGATGGGCACCGACTACGCGGGTGCGGGCGCCACCATCGGACCCGCGATGGTGTTCGGCTATATCGGCGCCCGCCACGCGGCCCGCAACCGGCCGACCGAGGAGTAACCGTGCAACCCATACAGTGCGCCAACTGCGGAAATCGGGTGCTGGTCGAGAAATTCAGTCCCAGCCATACCAGCATCCAATGGCTGGACGACGCCGAATCGGCCTGCCCGGAGTTCGCGCGCCGGGCGGCTCTCGGGGAACCCAGCCAATGGATTCCGACCTGCCCGGCGCTGCGTGATTCGATCGAACGGGCAGTCACCGAAGGCGAGCTGTCCACCGACGGACTGCGCCGGGAACCGGTACCGGGCCGCCTCGGCTGAGCCGGCGCAGCGGCCGTCCGAACGCACAGACACCGAGGTCCGCACCGACCTCGGCAGCGGTGCCGGTACCAGGCGCACCGGCAGGTGTCCCGGATACGAGGTCGCCCCGGCGGCTGCCCGGATGGTGACGTCCTCCCAGAGCGCCCGGCGGCGGACCCGCCATGTGGTCCCGGATCGGGATATGGTGGCGGGCAATTGCTTCGAGGTAGTCGGTGGGTCCGGGGGTGTTCAGTTGGCGCGTAACCGTCTCGTTGTCGCGGGTCGTGGCCGATCGCTGCGAGCACCGGTACCGCCCGCCCGGGGAACGGAGCCGGCGCGGCGATCCCTGCCGGTCCGGTTCCTGTACTGGCCGGGCTGGAAGAAGCTGGCCGCCATGGCGACCACTGTCGCCACAATCGGCGCGTCCGGCGCCGCGGTCGCCGCCCTCTGGTTCTCCGGTCAATCCCTGCGCGCGACCGACGACCAATACGACCTGTCCCGGCAGACCGCGGTCACCGACCGGTTCCGGGTCGCGGCCGAACAGCTCTCCTCCGACAAGATCAACGTCCGGCTCTCGGGTATCTACCTGCTCGAACGGCTCGCCAAGGATTCACCCGCCGATCAGCCGACGGTGTTCACGCTGCTCACTTCCTTCCTGCGGACCCATCCGCAGGCGACCGCGTGCACGGCGGAGGTCAGCGGGCCCACCACCTTCCCGGGCCCCGTGCCCGATCCGCCGGACGCCACACCGATCGACGTCCAGGCCGTGCTGACCGCCATCGTGCGACGCGACCCGGGGTCCGACGATATCGGCTACGGGCCGGACCTGGACAGACTGTGCCTGCCCCGAGCGACCCTGTCGGTTTCCAGCGATGCCGCCCCCGCGCCGCTGCGCAGAGTCCGGCTGGACCGCACCTATCTGCGCGGCGGTGACCTCCGTGGCGCGAATCTCTCCGGCAGCCAACTCGCCTTCGCCGATCTCTCCTTCGCGACCCTTTCCCGCGCCGACCTCACCGGCGCGCGCCTGGGCGGTGCGAATCTCGTCTACGCCGGCTTCGACGACGGCCGCCTGCTCGCGACCTCCTTCGACGACGCGAATCTCTCCTTCGCGACCTTTTCCGGCGCCGATCTCACCGGCGCGACCTTCGACCGAGCGAACCTGACCCGCGCCAATTTCGCTCGGGCGAACCTGTCGGAGGTGAACTTCGCCGGTGCGCGCCTCACCGAGGTGAACCTGGACGGCGCGAACCTTGCCGGTGCGGATCTGACCGGAGCGACCCTGGCCGGTGCAGATCTCGCCGGAGCGGATCTGACCGGAGCGGTCATGGACGGCGCGAACCTCGACGGCGTGACCCACGACGAGGCCACCATCTGGCCCAAGGGTTTTCGGCCACCCCCGGCCGCCCGGTGACCGCACGGGGGACTCGGCGGTCCGTTCACCGGGAAACCCCCACGCGTACCGCCCCGGAAGTGGCACCGTGGTCGGCGAAGCAGGCGATATGGAGGTTGGACGATGACATCGGTACTCGGCGCCGCGGAGACGCTGCGGGAAGTGCGCACCGACGCGGGACTGTTGCGGTACCACGAGGCCGGGTCGGGAACGCCGCTGCTACTCCTACACGGATCCGGGCCCGGAGTCACCGGCTGGCGTAACTTCAGCGGCAACCTCGAGGTCTTCGCTGAGCGGTTCCGGTGCCTGATCCTGGAATTCCCCGGGTTCGGCGTCAGCGACGATTTCGGCGGTCACCCGATGGTCACCGCGCTGGAAGCGGTGGTCCGTTTCGTGGACGCCCTCGGGCTCGACCGGGTCGATATCGTCGGAAATTCGATGGGCGGCGGGGTGGCGCTGAACTACGCGATCGCCCATCCGGACCGGGTCGGCAAGATCGTGACCATCGGTGGTATCGGCAAGAACATCTTCAGCCCGGGGCCGGGGGAGGGGATCCGGTTGCTGCAGGAGTTCACCGAGAACCCCACCCGGGAACGGCTGATCGCCTGGCTGCACTCGATGGTGCACGACCCGGCGCTGGTCACCGAGCAGATGATCGAGGAACGCTGGGAGCAGGCCACCGATCCGGCCACCCTCGACAGCGCCCGCCGCATGTACAGCCGGGCCGCGTTCACCGCGATGGTGCGCGCCATGGACGCCGCGGACGCGCCGCCGCCGTGGGCGATGCTGCACAAGGTCAAGGCGCCGACGCTGGTCACGTGGGGCCGTGACGACCGGGTGAGCCCCCTCGATATGGCGCTGCTGCCCATGCGCACCATCCCGAAGGCCGAACTGCACGTGTTCCCGGACTGCGGACACTGGGCGATGATCGAGCAGAAGACGGCGTTCGAGTCAGCGGTGCTGGCCTTCCTCACCCGCCCGAGCTGAACTCACGCTCTACCTCCCGGCGTCGCCACGCCCGATTCGCTGCCGGGAGGTCTCGCACACCGATCGGATCCCTGAAGCCGGGGCTACTCGTAGTGGTGACGGCACGACAGGACGTGGATCACCTCGTTCTCGACCCGGTACACCAGTCGGTGTTCCTGGGTGATCCGCCGCGACCACCAGCCGGCCAGACTGTGCAGCAGTGGCTCCGGCTTGCCGATTCCATCGGCCTGGCCGTGGACCACGATGTCATCGAACAGCCGGTTGATCTTGCGTGCCGCCGCCCTGTCGTTGGCAACCGTCCATACGTAGTCGTTCCACGCTTCGCCGGCGAAGTGGAGCTTCACGCCACGCCTGCCGAATCGTCATCGTCGGCCGGCACGTCCAGGCGGTCGCCGGGAATGAACCCTCCGGCCGCGAATTCCTCCAGCCCCCGTTGCAGATGCCGCGCATTGGCAGGGGTGCCGAGCAGATGCGCGGTCTCCTTCAACGCCTCGTATTCACGGAGCGAAACCACGATCGCCGGCTCGTGCCCGGCGCGGGTGACCACGATCTCTTCGAGGTCATCGGTGGCCGTGTCGAGCACCTTTGCCAGGGTCGCGCGGGCTTCGGTATAGGAAATCTGCCGCATTCATTCACTGTACAGGATTCCTGTACGCGCCCGGGTGGTCTGAGGGTATTGCACCATCTGGGAGCGCAGGATTGCCCGCTAGTCCCCGGCGGGCATATGGGCTTTTGCCTGCTCGTAACCACCGGCGCCGCCCGTTTCGGCCCGGCGATAGACCAGGTGGACCACGCCGGTGGTGAAGGTGGTCGAGGAGAGCAGTTCCAGCGAAAGGGTGCCGCCGCTATCGAACAGGCGCATACCCTTGCCGACGACGATCGGGTGCACCAGCAGGTGCAGTTCGTCCAGCAAACCGGCGGCCAGCAACTGGCGCACGACGGAAACCGAACCGCTGATCGCGATATCGCCACCCGGTTCCGCCTTCAACGCCGCCACCGCCTCCAGCAGATTTCCGCGCAGCAGCTCCGAATTGCGCCAGGTGAGCTCGAGGTCCTGGGATGACACCACGATCTTGCGGGCATCGCCGAGTTTCCCGGCGAAGAACGCGTCCTCGCCGCCTTCGGCTTCGCGGGCCGGCCAGGCCTCGGCGAACCCCTCGTAGGTGACCCGGCCCATCAGCAGGGTGTCGGCATCCATCTGAGCGCCGACCGCGGCCCCCATCTCATCGTTGAAATACGGGAAGTGCCAGTCCTGCGGGTCCTGGACCACCCCGTCGAGAGCCACGAACATGCCCGCGGTGATCTTCCTCATCGTCCCACTCCTTGCTCGGTAACCGACCGTGTCAACCGATTGGACGGAGTAGCCCGGGACAACTCATCGGACCGGGTCGGTGCGATGAGTGCTCGATCCCTGATCCCGCGACCCCGGCACCTCCCAACGCCTCGTCGGTGCCGGGCGCGTGATCACCGCTTGACCTCAATAATGGTTGAGGAAGAAAGGTGGTGGGCGGCGGCCGATGGGGACGCCGAACGCATACGGGAGAAAACCGATGACGATATCGACCGGCACCGCCACCACCGCACCACCGCCCGGTCCGGCCACCCGGAAGCCGATGACGATCGCCCTGGTCCTGGTGGTCGGCTCGATCATGGCGACCCTCGATCAGACCATCGTCAACGTGGCGATCAATCGGCTCTCCGCCGAATTCGCGGCGCCACTGGCCACCATCCAGTGGGTGTCGACCGGATACGCGCTGGCGGTCGCCGGGGTGGTCCCGGTGGCCGCGTGGGCGATGGGCAGATTCGGGGCGAAACGCCTGTACCTGGTGGCCGTGACGATTTTCGCGATCGGTTCGCTGCTGGCCGGCGCGGCCTGGAACATCGAGTCGCTGATCGCCTTCCGGGTGGTGCAGGGGCTCGGCGGTGGGCTGCTCATGCCGGTGGGGATGACCGTGCTGCTGCGCGCGGCCAGTCCGGACCGGTTGGGGCGCGCGATGAGCACGATGGGTCTGGCGATCCTGGTCGTTCCGCTGGCGGGCCCGGTCCTCGGCGGGTATCTGATCGACGAGATGTCGTGGCGCTGGATGTTCTTCGTGAACGTTCCCGTCGCCGTGGTGGTGCTGGCCCTCGCCCTGCGGGTCTTCCCCGTCGACGATCCGCAACCGCGCCGGCGGCTCGACACGGTCGGGATCGCGCTCATGTCGCCCGGTCTGGCTCTGCTGATCTACGGGGTCACCGCCGCGGGCGAGCACGGCGGCTTTCCGCTCGGCCCGGTTGTGCTGCCGCTGCTGCTCGGCGCGGCTCTGGTGGCGATCTTCGTGCACCGCGGTTTCACCGCTCCGGAGCCCCTGCTCGACCTGCGGATCCTGCGCCGCCGCGAGGTCGGGGCCGCCTCCGCCCTGCTCGCTCTGTTCGCGGCGGGCTATTTCGGCGCGATGCTGTTGCAGCCGCTGTACTTCCAGGTGGTGCGGGGTGAATCGGCGTTGGTGGCGGGCGCGCTGGGTATCCCGTTCGCGCTGGCGTCCGGAACGACCATGCAGATAGCGGGCCGGCTCATCGACCGTTTCCCGCCCGGGCGGTACCTACCGGTCTCGATAGCGGTCGGGGTGGTGGGTTTCCTGCTCTTCCGTGCCCAGCTGGATACCGATTCCTCCTACTGGGGCCTGTGCGCGGCGATGCTGCTCATGGGCGCCGGCGGTGGCGGCACCATGATGCCCGCCATCACCACCGCGACCCGCGCGCTGACGCCCGACCAGCAGGCGGGTGGCAGCACGACCGTGAACTTGATCAACACCACGGTGATGGCCATCGGGACCGCGGTGGTCGCGGTGGTGCTGTCCGCGCTGTTGCCGATCGCGGGCGGATTGCAGGCGTTGCACGCGCTGGACCCCGCCGCACACGCGGCGCTCGCCCCCGCGCTGGCGGAGGCGTTCCAGGGCGCCTACCTGATCCGAGATATCGGACAGGAAATCCAGCATCTCCGGTTCGAGGGAATCCAGCACGTTCTCCGCCAGATACTCACGGATACCGTGGCCGCCCTCGGAC